>CAYROY010000078.1:0-5750 GCA_964426155.1 uncultured Actinomycetota bacterium
TCCCCAGGGTGACAAAAATTGTCCCCCCAGCGCCAAAATGCCTGCTAAAGGTTTTTTCTTTGATTCCATAATAAGACAGAAACCCATAGAAGAAGATAAACTTGACCCAAAAGACAATATAGAAGAATTCAGCCTGCTTGACCAGAGTGATATCCAATATCTAAAAGAGAGGGCCGTAGAGCTAAGAAAGAACAAAGACTACGCAGTAGTTGCCAGCGGATGGAGCTCCGGTTTTGGCGATATTGCATTTGTCCCGGGCCCGGGGCTTAAGGACCCCAGGGGAATAAGGGATATAGAAGAATGGTACATCTCTACCTTTGCAAGGAAGGACTATGTAAAGGAAATATTTACAAGGCAGGCTGAAATTTCACTTGAAAACTACAAAAGGATAAATAAAGAGCTGGGAGATCTAATAGATGTAGCGATGATTACCGGCACAGATTTTGGGACCCAGACAACTACTTTTGCATCACTTGATACCTACAGGGAGCTTTATAAGCCATTCCATAAAAAGATAAACAGCTGGATACACAATAATACAGACTGGAAGTGCTTCATACACACAGACGGGGCTATCTTTGATATGATAGCTGACTTTATAGATGCAGGCTTTGAGATACTAAACCCTGTTCAGATATCAGCAAAGGGGATGGACCCTGCCAGATTAAAGAAAGAATATGGGGACCATATAACATTCTGGGGAGCGGGGGTAGATACCCAGAAGACACTTCCCCTGGGAACACCTTCTGAAGTAAAAGACCAGGTAAGAAGACTTATAGAGGTATTCAGCCCCGGCGGCGGGTTTGTCTTTAGCGGCATACATAATATACAGGCAAATGTCCCATTTGAGAATGTAATAGCCATGATCGAGGCTATGCAGGAATATAGATAAAATTTTATAAACAGGTAGAAATATTTCAAATTATAGATTTATAAAAAAAGATTATATTATAAATTTTTATTCTTACTGGAATATGAGGTTAGCTTTTTAATTATAAATTTATGGAAACGGGAGAGCCAATGGAATATCTTATGGGTTTTGATATCGGTACAACTTCTACCAGATGTATTCTTATAGACAGAAATGGTAAATTGATTTCCTCGGCCACAAAAGAGTATCCCATGGATACCCCGAAACCTGGCTGGGCGGAGCAGGACCCCGACAGCTGGTGGGAAGCAACAGTCGGTACAGTAAAAGAAGTACTGGGTTCATCAAATATAGACCCCGGCGATATCTCAGCTATAGGTCTTTCCGGACAGATGCACGGATCGGTATTTCTGGATAAAGATGGTAAGGTTATAAGACCGGCACTTTTGTGGTGCGACCAGAGGACAAGAGAGCAGTGCGAAGACATATACAAAACCTTCGGGGGCGAGGAAGAGTTCATAAAACTTTCTTTTAACAGGGCACTTACCGGATTTACAGCACCCAAAATATTATGGCTGAGGCAGATAGAGCCTGAAAATTACAGCAGGGTTGCAAAAATACTTCTCCCCAAAGACTACATTAGGTACAGGCTCTCCGGTACATTTGCTACTGAGGTATCCGATGCATCGGGAACAATACTTATGGATATAGAGAAGAGGAACTGGTCGGATGCAATAATCGACGGGCTTTCTATAGACCTCGACCTTCTGCCGCCAGTATATGAGTCAGACTATATATCATCCCGTGTTTCTAAAGAAGCTTCCCTGCTGACAGGCCTCCCCCAGGGAACACCAATTGCAGGCGGCGCTGGCGACCAGGCAGGCGGCGCAGTGGGTTCCGGAATAGTCTATGAAGGTATAATCTCTGATTATCTGGGTACTTCAGGGGTAGTCTTTGCCCACTCGGATTCACCTTCATATGACCCGGAGGGAAGACTTCACTGCTTCTGCCACGCGGTCCGGGGAGCATGGCACCTTATGGGAGTGACCCTTGCCGCAGCAGGCTCATATAAATGGTACCATGATAATTTCGGAGTATCTGATGCAATAAAAGATAAATATAGTGGGCTTTCAGGTTACGAGCTTTTAAATAAGCAGGCAGAAGAAGCGCCTCCAGGGTCGGAAGGCCTTATATTCCTTCCATATCTTTCCGGAGAGAGAACCCCGTATGCAGATCCAGATGCAAGAGGCGTCTTTTTTGGGCTTTCCTACCTGCACAATCAGAGGCACTTTTCCAGAGCAGTAATGGAAGGAGTTTCTTTTTCCCAATACGACTGCCTTAAACTTATGAAGGATCTGGGGATAACTTCTGAAAAGATAGTACTTTTCGGAGGAGGGTCCAGATCAGAGCTCTGGAGGCAGATCACTGCTGATATCTTTAATACACGTGTAGTCACATTGAATGTAAGTGAAGGACCTTCTTACGGAGCTGCAATAATTGCAGGCGTAGGTGCAGGCATATACGAAGACATAAAAAAAGCTACCCGGACGATCATAAGTGAAGTCACATCTACAGAACCAGAAAATAAAAATGTCGAAAAATATAATAAATACTACCAGGTTTACAGGTCACTTTACGGCAGCCTGACAGAAGAATTTAAGAAAATATCACAAATATGATACGCCAGGGAAATGCCTGGTCCATATAAGTCTTGCAGCTCTGATTTTAAAAAGACTCCATTTGTAAAAGTGCCTGGTTTCCTAATCCAGATCCTCTACTCTTATTATACTGTTGATACTTCTGACTACATCCAGTCTTTTTAACCTCTCCACCGATAAATAGAGGTCTTTGTTCTTTACCATATGGGTAATAAATATGAGCTTTGCACCATCCGGGACATCTGTCTGTTTCTGTATCATTGAGTTTATGCTTACATCATGTTTCCCAAAAACTGACGCGATCCTTGCAAGGACACCAGGACGGTCCGCTACATCCATCGCCAGGTAAAATTTTGATGCCGTATTGTCTATAGATCTTATCTTTTTATTTTCAAAACAGGTGCAGCCGTAAATTATTCCCTTCCTCTCACGGTTAAAATTCCGGGCTATATTTATTATATCTCCCACGACCGAGCTGGAAGTCGCCCTGTCTCCCGCCCCGCGGCCGTAGCTCATTATCCTGTCTATATATTTTCCGTAAACATAGACTGCATTAAAGACATCTTCTATTGAAGCCAGGATATGGTTACCCGGTATAAGTGATGGATGTACCCTTGCAGATATCACTCCATCTTCATCTGTACCAATGGCCAGAAGCTTTATGCTGTAACCCATCTCCCTGGCAAATTCTATATCGCTTGACGTAATTTTGGTAATACCTTCCCTGTAAACATCGGCTGGAGTCACCCTGGAGTTAAATGCTATTGATGAAAGTATGGCCAGTTTATACACTGCATCGTATCCTTCTATGTCAGAAGATGGGTTAGCTTTTTCAGCATATCCCATATCCTGCGCAGACTTCAGTGACTGGTCAAAAGAGAGGGAATCTTTTTCCATCCTGGTCAGTATATAATTGGTTGTGCCGTTTACTATTCCGACTATTTTATATATCCTGTCTGATGCCAGTGTCGTCTTGAGGGGGCCTATTATTGGTATACCTCCGAGTACGCTTGCCTCAAACAATATATCTACATTATTTTTTTCAGCTATCCTGTAAAGATCCCTACCCCTGCTTGCCATAAGATCCTTATTTGCGGTTACCACATACTTACCTGCAGCAAGGGCTGAACTTACAAACTCAAATGCCGGGTCTATGCCACCTATAAGTTCGATAACTATATCGACTTCTGGATCACTTAAGACATCTGCTGCGTCTGATGAGACTTTAATATCAGCGGCAGCATCTCCCGGGATCTTTTTTATTTTTTCCGGATCTTTTTCTGCTATCCTTATTATATCCAGCTGCTTTCCGATCTTTTTTGCAATGTATTCCTTCTGGCTCGAAATAAGCTCGAACACACCATGGGCAATATAGCCAAACCCTATCATACCTATATTTATCTTTTTTATGTCTTTGTCCTTCATCTGATACCTAATCTCCAATCATCTTTAAGGGCCTCTGCCCCCTTAATATAATCCAGTTAAATAAGTTACATAATACATAATTGACTCTATATATTACACTACATTTTTTCCGGAGCAGAAATATTCAATATTTTCAGGGCATTCTTAAGAACCTGCTGCACGAGCAGTAACAGGGCGAGTCTCGAACTATTAACAGACATCATTCCATCTTTGACCTCTATTATCCTGTGCTTATTATAAAATTGGTGAAACTCCGCAGCCAGTCTTAAAAGATACTGAGACAATATATGCGGTGCATTGTTCTGGCAGCTATTAAACACTACATCCGGATACAAAAGAAGAGCTTTTGCAATTTCCTTTTCGCTTCTGTTTTTAAACTCGATACCGGAAAAATCAATATTGTCAATATTAATATCATCTCTTGAAAGATCTCCAGGTACTTCATGTTCTATTTTATTAAAGATACTTTCTATTCTTGCATGTGCATATTGTATATAATACACGGGATTCTGATTTGATTTGCTTCTGGCCAGCGCTATATCGAAATCCATTGGCGTATCACATGACACGCTTGTGAAAAAATACCTGACTGCATCTTTACCGACATCATCTATCAGGTCCATTAAAGTATAGACCTTCCCCTTCCGCCTCGACATCTTGACAGCCATGCCGTCCTTTACAATATTTACCAGCTGGCCTATTATGACCATCAGCTTTTTTTCTCCGATCCCAAGCGCCCTTCCGATAGCCGTCAGCCGGTCCACATATCCATGGTGGTCAGCACCCAGTATATATATTATCCTGTCAAATCCCCTTGCGGCTTTATCCTGCAGATACATTATATCGGAAGCAAAATACGTGGGTTCTCCACCGCTTCTTACAACAACCCTGTCCTTTTCATCCCCAAACGCGGTAGATCTGAACCAGACTGCATCATCATTATTGTATACCAGGTCTTTATCCCTTAAAAAACTTAGAATCTTCTGAAAATTATCCTTCCTGTAAAGACTGCTCTCATAGAACCAGTTATCAAACCTGACATCCATCTTCAAAAGGGTCCAGGCTATACGCTCCACCATTATATTTATTATCTCTTTTTTAAAAGATTCAGATTCGGACAGCCTCCCATCCCGGTCAAGAAATACTTTCCCGAATTTGCCTACAAGCCTGTCCACGGCAATCGAAACCGCTTCAGGCGGATAACCATCCTCCGGATATACGGAATTATATCCAAAATGCTCCAGATAAAGGGCCGCACCACATTCAGCAAATTTTGACGCCTGGCTTCCGTAATCATTCACATAATATTCCCTGACTACCGTATACCCATTTGCCAGATAAATATTAGAAAGGATATCCCCCAGGGCACCCCATCTGCCGTGGCCTATATGAAGATCCCCTGTAGGATTGGAACTTACATATTCAAGATTTATGCTTACACCATTTCCGCTGTCATTTATACCATAATCTTTTTTCGTTCTGCTAATTTCAGCCAGGGCGTCTATTAAGAATTTTTCCCTAAGATCAAAATTTATAAAGCCTGGCTTTACGGTCCTTACATTCTCCACTTCTTCCCAATCAGATATCTCATCGGCAATAACAGAAGAAATCTCCATAGGGCCTTTTCTTACCAGGGTAGAAATCACCATGGCAGCATTTGTTGAGAGATCACCAAATTTCCTATTTCTCGGCTCTTCTATCGTAAGACTCTCGGGAACATCTTCTATTAGTCTTTCTGATATATATTTAACCAGCCTCGCTCTCAATTCTCTGAGAAGCATATATTATCTCCTTTATAA
>CAYROY010000079.1:0-5544 GCA_964426155.1 uncultured Actinomycetota bacterium
TATCTGTAGCCATAGTTGGGCCTCCTTTTATTTAAGTTTTCTAACTACTTAAATTTTACAGGATTTGCCTGACTATGGCCCCTTATTCTAAAGGTACTATGGATCAGAATTTATCAATGCTCATATGCTTGCTTACTGTATAAAGAATGAAATTACATTTACCCGGTCACGTCCATATAAGAAAAATGATTCATGTTTTGTGGAGCAGAAAAATTACTCAGTGGTAAGAAGGAATGTAGGATATCAAAGATATGATACTGAAGAGGAGCTTAGCCTATTAAATGAGCTTTACATATATTTGGACTGCTATACAAATTATTTTCAGCCGGTTGTAAAGCTTGTCTCCAAGACAAGGGTAGGCAGCAAAGTCACAAAAAAGTATGATACAGCAAAGACTCCTTTCAGGAGAGTGCTTGAGTCAGAGTATATTGATGATAAAATAAAGGCAGGGCTTAAACGGAAATATGACAGCTTAAATCCTGTGGAGCTTAAGAAAAATATATCAGGATTGCAGGAGAAGCTACTTAAGCTTAATGTCTTAAAACAGAAAGTAAGAAGGGAAGTAACTATAAATGCGGAGGCTTACGGATATATCAATGGGTAGTGTGTCTATTTTACCACCTACATATTCCTACTACTCTGTATTGGTTTCAGATACTTTTTTACTTGAGGCAACGTATAGGCTTTCAGATACTTTCTTAGGTGAAGCAATAGGCAGAAATTAAATTATTTCTTAAAATTTTTCGATTACCGGTCATTAATTTTAGAGTAATTAGATATTCTATATTTTCCGATGTCTTTCAATATGCTCTAATAAGGTTGTAGTATAAAAATAAATGATAAAATAAATTACTTCTGTAATTTCTATGCTTCAGTATTTATGATTTTTAATAAAAACGTTATTTTTAAATAAATATACATAAGGCTTATTTATGATATAATACTTTTTTCGGTTATACATAATTTGAACCAAAAGATAAACGACTACAGATACGGGAGAACTATGAGCTCTATTATCAAAAAAAGAAGAAAAAAGATGAGAAAAAAAAAGCATAAGAAGATGCTTAAGAAAACGAGATGGCAGAGAAGAAATAAATAACTATAAAGCTATGTGAAATGAACAGAGCTGGTTTAAAAAAATATTCTTATTTTTTAAGAACTCTTGAAGCAAGAATCCTTCTGTGCGACGGAGCTATGGGAACCGAGCTTCAGGCCAGAGGTTTTAATGTTGCTCCGGATCTGGCCAACCTTGAAAAAGAAGGTACTGCCAAGGTGATGGGCATACATACCGACTATCTGGAAGCAGGCTCTGATATCATACAGACAAATACATTCGGTGCAAATCCTGAAAAACTTAAATCATACAGCCTCGACACCAAAACAGCAGACATAAATAAAAAAGCAGTGGAAACAGCCCGCAGAGCGATAGAGCTGTACGAAGAAAGGTCAGCTTCCAAAACACCCCATTTTATTGCTGGAGATATTGGCCCCACCGGGAAGTTGCTGGAGCCTTCTGGTGAATTGAAATACAGTCGGGCTGTAGAAATTTTTAGCAGACAGATCGAAGCCCTCATTGAAAACGGTGTGAATCTTTTGCTTATAGAGACTATTATGGATCTTAACGAAGCCCTTGCAGCTGCAGAGGCTGTTAGAAAAATATCGGATGCTATACCACTTGCCTGCACTATGTCTTTTTCTAAAAATGGTGTGACGATAATGGGAGATAGAGCTGGAGAATCAGCAGGCAGACTTCTTGCTGCAGGGTGCGACATAGTCGGAGCAAACTGCAGTATCGGCTCAGATTCTATGCTTGATGTTGTAAAGAAGATGCGGGAATCCCAGCCTGATGCCAGACTTATTTTCCAGCCCAACGCCGGTCTCCCCGTTGTCCAGGGCGGGCGTACAGTATATAATGAGACCCCTGAAATAATGGCAGAAAACATAAAAAAATACTTAAGTCATAGACCATCTATAATTGGGGCCTGCTGTGGGAGCACTCCTGCCCATATAAAAAAATTAGCAGGTTTTATTAAAGGTTAGTTTATTCAATTGAGTTTCAATGAAAAAAATTCTAATTCATTCTAATTCTTAGAGCATTCTCTACAATACTGTATTTATTTGCTGCATTCCAGAATAAAAATCCTTCTATATTAAATTCTTCTGACGCTGATATCTGCGCAAGTATATGACTTTCATCATATCTCATCCCCAATCCGAATGCCTGTATCCAGGGTATTATCTGGCAATCAGTATTTCCTATTCTTTCAAACCCTTTATCAAGCGTGTATTTTACTACCTCATACGGATGGGCCTCGGGCTGGCTGAATCCTAAAAACCCTGTAGAATAATGAGACGGATAAGGCATAGGATATAAATAATCAAGATACAGTGCCATATCTTCTATAAATTGGCCTATTCCCTGGTCATTCTCAGTTATAAGGACAAAACCATATACATCAGCAGATATTTTTACCTGATAATTCCTGGTTGCCTGCCTTACTTCCCTGAGAAAACCGGTTATGGCTGTGGTTTTTTCCTGGTTCCTGTTATTAGAAGGATATCGGGCCATTGATAGATTGCCCTTTGAAGGCGACCTTATATAGTCAAACTGGATCTCATCTACCCCTTTCTTTACCAGTTCCATCACCAGCTCTATGAAATAGCCCCATACCTCCCTGCTGTATATATCAACCCAGTAACCCCCATCCAGGTAAATAGGTTCGCCTGTGTTTGTATTCTGTACCGCCAGGTCTGGCCTTTTATATGGTATGATTCCGTCTTTGAAGAGTACAATTCTTGCTATGCTGTATATATTTCTTTCATCCATTTCCCTCAGGACCTGGTCAATATCATAATATGATTTTACGGAACCGGTCTTATTGAAGAAATCCACACTGCTGTTATAAAGGATATCACCTGAATCCTCCTTCGCGTTAAAGACTATACTGTTTAATTCTGTTTCTTCGATAAGTCTGTAAGTATCCATCCTTTTCTCTTCAGAAGACAGACTGTACCCGGTAAGATATACAGCTTTCTGGGTTCCTCCGGTAATTTTTCTTGTCACATTATCATAAGTCCAGATGAAATCGGGATAGTCAGGGTCGAAAGCAAAAATCTCTGACAATGGTATTATTGATACTATTATAAAAGTCAGTAGGATTAGCAAACCTTTAAAAATATTAAGATTTTTGGCAACTCTATTTTTATTCATTGTTTCAATTTAAAAATCAGGAACCTGCCGCTCTTCTGCTCTGTCATTTTTATTGAGCCATCAGGGACTTAATTTCACCATTCTGCTGATTCCGCTGCTTTAAAACCCAAATATATTTTAACAGAATTATTATTTTTAAAATTATTTTTTTTATTGAAATACAGAACTTACCAGGATTAAACTATATAATGGAAAACAAAAGACTTGTTTAAAATACTAAAATGAACAGTAATATAAATATACTTATATTAAACGATATAAACAGCAGCATTATAAGATTCCTTAAAAAAAGACTTCCGGAAATATTTGACTGCCATGTAACTGTTTCAAAGCATATATTAATTCCCTCCGAACTATTCAATTATGACAAAAAAAAGTATGATGGGAAAAAGGTATTGAAATTTACTGCTGACAATATAACTCTCAAAGAAGTTAAAAACATAAATATTGGGATTTTTGACCGTGATATGTTTTCCGGAAACCTTGATTACACTTTCGGTCTTGCTTCTGTCTTCCCAAAGATAGGTATCGTTTCGACAATCAGGCTCCACCCGCATTTTAATGAAGAATATTTTTCAAGAGGTTTCAGAAAAAGAAAGTCAGGAAAATTTCCGCTTTTTGTGAAAAGATTAAGTATTAGGGAAAAAAATATTTATTATGAAAGAATACTGAAAGAAATCAGCCATGTTATAGGTCATACTCTGGAACTCGGGCACTGTGATAATAAAAGATGCATAATGTCTCCCTCCGATAATGTGATGGATATAGATCAAAAAGATATTATATTTTGCGATAGGTGCAGAAATCTGATTCAAACGAGCCTGACAGCATACTAGAATCAAAATAGACCGTACCCCAATTAAATTAATTTACAGTTCTTCTTTATTTTTCAGCTGCCTTCCTCTTTTATTTTTCAACAGTAGATAGGCAAGAATACCTGCAAGGTAAATTGTAAATATCCCTATGGCATAGAAATAAAATACCGGTTTCCCTGCAGAATAACCGGTCACTGCAAGGCCCAGTATGAACATAAGCGGGATACCCAGAGGAAGTGCTACTGCGCCGCCAAGCACAAGATTTTCTGGAACATTTGACTCCGAATCAGGGTCGATCTCCCTCAGGAGGGCCATGCTTGTGGTTATGGTACCTGTAAACTGGCCGTAAAGACCCGCCACATGTTCGACTATATAATTTGTATATATCCGTCTGCTTAAAAATACCGTATAGACTATAGTAAATATTCCCCCTATGCTTGTAACCAGTACTATAGGAAGCCAGTTTTCCCTGAAGGTAGAAAGGGAAAGTGCTGCAATTGCAGAGACTATCATAAAGTCAAAAGAACCTGCCGATATCCTCTGAAGGATATAATTATCCGGATAATTTACATGCAGCCAGTTTTTCCTTTTCAGTACATTTAAGACGACTCTCACAATTATTGCGTAAATGGTGCCTACAACAAAATGAAAACCCCATAGCAGCTGGGCTACCGTGTAGCCGTATTCACCAAGCGGTTCAAGGGCAAGCGAGACCCCCCTTAATGTAAAATATGTTATAAGATATACAACCCCTATAAGAATGACCTGAAAGGTCAGGCTGTCTATAAACATCTTTCTTGGAATATTCTCTGTGTGCTTTTCCTCCAGGTCATCACTTTTCAGATTTATCAGTTTTCCCCTGTCCTCCAGACCCCAGGCCTTTTTCTTTCTAATAAGTATATTTATTAGTGGTATACCAAAAATAATTGCCCACAGAAAGCCGATAGTCGCAATTGAGAGACCGATATTGCCGCCGTTTAAAAACCCAAGTTCTTCCCAGCTAAGCCCTATTGAATATGCCTGTCCCGGCCCCTGGGCAAACCCGAGCGGCAGAAGCAGGCCGAACGGCGGAAATAATCCGGGAATTATTGTATAGGCCAGGAAAAGTGTTATGGCAAACCCCAGTATCCCCTGAGCCAGGTATGAGGTAACTATTGCGAGACCCGTATTAACATTATCCCTTCTGTGGTTGACAGGAACAGTTTTTCTCTCCTTTAGTGCAACAGATATAAAACCAACTGCCATCAGATGATATATTATCAGACCAAGTTTTTCTGAGTCCAGGATTATCCAGTTTAAGACCTCCGAGCCAAGAATAAGCCCTATAAAACCCCCTATTATAGAAGTCGGAATAAGAAATTTTTGAAGAAATCTGATCTTTCTCTTTAGGATTACAGCAATTATAAAAAACAGGGAGAGAAATAAAAATTCCTTTACGGGTAACCACATATCAAGCATAATTTGCCTTTCTTATTTTATAAGTAAGAGGATATCAGTGGAAAGTACTATTATTATATT
>CAYROY010000080.1:0-13684 GCA_964426155.1 uncultured Actinomycetota bacterium
GAATATCTTGGCCAGAAAATAATGTATGATATGAGGATGAAAATATTCGAACATGTTCAGAAGCTTCCTATGTCTTATTTTGACAAAAACCCTGTGGGAAGGACTATGACCAGAGTGACTACAGATGTACAGAGTTTGAATGAGATGCTCTCTTCAGGCATCGTAACACTGTTCGGAGACCTTTTTATGATCACAGGTATTATGGGTATAATGCTTGCACTCAACTGGAAGCTTTCGCTGGTTACCTTTTCTGTTCTTATACTTCTTGCTGGCGCAACTTTCATATTCCGTTTAAAAGTGAGGACAGCTTTCAGGTCGATCAGGACAAAGATCTCCAATATTAATTCATTTCTCCAGGAAGCTATAAACGGCATCATCACCACAAAGCTCTTTAACCGCCAGAAACAAAATGTCAGAGAATTCGAAAAGCTAAACAGGGAATATATGGATGAAAACCTAAAGACCATAATGTATTACTCTGTCTTCTTTCCTGCAGTTGTACTGATAAGCTCGACAGCCGTTGCCCTGGTAATATGGTATGGAGGAGGTCAGGTAGTAAGAAATGCGCTATCCCTCGGTACACTCGTAGCATTTATACAGTATGTGGAAAAATTTTTCCATCCCATCAGCGACCTGAGCGAAAAATTTGGCATACTGCAGGAAGCAATTGCTGCTTCAGAGAGAATTTTTAAACTCCTCGACCAGAAGCCTTCCATAATATCTCCAGATAATCCGATCCTGCTTGAAAAGATAAGAGGTGACATAAAGTTTAGAAATGTATGGTTCGCTTACCATGGAGATAATTATGTCCTTAAAGACATATCCTTTGACTTAAATTCCGGACAGAGCATGGCATTTGTCGGAGCAACTGGATCAGGAAAGACCTCTATAATAAACCTCATGAACAGGTTTTATGATATACAGGAGGGTAAAATACTTCTCGACAGTATAGATATAAAAAAATTTAACCTGCAGGACCTGAGGAGGCATATAGGTGTTGTAATGCAGGATGTATTCCTGTTTTCGGGGACAGTCCTTGAAAATATAAGACTTGGTAATAAATATATAAGCACTGATACTGTTATAGAAGCGGCCAAATATGTCAATGCACATAAATTTATCGAAAGACTGCCTGGAAATTATGATTTTGAAGTTAAAGAAAGAGGCCAGATACTCTCTGTAGGCCAGAGACAGCTTATTGCTTTTGCAAGAGCACTTGTGTTTAATCCGGAAGTACTTCTGGTGCTTGATGAGGCCACTTCCAGCATAGATTCTGAAATAGAAGCCTTAATCCAGGATGCACTGACAAAAATAATGAAAAACAGGACCACCATAATAATTGCCCACAGATTATCGACCATAAAAAATGCAGACAGGATAATAGTCTTATCACACGGCAGGATTGTAGAGGAAGGCAGCCACCGACACCTTCTTAAGGCCGGAGGGGTTTACCATAAACTTTATAAATACCAGTACCAGCTGCAGAAGTGATTTTGTCGGTGATCCAGGTATTTTTAACTAATGCCTTTACAGAATATGGTAAAATTAAATCAGGATTTAATAATTTGATCTATTATGATAATAGGTAACTTTTATCTTAATACAGCTATTATACTTACCGCAGCTTATCTAATAGGTGCCTTCCCTTCAGCATATATCGCAGGAAAGCTCAAGGGGATAGATGTTATCAAAACAGGGTCCAACAACGTCGGTGGTATGAATACGATTTCAAGTGTTGGAAAGTTACCTGGAGTAATCGTAACTATAATTGACATAGCCAAGGGTTTCCTGGCAACTTATATGGCAGCCGTACTCTCGGGAAAACATCCACTTATTCCCCTATGGGCTGCAGTTGCGGTGGTTATTGGGCATAACTGGATGGCCTATATCGGCTTTAAAGGCGGTAAGGGCGCTGCAGCTTTTCTGGGAAGTATATTATTCCTTTCTCCATGGTCCTTTCTTATGCTCTACTTAATAATCATTCCTGTATTACTTATAATTCTAAAGGACATCTATCTTTCCACAGCATCAGGCTTCTTCCTGTTCAGTTTTTTCCTCTGGTTACGGAAAGGCAGTGTGTGGTGGCTTTTATTTGGCCTTCTTATTACACTTGTATATTCAATAAAATGCTCATCTTTTTTAAAAACGTATTTCACCTGTAGGCGCAGAGATGTAAATCCGATATTAAAAAAGGTTCTCAGGCCTTTTTTAGAAATGTCTGATTAACCTGTTGCAGTATAGTTATAGTTTTTCTTATAATATAGTCTGTATATAAATTTTAATTATTTAAATGGCCGGCATAAATGAAATGTCCATACTGTGGAAATCCTGATACAAAAGTCGTAGATTCCAGACTGACAGATTCCAACGACAGCGTCAGAAGGAGAAGGGAATGCGAAAAATGTGGTAAGAGATTTACTACTTATGAGCGCGTGGAAACGAAACCCATTGCAGTAATCAAGAAAGATAATACTCGCGAACCTTTTGACCGCAATAAAATATTAAGCGGACTTATAAGGGCCTGCATCAAAAGAAATATAAGCATGGAAAAATTAAACAGCCTGGTTGATGATATTGAAAATGAAATACACAATATGCAGGAAAATGAAATACATTCCAGAGAAGTCGGAAACCTTGTGCTTAAAAGATTAGTGAAACTCGACAAGGTCGCATATATAAGATTCGCATCCGTATACAAACAATTTGACAATATAAAACAGTTCACAAATGAATTGACCCGCCTTAAAGAGAAGAAATAATTCCGTTTAATGATCCTTTCATAAGTTTTTAGATTCAAATTATTTAAAAAATCTATTATTATAGATAATCATTGCAGATAGTATATTTTTAAAAAATTATTAATATTCTTTCCCGATAAATAGCCGGTGTTTAAAAGAGGTTTTTATGTTAACATATCTGGGATACAGGTTACTTGAAATGATAGCCATTTTAACTCCCTATCCTTTTTCATATTCCCTGGCAATATTAGGTGCAAATCTCTGGTATCTGACCGGTAGAAATGTTGGTGTTATCAAAAAGAATATATCAATAGCACTTAAAAAAAATATTGACGATCCTCTTATAGACCAGATAGTCAGAAAGATATTTATAAACTGGGCAAAAAATGTAGTTGATTTCTTAAAGCATAGAGTAGTTACTCCGGCCAGACTAATAGAAAGGGTTCATCTTGAAGGAACTGAAAATCTTGACAGGGCACTTAAAAAAGGCAGGGGAGTTGTCATTATTACATCTCATATTGGAAATTTCGAATGGGGTGCCTGCAGAATTGCAGCAGAAGGATACAATATATGGGGTGTAAGCCTTGTAAGGAAAAGCCAGAAAACTAATATTTTTTTTGAAGCAAGGCGACTGTCAAAAGGTCTTAAAACATTGTACGTAAACAGGATGCTTCATGTATTAAGATACCTTAAAAACAACGAAATAGTCGCAATCCCTTCAGACTGGGACCCAACAGCAAAATCTTCCAGACCCTTTATTCTTTTTGAAAAAAAAGCCTATCTTCCGTCAGGAGCAGTTGAGCTGGCAATCAAGTCAGGAGCCGAACTTCTGCCCAGTTTTATCTGGAGGGATGGGAAATATAATCATCATCAGATCATAGGGAAACCTGTAGGACTTGATCGTTGTGGGGAAAAAGATGAACTAATAAATAAAAATATGAAAAAAGTACTTATTGTAATGGAAAAATACATAAAAGAACACATTGCAGAATGGGAGCTATTCCATGATATATGGATTAAATGATTCTCTTTATTTAATTTGATTATTGTCCACAAGATTTAGAAATAATAAAAATTAATCATATATAAAGAAGCATTAAAATAGAAGTAAATATTACAAATAAAGAAGTCCTCTGGCATAATATCTCCACTTCAGAAGCGGCCGGCATTCTGGCCACGGACTTAAAGAACGGTCTGGATAGCCAATCTTCAAAGGAAAAGCTTGAAAAATATGGCCTTAACCAGATTGAAGAGAAAAAAGGTAGGACTCCTTTTAAAATATTCATATCCCAGTTCAATGACTTTATGATATGGATACTACTGGCGGCAGCATTCGTTTCGGGAATTATTATCAGGGAGATAACCGATGCTGTAGTAATACTTGGTATCCTCGTAATCAATGCAATTCTCGGCTTTGTCCAGGAATTCAGGGCTGAAAAGGCACTGCAGGCGCTAAAAGAACTTGCCTCTCCCAGGGCTCTTGTGATAAGGGACGGTAGGGAAAAAAACATCGAATCAAAATATCTTGTCCCGGGCGACCTTATAAGACTTTCTTCAGGAGACCTGGTACCGGCTGACTGTAGAATAATCTCAGAAGTTAACCTTCAGGCAAATGAAGCTATACTTACAGGAGAATCCCTTCCTGTAAATAAGAAATCTTCTATAATAAGCGGGCAGAAAATCCCTCTCGGAGACAGAAAAAATATGCTTTTCAGCGGTACTACAGTGGTAAAAGGACGGTGCGAAGCTGTAATTACCGGAACGGGTCATGACACAGAAATCGGCCGGATAGCAAGTATGGTGCAGCAGGAAGATGGAATGACCCCACTTCAGATAGAGTTAAAAACAGTCAGCAAAAGAATCGGCATAATATGTATTGCAATCAGTGCTGTCGTCTTCATTTCAGGCATACTTAAGGGAAATTCTGTTGCCCAGATGCTTCTGGTTGCTGTTGCTCTTGCTGTCGCTGCCATTCCGGAAGGTCTCCCTGCTATAGTGACTGCCTCTCTTGCAATTGGTGTACAGACAATGGCTAAAAATAATGCCATAGTCAGAAAACTAAGTTCAGTAGAAACGCTTGGAGGGGTATCTGTTATATGTACTGATAAGACTGGGACCCTGACTGAAAACAGGATGATGGTAAGAAAAATATACAGCGGCCTTGATCCCGTAACTGAATATGATAATTACATAGAACAATCCGGCATGCACCTTAATGGTAAGCTGGACAAAAATAAAGGTGGGAAAAGAGAATATTTTAATTTTAAAGAGATGGACAACAGTACAGCACTGGCATTTCTGCTAAAAAACTCTGTCCTCTGTAATGATGCTCATTATATAGACAGAAAAGATCGCGACATATCCGGAGATCCTACAGAAGCTGCTTTAATAGAGCTTGCAGACTCTTATTCGCTGGACAAAGCAGAACTTGAAAAAAAATATTCCAGGGTAATGGAGGAACCTTTTGATTCAATAAGAAAGATGATGACCACGATAAACCAGATCCCTGAAAATGAGCAAGGTGAATATGGTGCTAATTATCTTTTGTTCTCCAAAGGTGCCCCGGAGATAATAACAGACAGATGTAGCCGGATTATTAAGGACGGGAAAGTTGTTGATATCAACAGTGATGACAGGGACCTGATCAATAAAAATAATTCAATGCTTGCAGGAAAAGCGATGCGCAATCTTGCATTCGCATTCAAGTATCTTGACAGGCTTCCTGAAGAGGAAAACGTTGCTAAAGAAGAGGAAGACCTTATATACCTAGGTATGGTGGGTATGATAGATCCGCCCAGGCCTGAAGTCTATGATGCAATAGAAAAATGCAAAAGGGCTAATATAAAGGTTATCATGGTAACTGGTGATCATAAGATAACCGCATCTGCAATAGGTGAAGAACTCGGCATACTGGAGCCAGGAGGAAGAGTCCTGGAAGGGTTTGAGCTTGATGAACTATCAGAAGAAGAACTTGAAAAGCAAATAGAAGATATAAATATATTTGCGCGCGTCTCCCCTGCAAACAAGGTCTCTATCGTAGATGCGCTTAAGAGAAAGAAACATATTGTAGCTATGACCGGAGATGGTATAAATGACGCACCTTCTCTTAAAAAGGCTGATATTGGTGTTGCAATGGGAGTCGTGGGTACAGACGTCAGTAAAGAATCGAGTGACATGATACTGGCAGATGATAATTTTGCCACTATTGTAAAAGCAATAAGACAGGGCAGGGTAATATATGATAACCTTAAAAAATTTATATTATTCCTGCTTTCCTGCAATATATCTGAAGTACTTGTAATGTTTATATCAATAGTTATCGGTGATTATATTTTTTATCTTATTACAGGCCAGCAGGGTTTCCTATACATACCCCTTCTCCCGGTACAGATCCTCTGGATGAACCTCATAACAGACGGCCTTCCGGCCCTGGCCCTCGGTATGAATCCCCCTGCAAAAAATATAATGGATAGAAAAGCAACTAAAGAAAAGGAACCGATACTTAGCTCCAGAAGGCTTATAAATGTTGGATGGCAGGGACTTGTGATGACCCTCGGCGCTTTATTTATTTATTTCAGCGGACCGGTACTTTTTAAAAATAATCCACATTTGTTTCAGACCATGGTCTTTACAACCCTTGTAATAACGCAATTGCTGCATACTTACAACTTCAGATTTGAAGATAGAGGAATATTCAGGAAAAATATATTTGCAAATAAGTATTTGAATGTTGCTGTAGTGATCTCAATACTGCTTCAGGTATCTATAATATATATCCCCTGGCTCCAGGGTATTTTTGAAACAGAGAGTCTTGGTTTAGACCACTGGGCAATTATAATAGCCTGTTCTGCAGTGCCTGTGTCAATAATAAACTTTATAAATGAATTTACATATAAAAGGACCAGGTCAAAACTTACCTACTGATTAGATTATGAACATTTTGAATAACCGCAGTTCCTGCATGTATAACATCCGCCTTCTGGTTCCATTATCTCTCCGCATTCAGGACAGACCACCAGTGATCTCGGTCCGGCTGTTGCTCCCAGGTCAAACTTATCAGTCTTGTTAAAGTAGAAGTCTATAGCCTTTGCTATGGCATCCGGACAGGAAAGAACATGCGTCTCAGGATCTGCGATACAGGTTGCGCATCTTATCCCTTTAAGCTGGTCCTTTATTGATTCAAGATCTATACCCGACCTTATGGCAATACTTATAAGCCTTCCAACAGCTTCTGTTAATGCGGCGCAACCTTCCTCGCCGGTATTTGTAAATACTTCACATATACCATTTTCATCAGAATTTATTGTTACATAAAGTTTTCCGCAATTACCTATCTTATATTTTTTGGTCATACCGTAAGTGACCTCTGGTCTTGGCCTTGGCTTTACTACAGAGACATTACCATCATCAGACCCGTCAACTATTGCCAATTTTTTAGATTCCTCCCCAGCCTTGCCTCCGGGATAAGTTTTCATTTCCATTTTAACTTCATCTTTGCTTTTATCCTTTCCGGCGACTTCAAGCACCTGCGTACTCCTGCTTCCATCCCGGAATATTGTGATTCCCTTGCAGCCAAGCCTATAGGCCAGCATATAAACATCTTCAACTTCCTGAACAGTAGCAGAACTTGGGAAATTCACTGTTTTTGACACAGCATTATCAACAAATTTTTGAAATATCGCCTGCATACGGACATGCCATTTAGGTATGACATCATGAGCAGTTTTAAATATTCTCCTGTATACGGGTGGGACTTCTTCCAGGTCTTTGAGATTACCCTGGCTGACAATTTTCTCCATCAGTTCTTTGCTGTAGAAACCTTCTTCCTCTGCAATTTTCTTAAAGTACTTATTTACCTCAACAAGTCTGTCATTATCCATCACATTCTTCACAAAAGAAATGGCAAATAAAGGCTCAATCCCACTGGAACAGTCAGCAATTATGCTCAATGTCCCGGTGGGTGCTATTGTGGTGGTGGTAGCGTTCCTGATCTTATAACCCTCAGGTGTATCATACACACTTCCCTCAAAGTTAGGAAACTCACCCCTTTCCCCTGCAAGTTCTTTAGATGCCTCTTTCGACTCATCCTGTATAAAGCTCATAATCCTGCTGCCGAGCTCAAGGGCTTCTTCACTATCATAGGGTATCCCCAGAATCACCAGAAGGTCTGCCCATCCCATTACTCCCAATCCAATCTTCCTGTTTCCGTCCACCATCTTACGGATTCTTTCCAGAGGATACCTGCTCATATCTATGGTATCATCAAGGAATCTTACTGAAGTATGGACTATCTTCTTTAGTCTATCATAATCAATCTTTTTCACACCATCATCTTCTACAACCATATGTGAAAGGTTTATTGAGCCTAAATTACAGGCCTCGTATGGTAAGAGCGGCTGCTCTCCACAGGGATTTGTACTCTCTATCTGGCCTATATGCGGGGTGGGATTGTCTTTGTTTAACCTATCGAGAAAAACAATGCCAGGATCACCGTTTTTCCAGGCATGGTCGATTATATTCTTAAATATTTCTCTGGCACTATAAAGATCAAGTACTTCCTTGGTCCTCGGGTTGACTATATCATATTTTTCATCATTTTCCACAGCTTTCATAAAAGTTTCCGTTACCCCTACAGACAGATTAAAGTTGGTAAGCTTATCGTTACTATCCTTTGCGTTGATAAAGTCAAGTATATCCGGATGATCTACTCTCAATATCCCCATATTTGCACCTCTCCTGGTGCCGCCCTGTTTGATAGTATCTGTAGCAGCGTTAAAAACAGTCATAAATGATATGGGGCCGCTGGATACGCCCTTTGTAGAAAGGACTACATCGTTCTTTGGCCTTATCCTGGAAAAAGAATATCCAACACCTCCACCTGATTTCTGAATCAATGCCGTCTCCTTTAATGCCTCAAATATTTCAGACATCGAATCTCCAACCGGCAAGACAAAGCATGCAGCGAGCTGCTGGAGCTCTTTTCCTGCATTCATAAGTGTCGGGGAGTTAGGCAGAAAATCCAGATCTGACATTATATCAAAAAACTGCCTTTCTATTTCCATCACTTCTTTCTCCGTCTTACCATACTTCTTCTCTGCTGATGAAACATTCCTGGCAACCCTTATAAACATATCGACAGGTTCTTCTAGAAGATTACCTTCCTCGTCTCTTTTAAGATAACGTCTTTTTAAGACCCTCACTGCATTTTCAGAAAGATCTATTTTTTTCCGGAGATAATACTCCATCAACTTTTTCCTATCCTCTTTTTTATTTATCTCTGTCATAACAACCCCCATCTAACATGTTTATTTAGTCCAAATTAAATAATTTCATTTTTTTTTAAGCAGAATACCGCAATCTCAATAAATACAGCCAGCCCACCCCTTTGATTTCTAAACTAGAAAGTAAAACTCATCATATTGTATATGTCTATATATTAGAGCACAATATATTGTATGTCAACAGAAATTAAATTATTTCTTCAAATTTTTTAAAATATCAATTATTTACTTTTGAATAATTCAAATATTTTACATTTTCCAATATCTTTCAATATATTCCAGATGGGTTGTAGTAAAAAAATAAATGATAAAATAAATTCCGGCTGTAACTTCTATATTACAGCATGTGCTGTTTTACATAAAACATTATATTTAAATAAATATACATAAGGCTGATTTATGATATAATACTTTTTTCGGTTATATATGATTTGAACCAAAAGATAAACGACTATGGATACAGGAGAACTATGAGCTCTATTATCAAAAAAAGAAGAAAAAAGATGAGGAAAAAAAAGCATAAAAAGATGCTTAAGAAGACAAGATGGCAGAGAAGAAATAAATAATTATAAAACTATGTGAAATGAACAGGGTCAGTTTAAAAAAATATTCTTATTTTTTAAAAACTCTTGAAGCCAGAATCCTGCTGTGCGATGGGGCCATGGGAACCGAGCTTCAGGCGAGAGGCTTTACCGGTGCTCCGGATCTGGCTAACCTTGAAAAAGACGGCACCGATAAGGTAATGGGAATCCATACTGATTATCTTGAAGCAGGCTCTGATATAATACAGACAAATACATTCGGTGCAAATCCTGTAAAACTTAAATCATACAGGCTCGACACAAAAACGGCAGATATAAATAGAAATGCAGTGGAAACAGCCCGCAGGGCAATAGAGCTATATGAAAAAAGATCATCTTCCAAAACACCCCATTTTATAGCAGGAGACGTTGGGCCCACCGGAAAGTTACTGGAGCCTTCCGGTGAATTGAAATACAGCCAGGCTGTAGAAATTTTTAGCAGGCAGATCGAAGTCCTCATTGAAAACGGTGTAGATTTTTTACTTGTTGAAACTATTATGGATCTCAACGAAGCACTTGCTGCTGTGGAAGCTGTAAGAAAAATATCGGATATTATACCACTTGCCTGCACTATGTCTTTTTCCAAAAACGGTGTGACGATAATGGGAGACAGGGCTGGAGAATCAGCACGCAGGCTCCTTGCTGCGGGATGCGGCATAGTCGGGGCAAACTGCAGCATCGGTTCAGATTCTATGCTTGATGTTGTAAAAAAGATGCGGGACTCCCGGCCCGATGCCAAGCTTATATTTCAGCCCAATGCAGGACTTCCGGTTGTTAAGGGCGAACGTACAGCATATAACGAGACTCCCGAAATAATGGCCGAAAACATAAAAAAATATTTAAGTTATAGCCCATCCATCCTTGGAGCATGCTGCGGAAGTACTCCTGCCCATATAAAAAAAATAGCAGGTTTTATTAAAAGTTAGTTCAACCAAGTCAGTTTCAACAAGAAAATTTTCTAATCCATCCTGCTTTTTAGGGCATTTTCTACAATACTGTATTTATTTGCTGCATTCCAGAATAAAAATCCTTCTATATTAAATTCTTCTGATGCTGATATCTGTCCAAGTATATGACTTTCATCATACCTCATTCCCAGTCCAAATGCCTGTATCCAGGGTATTATCTGACAATCAGTATTACCTATTCTGGCAAACCCCTTATCAAGCGTGTATTTAACTACTTCATACGGATGGGCCTCGGGCTGGCTGAATCCCAAAAAACCTGTAGAATAATGGGACGGATAAGACATAGGATATAAAAAATCAAGGTATGGTGCCATATCTTCTATAAATTGCCCTATTCCCTGGTCATTCTCAGTTATTAGAACAAAACCATATACATCAGCAGACATCTTTACATGATAATTTCTGGTTGCCTGCCTTACTGCCTTCAGAAAACCGGTTATGGCCGTGGTTTTTTCCTGATTTCTGTTATTGGAAGGATACCGGGCCAGGGATAGGTTACCTTTTGAAGGTGCTCTTATATAGTCAAACTGGATCTCATCTACCCCTTTCCTTACAAGCTCCATAACAAGCTCTATGAAATAGCCCCAGACCTCCCTGCTGTATATATCAATCCAGTAACCTCCATCCAGGTAAATAGGTTCGCCTGTATTCTTATTCTGTACTGCCAGGTCCGGCCTTTTATCTGGTATGATTCCGTCTTTGAAGAGCACGATTCTCGCTATGCTGTATATATTTCTTTCATCCATTTCCCTTAGAACCTGGTCAATATCATAATAGGGTTTTACGGAACCCGTCTTATTGAAGAAATCCACACTGCTGTTATACAGGATATCGCCTGAATCCTCTTTCGCGTTAAAGACTATACTGTTTAATTCGGTTTCTTCAATAAGCCTGTAAATATCCATCCTTTTCTCTTCAGAAGACAGGCTGTATCCGGTAAGATACACAGCTTTTTGGCCTCCTGCAGTAATTTTTCTTGTCCTATTATCATAAGTCCAGATAAAATCGGGATAGTCGGGGTCGAAAGCAAATATCTCTGACATTGGGATCATGGACACTATTATAAAAGTCAGTACAATTAGCAGCACCTTATAAACATTAAGATTTTTTGTAACTCTTTTTTTATTCATTAATACATTTTTATATGCTGCAGTTTTACAATTTAAAAAGCAGGTATTTGCCCCACTTTCTATTATGTCATCTTTTCTTAAGCCCTCAGGGATTTAACTTCATCATTCTACTGATTTCACTATTATAAAACCTCCAAATATATTTTATCAGAATTTTTATTTTTAAATTATTTTTTTAAATTAAATACAGAAATTTCCAGGATTAAACTATATATTGGAAATCAAAAAAGACTGGTTTAAAATATTAAAATGGACAGGAATATAAATATACTTATATTAAACGATATAAACAACAACATCATAAGATTCCTCAGAAAAAGACTCCCGGAAATATTTAACAGCTCTGTAACTGTTTCGAAACATATAATAATTCCCTCATACCTGTTCAATTGTGACAAAAAAAAGTATGATGGGAAAAAGGTACTGAAATTTATTACTGATAATATCACCCTCAAAGAAGTTAAAAATGTAAATATTGGAATCTTTGACCGTGATATGTTTTCTGGAAACCTTGATTACACTTTTGGTCTTGCGTCTCTTTTTCCAAAGATAGGTGTTGTTTCTATAATAATGCTTCACCCACATTTTAATGAGGATTATTTTTCAAGAGGCTGGAGAAAGAGAAAGTCCGGAAAATTTCCCGTTTTTGTGAAAAGGTTGAGCATGCAAGAAAAAAATATTTATTACGAAAGAATACTAAAAGAACCCAGCCATATTATAGGCCATACCCTGGAACTCGGGCACTGTGAGAATAAAAGATGCATAATGGCCCCTTCCGGTACTATCATGGATATAGACCAAAAAGATATTATATTCTGCAGCAGATGCAGAAATTTAATTTAAATAAGTCTGGATGCAGACCAAAATAAAAACAGCCTGTATTCCCATTTATTTTACAATTCTTTTTTATTATCCTGCTGCCTTACCCTTTTATTTTTTAACAGTAGATAGATAAGAATACCTGCAAGGTAAATTATAAATAACCCCATGGCATAGAAATAAAACACCGGTTTCCCTGCAGAATAACCGGTCACTGCAAGGCCCAGTATGAACATCAGGGGAATACCGAGCGGAAGGGCTACTGCACCTCCAAGTACAAGATTTTCTGGAACATTTGACTCAGAATCAGGGTCGATCTCCCTCAAGAGTGCCATACTTGTGGTTATGGTACCGGTAAACTGACCGTAGAGTCCTGCTATATGCTCGATTAAATAATTTGTATATATACGTCTGCATAAAAATACTGTGTATATTATAGTGAATATTCCTCCTATGCTGGTAACCAGCACTATTGGAAGCCAGTTTTCCCTGCAGGTAGAAAGTGAAAGTGCTGCAATTGCAGAAACTATCATAAAGTCAAAAGACCCTGCCGATATCCTCTGAAGAATATAATTGTCCGGATAATTTACACGCAGCCAGTCTTTCCTTTTTAGTGCATTTAAGACTATCCTCACAATTATTGCGAAAAGGGTGCCTACAATAAAATGAAAGCCCCATAGTAGCTGGGCCACCGTGTAGCCGTATTCACCAAGCGGTCTAAGGGCAAGCGAGGCCCCCCTCAATGTAAAATATGTTATAAGATAGACAACCCCTATAAGAATGCCCTGGAAGGTAAGGCTGTCCATGAACATCCTTCTTGGAATATTCTCTGTGTGCTTTTCCTCCATGTCATCACTTTTCAGATTTATCAGTTTTTCCCTGTCTTCAAGACCCCAGGCCTTTTTCTTTCTTATGAGGATATTTATGAGCGGTATACCAAAAATAATGGCCCACAGAAAACCGATAGTCGCAATTGAAAGACCAATATTGCCGCCGTTTAAAAACCCCAGTTCTTCCCAGCTCAGCCCTATTGAATACGCCTGTCCCGGCCCCTGTGCAAATCCAAGTGGGAGAAGAAGGCCGAAAGGCGGAAATAACCCGGGAAGTATTGTATAGGCAAGGAACAGGGTTATGGCAAACCCCAGTACCACCTGAGACAGATACGAT
>CAYROY010000081.1:0-11909 GCA_964426155.1 uncultured Actinomycetota bacterium
ATCGGTGCCACTGGGAGTTTATATAGATATGAATATAAGATTCGGGGAAGGACTTGATGAATGTCCGCATATATTTTCTGTAAATTATTTCCTGAAAGATAAGGAAGGAAGTAAATTTTTAAATTCCAAGCTGGATAAGATTGTATGGATAAAATGGATGGAGCTAAGGGTTAATAATGAGTCAAATGGTATAGATATCGGAATAGGTTATATACCAGAATATAAAGATCTGAAAATTCTTTTTAAAAAATATCCTGGTAAAGACTACAATATAGAAGATTATATAAATCAGTTTACATTAAGGATTCCAGAAAATCTTGCAAAAATAAAAAGAATTATAGACATATACAGGGATTCAGGACCAGGGGTACCTAAAAAATTATTTGATATTCTTGAAAGCCAAAAGAAAAAGCTTGAATCAATAAGAGATGAAAAGGGAGATTATATTAGCCCGGAAGACTTTTAAAAATTATCTTAATCTATAATTTATCAATGTTAGAACTTATACATCACTAATCCAGTACAGGGTTTGGGCCAGAAAAAAGTAGACTTCTGGGGCAGAATTCCTCCTGAATAACATACTTCCTCTAATTCTCTGATTGTTGGAGGATTAAGAAAAATACCGATATCATAATTTTTTTTACTTACGCTTTCTATTATATTTGCTTCATTATGGTCAAAATATATGTTTTTTATATTATAAAAACTGTCAAGTTTTTTTATTATGTCATTTTGAAGGATATTAATATCAGGTTGTACTTTATTATCAGATGATGATTTTTTATTTGTTAAACTTATACTGTAAGATTTATCTTTTAGATAAAAAATAAACCCGGTAATATTTTCTTTTTTATAATTATCCAGGATCAATCTTATATCGGAAATTTTATTAATTTTAACCGGTCTGACAGAGTAATCTCTACTCAGACCATTAAAAAATATTTTTAGATCTATGAAATTTTGAAATTTAACTGATCTGAAAGTGGGATAGATCTTTATTTCTTTCTGAGAGCTATCCATAAAAAGTGTGAGAACATAATCCTCAGGACCGGGATTAATTGGATTGTTTTTAAATTCATTTTTGTACATAAGGGAAGTGTCATATCTGTGATGCCCGTCAGCTATAAGAATAGATCTATCTTTCATAAGACCAGTTATCGAATCAATATCCTTTCTTTTACATATCTTCCAGAGTCTGAATGATAGATTATTATCATAAAAAGGTCTTATATCAAAGAAAGGTTCATGGTTTAAATATAGATTTAGTATATTGCTGATTTTTTTATTATAATCGCGGTAAGTTGTATATATAAGACCAAAATTTGCCCTGCATTTTTTTAGAAGCAAAAGCCTGTCTTTTTTAGGGCCTGATAATGTCTTCTCATGTCGGAGTATTTTCCCGGAACCATAGGGCTCGATTTTTGTAAGTCCTGTAAAACCCGTAATATTTTTATTTTCACCATTAATTTTGAAACCTATTTGGAAAAGGTAATAACATCTGGTCTTATCTTTTATAAGTATTCTTTTATTTTGCCAATCTTCAAAAATCTTTCTGGCATTTTCATATTTATTGCTATTCTCACCTCGGGGAAGTATTATATTGACAATATTGTTTGGGTGGAATTTAAGAATTTTTTTGTAGTCATATTCAGATATTACATCATATGGTGGTGAAACTAATCCGGAAAGATCCTTTAATTTATTTTTGTTATATATTAGACCATTAAAAGGGACTATATCTACCATCTATGAGGTCCTGCTAGTTTATTTCATTTTAAAAAACCAGAGTGAGATTATATCAACAGAATATTTTATTTTCAATTATTCTCGATTATTACTTTAGGATTTTTATCTGGTTCAGATTAATACACTTTTAACATTCTACTTTTTTTAATACATTCTTAATCTGAAAGAAGTAAATATTAAATTATTTTTATAATTATTTTAAAAGAATATAGATTTTTGTTATTTACTCTTCTGTATTATCTGAATCTTCCTGACCGTTTTCTTTTTCCTGCTGAATATCTCCGGCATCAATAAGGACCAGGGCACCAAGTGTGGAGACATTATTTATATCAAAAACACTGGAAGAAGAAATTACAAGTTCTGTTGTTTCAAGATTATCGGTATCGAGTATTGATATGGTAAAACCGATTACTGAACCATCCTGAGGTTCATAGTTAGTAAAGTTATACCAGGGTATACTTGCTTCAAGGACGTAACCGTTTGCAAGTTTTGTTGAAGCAACATTGTCTTCTCTGGGTGGTGCATCTGATGGCCAGCTCATATAGGATTCTGGAAAAATTGATGAAAAATTTCCAGGTGAAAAATCTATCTGGTAATCGTCACTATTATAAAAGGGTATCTGAAGATCCTGCTCAAGTTCTGTATCAAAAACAATTGTAATGCTGTCCCCCTTATTCAATTCTTTGCCGGTATACATCTGACTGAAAACATCATCTACTACCTGGACTACAAAGTAAAAATTCTGGTCATCCCAGCATGAAGAAAAGGTACCGTTTATATCAGTATGGGTTGTATAATTTTCTTTTTTGATTGTAGGTTCAAAGCTTGAAAATTTATCAAAATTATCCCATTCTGCAAAATTACCATCTATTGCCGGTGGCGTATAGCATTTATACGAAAAAATAGGAACACCTGCAGGGATAGTGTTCTGGGGCCTGTATGCTGATTCTGCAAGGATCTTCTCCTTCTTTTCCTCTATATCCATATTGATTATGGAAGTTTCGCTTTCTTCCAGATCATATGCAATAACTATAGTAACTTTATTGGATTCAGAAAGAATATTATTCTGTTCGTCTAATACTCTTGCAATAATATCATATTCCCCAGATTCGGAGGGATTCCAGTTATATTCATATGGAGGTGAATTTAATATCTTTATCTCTTCTTCATTAACCAGGATGCTTACCCTGAATCCTTCATTTTCGGCCTGTTTGCTCTTTATCTCAAGAGGTACAGTCTCTTTAAAATTAATAAAATTATAGACTTTATTGTTAACCGGAGAAGTTATAAAAACTGAATAATCAGACTCTTCTTCAATAGTTTCACTAACTGGCCCTGAAAAAAAATTAAATGGAAGGTTATTTTTGACTATAAAGAAAAATATAATTGTGAAACCTATGATGATAATAAGAAGTATATAAGGAAAGCGGTCAGGTATGTTTAAATATTTCCGGTTCTTTTTTTTCATTCTTCCTTCTTTTTCCTTTCTTCTATGACCTTTTCAGTAAGGTTGCCCGGAAGTTCTTCATATTTAAGAAATTTTTGTGTAAAAATTCCGCGACCACGGGTGAGCGATGTAAGATCGACAGAGTAATTGAATGTTTCTGACTGCGGAACAGTTGCTTTTATATTTTGTTTTTTATTTGACATCGGAGTCATTGAGATTATCTTACCCCTTTTTGAATTAATATCGCCTATGATATCTCCCATATAGTTTTCCGGTACTATTATTTCCAGCTCCATTATCGGTTCAATAATTATTGGTGAGGCTTCAAGCATTCCTTTTTTAAAAGCCATGGAAGCAGCAATTTTAAAAGCCATTTCAGAAGAGTCAACAGTATGGAATGAACCGTCATATAGATTTACTTCAACATCAACTACGGGAAAGTTTGCAAGTGCCCCTTTTTCCATTGCTTCCCTTATCCCTTTTTCGACTCCGGGTATATAACCTTTTGGAATAGCTCCGCCAAATATACTGTCTTTAAATTCAAAACCTTCTCCGCGTTTTTTAGGTTTGATTTCAATAAAAACATGGCCGTACTGGCCGCGGCCTCCGGATTGTTTTTTATATTTATACTCTGATTTTGCTTCTTTTTTGATAGTCTCTTTATAGGCGACCTGCGGTGTTGTCATTTCAACATCTACATCATATTTTTCTTTAAGTTTTTCACTGGCGATAGTCAGGTGAATGTCACCCATACCCCAGATAATATTCTGATGAACCTCAAGATCCAGCTCCTGTCTCAATGTCTGATCTTCCTCCATGAGCTTACTAATACCGTTGCTTATCTTCTCTTCGTCACCTTTGCTTTTGGGAATAATAGCTTTGGGGAGCATAGCCTCTCTGTACTTTACCTTTTCTATTTCCATTGGATAATCAGTAGAGGATATAGTATCATCATTTAATATGCTTGTGATTTTAGATATGGCAACTATATCACCGCATGTAGCTTCATTTATATCTATCTGGGTTTTGCCCTGAAGCTTAAAAAGATTTCCAATTTTTACAGGCTTTTCTTCACTGGAGATTTTATAGCTCTCTCCAGTTTTGATTGTACCGGAGAAAATCCTTAAAATGGAAAGTTTACCTATATACGGGTCCGCCATTGTCTTGAAAACATATCCAAGTAATGGACTTTCCGGAGAAGGTTTTATTTCTTTTTCACTTTTATCTGTAAGGGAAATTGCTTTTATTTGTGGTATATCAACAGCTGACGGAAGGAGGTCATTTATATATTCCATAAGAAGGTCTACACCAAAATTTTTGTCAGCGGATATTGCAAAAACAGGAATGACATCTCCTGAAACTACAGCTTTTTTTAATATACTGCTTAAAATCTTATCATCTATTTTTTCACCTTCAAGATATTTGCTGAGCAGCTCGTCATCAGTTTCAACAATAGATTCTATAAGTTCATTATGGTAACCAGCGACCTGTCCTTTAATAGAATCACTAATTTCTGTTTTTGATCCCTGAAAGTTTTCACCTGAATATTCATATGCCTGATTCTGGAAAATATCTATTAACTGAGAAAATTCCTCACCGGTTTCAACAGGCATTGTTATAGGTACAAGATTAAGATTGTAGTTATTCCTTAATTGTTCTACAGATTTAAAAAAATCAATATTTTCAAGATCCATTTTATTTAGAACTATAAACATCGGTTTCGGATTTTCCAGAATCTCTTCTATTATGAATTCACTCGATGCCTGTATCCCGGATTTGACATCTACCAGCATTAAAATACTGTCAGAGACTTTAATAGTAGATTGTGATTGCCCTATAAAATCACTATAGCCAGGTGCATCTATCACATTAATATTAAAACCCTTCCAGATATAATGGATTATGCTTGAACTTATACTAAAACCTTTATTCTTTTCGATGTCGCTAAAGTCGGATACTGTATTCTTATCTTCTACTCTACCCAGGCGGTCAATAGTTTTTGAATCAAATAATAAACATTCAGCAAGGCTGGTCTTGCCAGATCCATTACCCGATACCATTCCAATAACTTTGTTATTTTGGCCAGTTTTATCACTCATTAATTCTCCTTCCAGAATCACTCCGATCAAGTCGGTACGACACTTATAAAAGCAATAGAAGAAATATATCATAAAATAGGTACAGTGTAAAAAGATCAGCTAAACAAAGTTTAGTAAACAAACATAATCGGAAAGATTAGAATGTTTGAATATTCAATGCTGAAGCTTATGTATTTTGTAATATTTAATATGTTATAATTTGGCCTTATTTGTATATAATATATAGTAGAATTTACAAAAAAATAAATGGAATAAAAAACCGCGGAGACGGAGGAGATACTATGGGAGTAGGCATAATTATACTGATTGTTGTGGTTGTTGTAGTTGTACTGATTATCGCTGGTACAGTAGCAGGATTTTATAACTCAATGGTTTCGTTAAGAAACAGGGCTGATAATGCATGGCACCAGATTGATGTCCAGCTGAGGAAAAGATATGACCTGATACCGAATCTTGTAGAAACTGTAAAGGGTTATGCAAAGCATGAGAGGGAAACGCTTGAAAAAGTAATAGCTGCCAGAAAAATCGGTATAGATGCTAAAACAGTAAAAGAGCAGGCAAAAGCTGAAAATATGATAACCGATACATTGAAATCACTTTTTGCAGTTTCTGAAAGATACCCGGATCTTAAAGCAGATGCACATTTTTCCAGGCTGATGGAGGAATTAAATGGTATTGAAAGCAATATTGCTTATGCCAGGCAGTTCTTTAACGATACGGTTATGAAATTTAATACAAGAATACAGACTTTTCCGGGAAATATAATGGCAAAGATTTTTAACTTTAATGTAAAAGATTATTTTGAAATAGAAGAGCCTGCTGCAAGAGAACCGGTTAGAGTTAAGTTTTAAATTTTTAAGGCGAGAAAGTTTACTGTAATTTAATTGATTTTTAATTATACTTTGAAATGTATGAGAATATTGCTAAAAATAGGGCAAAAACAGTATTAATAATCATGGGTTTTATACTTTTTATTTCCCTTATAGGATATTTAATAGGTTTTTATTTTGATTATAGTTATGGATATGGTAATTCCTATTCTGTAACTCTATTAATATTTGCTCTCATAATAGCTTTAATCGCAAGTTTTGGAAGTTATTATTTTAGTGACCGTATTGTACTTTCAATAGCAGGGGCCAGGCCTGTTTCAAGGGAAGATAATCCACGCGTTTACTATATGGCCGAGGGTCTTTCTATTGCTGCAGGTATACCGGTACCTAAAATTTATGAGATACCGGATAAAGGCATGAATGCTTTTGCTACAGGCAGAAATCCCGGGAAAGGCGTAATAGTGCTTACCAGGGGTATTATGGAAGGATTAAATGATGAAGAATTGAAAGGTGTTATTTCCCATGAACTTGCACATATAAAAAATTACGATATACTTCTGGGGACTGTAGTAGTTGTTTTTGTAGGAATGGTGTCGATTATTGCTAATATAATGGGGAGGATGCTTCTTTTCGGAGGAAGGGGCAGAAGCTCCAGCAGAAGATCTTCAGGCGGTAGTATTCTTACGCTGGTCCTTCTGGTTGTAGGAATTGTATTTATATTAATATCTCCTTTGATAGCAGTTATAATAAGGATGGCATTAAGCAGGAATCGCGAGTATCTTGCAGATTCAACAGGTGCTTTGATAACCAGGTATCCTGCAGGACTTGCAAATGCCCTCAGGAAGATAAAAGAAAACAGCGAGATAAGGTCAGCTAATGGTGCTACGGCACATTTGTTTATTAATAATCCGCTTGGGAAGAATTCAGTTGTAATGTTTAAAAATTTATTTAACACACATCCTCCAATAGAAGAGAGAATAAAAAGACTTGATGATATGTCTCTCGGTGTTGGAGTAAAATAAAGGAGGCAAAAATGAAAAAATCTAGCTTTAAAGTTAAATCCGGACTTGCGCAGATGCTAAAGGGCGGAGTTATAATGGATGTTACATCTCCGGATCAGGCAAAAATAGCAGAAGATGCAGGTGCGGTAGCCGTTATGGCATTAGAGAGGATACCTGCAGATATAAGAGCTTCAGGAGGAGTTGCAAGGATGACAGATCCGGAAATAATAATTAGAATAATGGATGCTGTATCAATCCCGGTGATGGCTAAAGCACGAATCGGACATTTTGGCGAAGCCCAGATACTTGAAGCAATAGGTGTAGACTATATAGATGAAAGCGAGGTGCTTACTCCTGCAGATGAAAAGCATCATATAGACAAATGGAAGTTTAAGGTCCCATTTGTTTGCGGTGCTACAAATCTTGGAGAAGCGCTAAGGCGTATTGGTGAAGGTGCTGCAATGATAAGAACAAAAGGGGAGGCCGGAACAGGTGATGTGGTAGAGGCAGTAAGGCACATGAGGAGCATAAGAGATGAAATATCAAGAACTGCATCAATGCCTGTAGAAGAACTAATGACGATTGCCAAAGAAATGGGTGCTCCATATGACCTCGTAGAATATGTACACAGGCACAGGGCTCTTCCTGTAATAAACTTTTCTGCAGGAGGAATATCAACACCTGCCGATGCTGCAATGATAATGCAGCTGGGGGCCGAAGGTGTATTTGTAGGTTCGGGTATATTTAAGTCTTCAGATCCCGAAAAGATGGCTTCTGCCATTGTCGAAGCGACTACTCATTTTAATGATCCTGAAGTTCTTGCAAAGGTATCAAAGGGAATAGGAGACCCTATGAGCGGAATAGCTGTAAGTCAGCTTGCTGAAGAACAGAAAATAGCAGGCAGGGGATGGTAAGCATTAAATGAAAAATATTAAAGTGGGAGTACTCGCTCTACAGGGTGATTTCAGGGAGCATTTAAACATTTTAAAAAAAATAAATGCAGGGGCTCTGGAAGTAAGGCTCCCTTCACAGATTGACTATCTGGATGGGCTTATTATTCCAGGTGGAGAAAGTACGGCTATAAGCAAGCTAATGGGTAAATATGGTTTTGATAAAAAAATCAAACAATTTGCATTATCAGGAAAACCATTGTTTGGTACCTGTGCAGGACTTATAATACTTTCCAACAGGATAGAAAATGAAAAGGAGGGACTTGGACTTATAGATATTGATGTTAAAAGAAATGCATACGGAAGACAGATAGAGAGTTTTGAGGATGATATAGAACTGAACCTGGATCATGGTAAGTATAGTAAGAGATTTAACTCAGTTTTTATAAGGGCACCTAAAATAATCAGGACTGGAAAGGAAGTTAGAATACTGGCCAAACATAATGACGGAGCAGTCCTTGCAAGAGAAAAAAATATACTTGTCAGCACTTTTCACCCTGAATTGACAGATGATAAAAGGATACATGAGTATTTTATTACAATGATATTGGAATATCTGGAGGAGAGATGATATGTCCGGACATTCGAAATGGCATTCAATAAAACATAAAAAAGCCAAAGAAGATGCAAAGAGAGGCAACCTTTTCGGCAAACTTTCAAGGAGCATAATAATTGCCGTTAAAGACGGCGGGGGAGTTTCCGATCCAAAGGACAATATAGCTCTTGCCAATTCTATAGCTAAAGCAAAAGAATTTAATATGCCCCAGTCAAATATTGACAGGGCTATTAAGAGGGGCACAGGAGAAATAGAAGGCGCAAATTTTGAAAGTATAATCTATGAAGGGTACGGACCTGCAGGAACAGCAATAATAGTAGAGACCTACACCGAAAACAGGAACAGGACAGCATCTGACATAAGAAACATTTTCAGTAAATATAATGGAAGCCTAGGTGAAAGCGGAAGTGTGATCTGGCAGTTTGAAAGAAAAGGAATTATATTGATAAGCAAAAACTCTGTTGAAGATGAAGAGGAATTTATGCTTAAAGTAATAGATTCCGGAGCAGAAGACATTGATGATACTGATGATGTTTATGAAATAAAAGTTGATCCCGTAGATTTTCTTAAAGTAAGGGAAAAACTTGAAGCAGACGGTATGAAAATAAAAGACAGTGAAATAAGCCTGATACCAAAAACAACGCTGGAGCTTTCGGCAGAAGAAAGCAGGAAGACTTTAAGACTTTTAAATGCCCTTGAAGAACATGATGATGTACAGAATGTCTATTCAAATATTGAGTTGAGTGACGAGCTGCTAAAAGAAATAGATGAGGGTTAAAGATGACTGGAAATAGTTATCGAGTACTGGGTATAGATCCAGGTCTTGAGACTACCGGCGTAAGTATTCTTGATATAGAGGGATCAAAATATCGCCCTGTTTATTCCGGATGCATAGTCACAAAAAGAAACATTGCTCTATATAGCAGACTTGAAAAAATATTTAATGATGTTTCGCAAATAATAGATAATTATAGACCTGAATATATGGCTGTTGAAGATCTTTTTTTTAGTTCAAATACAAAGACAGCATTAAGCGTCGGACATTCAAGGGGTGTTCTTATTCTGGCGGGAAGCATAAAAGGACTTAAGATTTATGAATATACCCCGCTTGAAATAAAGCAGGCGGTAGTTGGATATGGAAGGGCAACAAAAAAGCAAATAAAATATATGCTAAAAGTTATACTTGATGTAAATGATGATTTTTTCCCACGGAAAGATGATGCATGGGACGCAATGGCTGTATCAATATGTCATGCCAGCAATGTTAAGTTCAGAAATAGGACGCATTAAAATGAAAATTTAAGGCCATGGAGTAAAAAAACAGATGATAGCAAAGGTGAGGGGAAAAATAATTGAAAAGAATCCATCAAGTGTAATCGTGGAAACATCAGGAGTTGGATTTGAAGTATTCATTTCTGGCAGGACATTTGAAAAAATTCCTGATAAAGGAAATAAAGTAGAGCTTGACATATATACATATGTCAGAGAAGACGGAATAAGTCTTATAGGCTTTTTGAATAAAGATGAAAAAGAAATATTCCTAAAATTGCTTTCAGTTTCAGGGATATCGGTAAAGATAGCTCTTAGTGCATTAACTATATATAGTTTTAAAGAATTGAAGAAGATGATAATTGATAAAAACACTGATATGGTAAGAAGGATACCCGGTATAGGAAAGAAACTTGCTGAAAGATTGATACTGGAGCTGAAGGATAAATTTGATGAGGAAGAAATGGCGGATTTCATAAGTGCAGGAGGAATACCGGGTGATGATAAAATAATGGAAGTAAGACAAGCTCTGAAGACGCTTGGATATAATGGAATGGAAATAAACAGAGCTCTGCTAAAAATGAAACCTGAATATTTAAAAGCAAGTAAGGTCGAAGAAATCCTTAGAGCCGCCCTTAAGGAGGTTTGAAATTAACAATAAAGAAGAACAGGCAATAAATAATAGCGATATAGATCCGGTGTATAAAAAAGAAGATCTAGAACTTGACAGGAGTCTGAGGCCAAGAGTCTTATCAGAATTTATAGGACAGGATAAGATTATAGGAAACCTCAAGGTCTTTATTGATTCTGCAAAAAGGAGGAAAGAACCGCTGGATCACGTAATACTTTCCGGTCCTCCCGGTCTGGGAAAGACATGCCTTGCAGAAATTATTGCTAATGAGATGGGTGTAAATTTTAAAATAACATCGGGGCCCGCCATTGAGAGAGCCGGTGATCTTGCTGCAATACTTACCAATCTTGAAGACTATGATGTTCTTTTCATTGATGAGATACACAGATTAAACAGAACTGTTGAAGAGATATTATACCCGGCTATGGAAGATTATAAACTGGATATAATTATCGGTAAAGGTCCTTCTGCAAAATCAATAAGAATAGATGTCGCTCCATTTACAATTATTGGTGCTACAACAAGAGTGGGGCTGGTATCGTCACCATTAAGAGACAGATTTGGCGTAAACCTCAGGCTTGATTATTATAGTACAGATAACCTTATAAAAATAATCAAAAGGTCTGCTGAAATTTTAGGACTGGAAGTAACTAAAGAAGGTCTGAGTATACTTGCTTCAAGGAGCAGGGGGACCCCAAGGATCGCAAACAGACTTCTAAGGAGAGTAAGGGATCATGCCCTGGTAAGCGGTGACGGCAGGATAGACGGTATAGCTACAGAAAAAGCATTTAAAAAATTGGATATTGATAAACTGGGACTTGATGTAATAGATAAGAAGATATTAAACACACTGGTACTAAAATTTGAAGGAGGACCTGTAGGAGTAGGGACAATAGCTGCTTCTATAGGAGAAGAAATAAATACGATAGAAGATGTTTATGAACCCTATTTGCTTCAGCTCGGTTTCATAAAAAGAACCCCCAAGGGGAGAGTTGCTACAGGTAGTGCATTTGATTACCTGGGGGTAAAAAAGAATAAAGACAACAGACTTTTTTAATACCTCTTTTATGTGACATGAATATTGAATTATTTGATTACGACCTTCCAGAGAGTTATATTGCTCAGTACCCTCTTAAAAAAAGAGACCATTCAAAATTAATGATATTTGATCGCAGCAGCGGAAGGATAATCAATGATGTTTTCTATAATCTGGGTAGTTATCTACAATGTGGAGACATCCTTGTACTAAATGAAAGCAGGGTAACAAAATGCCGGCTGCACGGTATAAAGAGAAGTACGGGTGCAAGGATTGAGTGCTTTGTGCTTGAAAAAAAAGGAAAATTTGATTTTGAAGTACTTCTAAGACCTTCAAAAAGGCTT
>CAYROY010000082.1:0-7615 GCA_964426155.1 uncultured Actinomycetota bacterium
ATCGATTAAGGATTGGCGAATTTAGGGTAATTTATCTTTTATCAGATATAAAGATTATCATATTGCGTATAATTAACAGGAAAGATTTAGACAAAATAATAAATACTATGAGGTTTAGCTAATTCTCTTAGAAATAGGTTCGGGTAACCACGGAATCGACCATCCAAAAGAAACAATTGTTATTCAATTTTAACTTTAATTTTAAAGGTTCTTGCTACTATAATCTGTGGCCAGCCACTTCGGTATGTATGTCATAGAAATTTCAATTGTTTGCATAAAAAATAAGGCCCCATTATGTATGAGGTCTTATTTTAAATATACTGTTTTTTAAGAATATATGGTTTATGGTTTACCTATCAAGAATTCCTGTATTGGCGTTTCAAATCCATCATGGAATGTCTTTACAGTATACATTCCATCAGGAAGGTCTGCTTCAAACCTTGCATTTCCCTTTTCCATATCTATTGAAAATACTTCATTTCCTGCCATGTCATAAATCTTTACCCAGTTGTTGTTTGCATATTCCCAGAAGAACACAAACTCAAAATTATTATCCTCATTTATCCATACCTGGTAGCAGGTCATTTCTACATCTCTAACCCAAGGCTGTGGTTCAGACACTGGTTCTGTTTCTGGGTTTGAATTGGATGGATAAGAACGCTCTGTTAGTGAAACATCATCAAACCAGATTTCTAAATCATCACTTTGTGCTTCATACCTGATTAAATGTAATTCAAAATATATGCTGTCAAAATCATCAGTAATGACATCAGCAATATTTAAACATGGAGTAAGTGATGACCAGGAATCTGTAACCGTTGTAAAGTAGTGGGTTATTCGGCCGACACTGTTAAATTGTCCGGTTTTGTTGAATATCATAATTAAATAGGAGTTATTTTTAAAAGGAGGTGGCGCTGAAGAACTAAAAGATTTAAGCCAATAACGGTAATTAAGTACAAGGTTTGTATTGGTAATGCCGGATATTGTTTGATATATAAAAGCGTTTCCTGTGCCCCCGGCTGTCTGTAATACCAAATAGTTATTGGAACCATCGGTATCTATTGTACACGTACCAGTTCCAGATTCATATACATCCCACCCGGTAAAATCTCCAGTTTCAAAATCACCATTTGTAACAAAGTTTGTCGGATCTGCACTCAAGAAACTTGCAGGCAAAAAGGTAAGTATTAAAATAACAGAGGCAAAGGATATAATTAAAAATCTTTTTTTCATTAAACTATTCCTTTCTGGTTTGTTTTTAAAATTAAATAAGTATTATACTTTTTTAATATATATTTACAATAATAAAAGATTTTAAAATTATATTTGTTTTTACCTTATTTTCATATAATTTAAAGCTTTGTTAAGCGATAAAAGTAAATAAATCGTGAGCAGTAATATAGAGTAAAAACTTAAAGATTCAGCTCAGGTATAAAAATAATCTTGTCTGAGACTGAAATTGCAGTTCTAACTTCCTCCGCTATGCCCAGCCATTTTGAAATCATCTATAAAAAAGATTAAATAAGCTGAACCCAGTAACAAAACTTGTTTCAGAGGTACGGACAACAGGGATAGCAAAAGGTCTCTGCAGAATAAGCGAAGCACAAAAAGATACGGCATATATCCTGGTTGCCGATCAGAAGAGAATACAGGTTATAGATATATCTGATACAGCAAAACCTTTAATTGCCGGAAGCTGTGATCGATTAAAAAGTGCAGTGAGGATAGCCTGCTATGGTAGCAAAGCCTTTGTTGCCGATTATCATCTTGGTCTTGTATTGCTTGATATATCAGATGTTACAAAGCCTGAGCTTGCAAAAACCTTTGATGCAGGCAAAATAAAAGATGTCTATATTTATGAAGATTATTTGTATGCTTCTGTAGAAAAGGGTATTTCAGTTTTTAAAATTGAATAATTTTAATATATTTTACATCTCCTGTAATTCTCAAAGCCTGAATACATCAGAAATTTAGGAGTTTCAAGTTTTTTATATCAAGAGGCTCCAATGATTATTTATTAAAGTTGCTGAAAAGATTATGAATTTAATAGATAAAAAGCATTCCACCGGTGTTTTAATTTATGATTTCCCATATTTTTTATTAGAAGCGATGGAATTTTATATAAAATTTTTTTAAAATGAGATTATTTCATAAACAAAGGAGCACATATGTCTATAGTAAAAGATAGGGAACAGGCACTGGATATCATCAAAAATCTTGCTGCTAAAAAGACAAGTATGGCGATCTTCTGTACCGCAAGCCACTGGAATACAGAAGCAATACTTCTTGCAGCCAGCCGCTTTGCTGAAAAAAACAATATAAAAGATATGCCGCTGGCAGTTGCTATGACCTTTACTTATCCTTATATGCCGCAGGCAAAGAGGGTAACTTATTCAAAAGACCCAATAACCGGCTTCATTTCAAATATGGAACATCTAATTGCCCTGTGTGGTTCAAATAGCTCACCATATAGTAATATAACTGTGCTTCCTCATCTTGATCACGGAGGACCTGAAAGGGACAAATGGGCCTTGACTGAAGGCATTCCCTATCTTGCCAGTGCGATGTTTGATGCCCAGAAGTATCCACCTGAAGAAAATATCGCCCTTACCAGGGAATATGTCAAAAAATACGGCAATAAGATCCTCATAGAGGGAATTATGGAAGAGCTAAGTGTCGAAGGATATACTCAGTCGGTAAGGGATGATAGATATATAGAAAAAGCTACAGATTATATCTCAAAAACAGGAGTGGATTTTCTGGTAGCTGACCTGGGTACAGAGCAGCAGTCCTCAAGTGTGGGTAAATCAGAATATCTTAAAGAAAGGGCAAGGGAGCTTACCAGGAGCCTGGGAAGGGGAATGCTTGTACTTCACGGTACCTCATGTCTTTCCTCGAGCCAGATGAGCTCACTAGCAGAAGACGGCGTAGTAAGGGTTAATATGTGGACCCGTATTGCAAGGGAGGCAGGCCAGTATGCAGCAGAAAAGCTTACAGAGAGAATTGATAAAATAAGAGATGGAGATTTTGAATCAGCTGAATCAAAGCAGTACATATATGATTCTATTGAAAAAGCTGCAGATATCATGGAAGAGGTTTTAGAGCTGCTGGGATACAAAAACCTCAGTTTGTCCCGATAGCATCATATTACTGTTTGACAAATAAATTCTATATGATTATTCATTAATCGGCTGGGAAGATAAAGACGGCCTTGATGCCGGCAATTCGATAACTTGCAAATAAATTTGAACAATATTACTATTTAATAAAGGAATGAAATATAGCTGGATCATTAGCATATCCAGTAATGGTAAAATTAAAATCGATAAGAATTATTATTAATATAAAGAAGGGGATTGAAAATGAGACCGGTAACTATTTTTACAGGACAGTGGGCTGATTTAACTTTTGAGCAGATGTGTAAAACAGCTTCGGAAATGGGTTATGTCGGACTGGAGCTTGCTACATGGGGAAACCATATTGATCCTAAAAAGGCAGCAGAAGATGACGGTTATGTAAGACAGATAAAAGATACAATGAAGAAATATAATTTACAGACCTGGGCTATAAGTTGCCATTTATGCGGCCAGCTAGTAGGGGATGTATATGACAAAAGGCATAACGGTTTTGCTCCTTCGTCTGTTTCTGATAAGCCAGAAGCAATGAGGCAGTGGGCCATACAGGAGGTTAAGTATATAATTAAAGCTGCTGAAAATTTTGGAATTAAAGTTATAACCGGTTTCACTGGTTCGCCAATATGGAATTACTGGTATTCTTTCCCCCAGACGACCCAGGAGATGATAGAGGAAGGTTACCAGACTATAGTGGAGAGGTGGTCTCCGTTATTTGATGAGATGGATAAAAAGGGCATAGTATTTGCCCTTGAAGTACATCCTACCGAAATAGCCTATGATTACTATACTTTTGTAAAGCTTCTGGAAGCCTTTGATAATAGAAAAACACTGGGTATGAATTTTGATCCCAGCCATTTATTATGGCAGGGTATAAAACCGCATCTTATGATCAGAGAATTGCCCGAACGTGTATATCATGTACATATAAAAGATGCCTCTGTAACACTGGATGGGTTAACTGCAATACTTGGTTCCCATATAGAGTTTGGGAAAACAAAGAGGGGATGGAATTTCCGTTCTCCTGGAAGGGGAGATGTTGACTTTGGTGCGATAATAAGGGAGCTGAATGAAATAGACTATAACGGCCCCCTCTCGGTTGAATGGGAAGATTCCGGTATGGATAGGTTAAGAGGTGCTGCTGAGGCTTGTGAGTTTGTAAAGAAAATAGATATCAATCCAAGTTCTGGCGCGTTTGATGATGCCTTAAAGAAATAAAGCAATTATTAAACTTGAATATTAAATTTATATAATATTCTTTTATTGGATTAAGAGATGGTCTAATAGTACTGAAATAAGTGTTGGTATGGCTTTATAAAATATCGGAGAAACCAGAAAATATAATGTTTATGAATAAAAATATTTTCATATTATTAGACTATAATAATACAATATTTCAAATGTTTTAAAATTCCTCTGGCAGTTGGGTATGAAAGAAACCAATATAAAAACGCCGACAATGAGAGATATAGCCCGCATCGCAGGAGTTTCCCAGGCTACAGTGTCATATGTAATAAATAATTCAAATGACATATCAGAAGAAGTTAGAAAAAATGTCCTTGATGCTGCTGAAAGGCTTGGTTATATACCAAATTTTGTTGCAAGAAATCTTAAGATAAGAAAAACTAATATAATAGGCATAATTGTTCCTGATGTCATGAACAATTATTATAACGAGATGATAAAATATGCCGAAAAGATTGCAAGGGAGATGGGTTATTTCATATTCATATGCTATACGATGCATAACAAAAATATTGAGGACTGGTATGTAATATCATTAATACAACAAAAAGTTGCTGGTGTAATTATATGCTATGGGTTGACCAACAGGGATTGCTATAAGAAACTGCAGAAATATAACATACAGTTTGTAGTTATAGACGATGAGCTAAATGAGATAGAAGGAACTGCGCCAAGTATACTGGTAGATAATATCAAAGGCAGCTTTCTGGCAGTTAAACATTTTGTATCATCGGGTATTAAGGACATAGCTTATTGCAGTGAACCCCTTTATAGTTATGCGCTAAGAGACAGGTACAAGGGTTTTATTCTAGCAATGGATGAATATGGGTTAAATATCAATAGAGATATGGTCTACATAGCAGATAAGAAAAATGCATATGAAAAAATTAAACTCGGTTATATCGCAGCAGGAGAGATATTATCAAGATCGGAGCCCAGGGGGATTTTTGCTTCTAATGACCAGATTGCTTTTGGAATAATAAAAAGACTAAATAAAATGGGCATAAGGATACCCCGGGATATAGCGGTAATAGGATACGATAACATATCTTTTTCAAGTGTCATGTCCCCAAGTTTAACCACAATAAACCAGCCTATTAAAAGTATGAGCATAAAAGGAGTAGGCATACTTCTGGAGATGATAGATAATCAGGAAGTGATTAAGGAAAGGATGATTTTAGAGCCAAATATAATAGTGCGGGAATCAGCACCGTAATATATATAAGAGGTAAAAAGATTGGAGTTTAATTGCAGGGATTCAGGGATTTAAAATGCAAAAAGGAAAATAATTATTATGGATTTTTAATTTATAAAGAAATGGAGGGAAAAAATGATTAATCTGGGCATGCACACGGACAATTGGCGCAGTTTAAGCGGCAGCTTTATGACAGCGGTCGAGTCTGCAGTAAAGCACAAGCTTGACCATATAGAATTCGGCGTAATAGATGGGCAGTATTTCATACAGGCAATGGGATATGAACCAGGCATTTCACTAAAAGAGAACCCTATGGAAATAAGAAAAATATGTGAAAAGAATAACTTAAGGATCTCACAGATTGATGGATCTTATCCTATTATGGGGTTTAATGGAGCAGTTTTTGGAGTTCAATATGTACAGCAATCAATAAGATTTGCAAGTGACCTTGGTTGTCCAAAAGTTGACACTACTGATAGTGGTAAGGTGTATGATATGCCGCGTGAAGAGATTTTAAAACAGACTATAAGAAATTATGAAGAATGTTTAAAATGGGCGGAAGACTACAAAATTATAATAAATGTAGAGCCACATGGGCCGTATACAGGAGATATTGATTTTATGCAGAAATTATTTTCTCATTTCGAGTCTGAATATTTGAGGTTTAATATGGATACAGGTAATACATTTATACAGGGAAATGACCCTCTGGAATTCCTTAAGGCGATGAGAAAGTATGTCACACATTCTCATATTAAAGATGTGAGCAAGGAACTGGCCGCTGCACTCAGAGGTGAAGAGACAGGGATTGCCGCCAGTGAGGTAGCCATAGGTGAAGGAGTAAATGCAGATAATATAAAAAAATGTATTGAATATCTTAAAGAGACGGATTGGGATGGTGATATTTCTATTGAATGTTCAGGCCTGGATGATAAGATTGCCTCGAGTGTAAGGTTTCTGAGGGGTATTATTTAAAAAACAAGTAAATTTGATAGAGTTAATTGTTCCGGTAAAAATTAAAATTAATTGTATTTGTTTATATTTCAATTAAAAAGTGCTATATTTTTGTAATAATTATATTGAATAAATACACTGGTAATAATTGAAATCGGAAAAAATTTATGTATAATTTATAAAAAAATATTTAACCGTTTAAGAAAATATTCGGTAAATACATATTAAGGAGGGTGAAAATTAAATAACTGTGCTATTTTCCGATAATAATAATTTACATATATTATTAAAAATTTCTATATATCAAAAAATAAAAAAATAAAAAAATTTATGTCCGATGAAATAATACTTAGTTTAAATAAAATCTCCAAGACCTTTCCAGGAGTACAGGCGCTTAAAGATGTTTCCTTTGATCTGAGAAAAGGTGAGGTGCATTGCATTTGTGGCGAAAACGGTGCAGGGAAGTCAACGCTTATAAAGATAATATCCGGTGCTTATCAGCCTGATCCTGGCGGAGAAATAATATTCGAAGGAAAGCGGGTGTTATTAGAACCATCTGCTGCAATGAAGCTGGGTATTCAGACTATTTATCAGGAACATATGATATTTCCTCATTTGAATATTACAGAAAACGTATTTGCGGGGATGGAAATAACAAAAAATGGAATAATGAAAAAAGAAGAAATGCAAAAGAAAACCGCAGAGGTTCTGGAATACCTTCACAGCGATTTAGATCCGGAGCGGCTCGTAGATGAGTTATCTTCTGGTGAGCAGAAGATAGTAGAAATTGCAAAGGCACTTGTTCTGGACCGTAAAGTTATTATAATGGATGAGCCTACATCATCCTTTTCTGTAAATGAGATCGATAATCTTATGGAAATAATCAATAGAATCAAGGAGACTGGCATCGGGATCATTTATATCTCACATCACCTTGATGAACTATTTAAAATAGCTGACAGAATAACAGTATTAAGAGACGGAGAACATATATTAACAGGTGATGAGAATGAATTAGATGAAGCCATGATAATAAAGTCGATGATAGGACGTGATGCAAGTGCATTTTATACCAGGGACTTTTATAAAC
>CAYROY010000083.1:0-5285 GCA_964426155.1 uncultured Actinomycetota bacterium
TAATTTTGATGACAGAAGATGGGAAGTATGTGAACTTCCGTTTACATGGGAGCCCGACGAAGAGATATGGTTCAGAAAAAGGATAGTAGTACCAGGAAGCATAGAGGATATTGATATATCAGGATCAGAGATGTACGTAAGCGGTACAGGTTATTTTTCAAAAGCAATAATACTGACTAATGGAGAATTATATATAGATGGTATTAAAAAGATGGAAGCTAGAAACTGGACCGATTTAAGATACAGGTATACAATAAACAACTCTGTAGAGCCCGGCGACCAGCACTATGTTGTCCTTCATTTTAACAAAAAATGGGGTTATATGGACAATTACCCAAAGACAATGAATCCCTTAGAAATACATTTTAGCATAGTGGATGATTTGATCTTTAAGCTGGAATCATTGATGGAGGAGTTTAGATTTATATCTTCAATATTGCCAGCTGCAGAAAAAAAACTGGAGAGCATACTGGAAAATTATGATATTGAAGAGATGGTTAAACTCGGCACTTTTGATCTTGTAAAAAAGCTAAAAGATATTGAGCAGGGTTTAATAGAATATAAGGATGAGGCCAAAAAGCATACTGTAAAAATGATAGGACACGGGCATATTGATATGAACTGGCTATGGCCTATGAGTGAGACAGAAGAAGTAGTCCGTGATACTTTTACTACAGCTTTAAGGCTGATGGATGACTACCCGGATTTTTGCTTTTCGCAGAGCCAGGCAAAAATATATGAGATTGCGGAGGAAGGCTATCCAGCATTGTTCGGCGAGATGATAACCAGAATAGGAGAAGGAAGATGGGATATAACAGCTTCATCCTGGGTTGAACTGGATCTTAATCTTTCCTATGGTGAATCAATAATCAGGCAAATACTTTATGCAAAAAAATATATAAAGGAAAGATTCAATTTTAATCCTGAGATATTCTGGGCTCCGGATAACTTCGGACACCCATGGACGATTCCCCAGATCTTATTGAAAAGCGGGTTAAAATATTATTATTTTATGAGGGGGAGCAGAAGGGAAGATGATCTTTTCTGGTGGGAAGGACCTGATGGGTCAAAGATCCTTGCATTTAACAGCAGTTATATAGCAGAGGTTGATACAGGAAGGATCTGCGACCTTGTAAAATTAGTAAAGGAAAACCAGGGTGTTGATCTTTCTATGTATGTATACGGTGTAGGCGACCACGGGGGCGGCCCAACAGAGGCTGATATAAAAAATATTGAAAAGATAAATCATAGGCCTCTGCTTCCAAGGCTAAAATTTGATACAGCACATAATTATTTTAAAGAAATATCAGTTATGAAACCAAAAATTCCTGTCAGGGCATGCGAGTTCAATCCTGTATTTGATGGGTGCTATACCACACACTGGGACACAAAGCTGCATAACAGAAAATGCCAGAAGCAGCTTCTGGAAGCAGAAATGTTATCTGCGGTTTCTAAACTTATAGGGAGAGATTCTGAAGATGATTTTGATATGCTCTGGAAGAATACCCTTTTTAACCAATTTCATGATATCCTGCCGGGAAGTGCAGTAAAACCATCATATGAATATTCCAATAAAATTGCAGTTGAAACAGAAGAAATGTCAGGAAAAATAATCGATAAAGACCTTAAATTTATAGCTGGTAAGATTAAAACAGAAGAAATCGGTATACCCGTGATTGTATTTAATACTCTTGGATGGCAGAGAACAGATGTTGTAAGTATAGATTTGAAAGATGATATTAAGGATGATTTTGAGATCCTTGATAGTGATGGAAATATCTGTCTTTCGCAGGAGCTGGAAGGCAAAATAATATTTCTGGCAGAGGACATACCTGCAGCAGGGTATAAAGTATATTATATTAATATTGGAAAAGAAAAGAAAAGCGGAAAAGAATCAAATGTACTAATAGCGAAAGATTTCAGGCTTGAAAATGAGTTTTTTAGTCTTGATATCGATCCCGAAACAGGGGTTTTATCGTATCTATATGATAAAAAAAATGACAGGCTTGTTATTAAATCAAGAAGGGATGAAGGATGTAAATCTGATAACGCGTTCCCCCGAAAGCTTTCTACTGACCTCAACAGTAATGATAATCCTATGACAGTTATGATACCGGGCAACCTTTTGCAGGTCTATTATGAGAAACCGCACAGGATGTCGGCCTGGGTCATAGGTCCTGCATCGAGGATTGTAAATCTTCTTGATAATCCCGAAATTGAAATAATATCTGCAGGCCCGGTAGTAGGAATAATGCGAATAAAAAGGCATTTTAAAGAATCTGTAATAATACAGGATATTAAAATATACAGGGGAATAGACAGGATTGATTTTGAAACAACTATTGACTGGAAAGAAATATCAGATACACAATCCGAGATGCCTATGTTAAGAGCCAGCTTCACTCCTTTACTCGATAATGCCGTTTCGACATATGAGATACCTTTTGGAAGTATAAAGAGACCTTCTGGCGGCAGGGAATTTCCGGCCCTGAACTGGGTGGATATTTCAGACAAAGATTACGGTTTCGGCATCCTTAGTGATGTCAAACACGGATTCAGTGCCCAGGGAAGTACTATAAGTATTACTCTTATAAGGACAAGCAATGAACCGGATCCAGATCCTGATAGGGGAAGACATAGTTTTACTTATTCAATATTTCCCCATAAAGGAAACTGCATAGATTCTGTTATTGAAAATAAAGGTTATGAACTTAACCATGTTCTGAAAGCTGTCTATATCAAAGAATCTGAAAATGAAGAGGAAAAAAATCTTCCCGGCTTCAAATCATTTATAGAAGTGGATAATCCGGGAGTCATAATGTCTGCATTTAAGAAAGCAGAAGATGGGATGGGTATTATATCAAGATTCTATGAGAGCAAAGGTAAAGAAGTCACGGTGGATATAAAAACGGGGTTTAAGATTAAGAGCATAAAAGAGGCAGATCTTATGGAGAACGATGTTGATGGAAATGAAGTTGTTATAAATAATGATAATGATGGCTTTAGTTTTAAAATAAGGCCTTTTGAAATAAAGACCTTCAGGATAATATCGAATTGATTCTTATTTAAATATGGATGAATCATCGACTTTTTACTATAATCAAGTAATTGGTTGTTTTATAATCTAGTTATTTTTTAAGTCAGATTAAGTGGCTATATAATTATTATTTTGATTATTATTTTAGTAAATAGCAGAAGGGGATTTTATGGATTCTAATCTAAAGAAAATGCTTGAGCAAAAGGCAAGGGATATCAGATTGGATATCATAGATATGCTATGTGCTGCAGGCTCCGGTCATCCAGGCGGATCTTTATCGATTGCAGATATTTTCTCGTATCTATATTTTAGCGGGATACTAAATATTGATCCTGCTGATCCCGGAAAAGAAGACAGGGATAGAGTCGTACTTTCCAAAGGGCATGCCTGTCCTGTTCTTTATGCAACTCTTGCAATGAAGGGCTATTTTGACAGGTCTGAACTTAAAACTCTTAGAAAGTACGGGAGCATGCTTCAGGGACATCCTGATATGAACAAAACACCGGGAGTTGATATTTCAACGGGTTCCCTCGGTCAGGGGCTTTCATGCGCTGTGGGTATGGCACTTGGGGCAAAACTTGATAAAAAGGATATAAAGGTTTTTGCTATTGTTGGCGATGGTGAATGTGACGAAGGCCAGATATGGGAAGCGGTTTTATCTGCAAGTCATTATAAGCTTGATAACCTTATAGCAATAGTAGACCTTAACGGTCTGCAGATAGACGGTTTTACAAAAGACATAATGGATACATCCCCCATGGCGGAAAAGTGGAGTTCTTTTGGCTGGAAGACCTTTGAGATAGATGGACATGATTATGATATGATTGAAGAAGCAATCAGAAAAGCTGTTTCCGTAAAAGGTAAACCGGCATGTATAATAGCCAGGACCACGAAGGGCAAAGGTGTTACCTTTATGGAAAATATCTGCGACTGGCATGGTACTGCACCAGATATAGAACAGAAGGAAAAAGCAATAAGCGATATAAACAAAGCCTGTTCGTAATATAAAGTATAATTTTTTAAAGAGTTTTGACAGGATTATTTATCTAAAATAATTTTAATTAATTGGAGAGATATTATGATAAACAATGATATAAAAAATTTACTCGATAATTCTAATGGCAAAAAGATAGCAACCAGGGCAGCATACGGAAGTGCACTTGCAGAGCTGGGCGAAGTGAATAAAGATATAGTAGTACTTGACTGCGATCTATCAAAATCGACCAAGACTTCACTTTTTGCAGAAAAATTTCCAGAACGTTTTTTTAATTTTGGAGTAGCTGAATCCAATATGATGAGCGCTGCAGCAGGGCTTGCAACAATGGGTAAAATACCATTTGTTTCTACGTTCAGTGTGTTTGCATCCAAAAGAGCGTGCGACCAGGTCAGCATCTCTGTTGCATATCCAGGGCTCAATGTAAAAATATGTGCCACACACAGCGGTATTACAGTTGGTGAGGACGGAGCGACTCACCAGGCAATAGAAGATGTGGCGATAATGAGGTCTATTCCGGGAATAAAAGTTTTTTCTCCTGCAGATTCAACAGAGACAAAAAAAGTAATTGAAAAAATAATAGATTTAAAAGGTCCGTGTTATGTCAGACTCTGTAGAGGTGGCGCTCCTGTTATTTTTAATGACGGTTACGAATTTGAGGTCGGGAAAGGCATTAAAATAATGGAGGGAAATTCAGCGGCCATTGTGACTGCAGGATTTACAACTCATATTGCTATTGAAGCTGCAAAAAAACTTGAGGATGAAGGCATTGAAGTTGATCTTATTAACATGGCCTCCATAAAACCTATAGATGAAAATCTTGTAGTAGAAAGCGCCAGGAAAACGGGTCTTGTTATAACAGTTGAAGACCATAATGTAATAGGCGGGCTCGGAAGTGCAGTATGCGAACTTCTTTGTGCTAAAAATCCTACAAAGGTTATCCGTCTGGGTGTACAGGATAAATTTGGAACATCGGGAGACCCTTCCGTTCTGGTAAGTGCATATGGTTTTGATTCTGATTCAATTGCATCTGCAGTAAGGGAAAATCTTTGATACAGGTAATTAAAACATATTATTTCGTAATTCATCTGATAAACGAAAAAATTCATATGTGTATAAAATAAGATGAAAGGAAAGAAATTGGATCTTAAACAAAAGATTAGAAATATACCAGACTTTCCCAAAAAAGGCGTGGTTTTCAGGGACATAACTACACTTCTCTCAGACGGAAATGCATTTAGATATGCAGTAGAC
>CAYROY010000084.1:0-18883 GCA_964426155.1 uncultured Actinomycetota bacterium
ACTGTCCAGAATTATATTCAGGTTTCAGAATTTAATATACCTCTCAAAAAAGCATTATTATATTACCGTTTTTATAATGCTTTTGATAATACTTCTGATTTTTTCTCTGGTTTTTATTAAACAGAAAAGGGAAATTGAAAGCAGGGAAAAAATAGTTAAAAGTTTTTATGAGGATGGTTACAGGGATTATTTAGAGGATGAAGAAATTACCGGTTCAGATGCTGATGCAGATGGGAAAGATAGAGTTATCCTGGTGCATGTATGCGGAGAAGTAGCAAGACCCGGAGTATATGAGTTAGTCGGTGAGACCAGGGTAATGGATCTTATTGATGCCGCTGGTGGTGAAACAGAAGATGCATGTCTTGATTCATTAAACCTTGCACAAAAGGTATTTGACGGACAGAAGATCTACGTCCCCTCAGGTGAGGAGGTCTCCGCAGGTTTTTTTGGCGGAGATAATTCTTCCGCTGATATGTCTGTGGAAAGTGGATACACGGGGATTTTGAATATAAATACAGCATCTTTAAAGCAGCTGGAATCCCTGCCGGGGATAGGTCCGGTTATTGGCCAAAATATCATAAACTACAGGTCGACACACGGGCCCTTTGAAACAAAGGAAGATATTATAGGTGTCAACGGTATAGGGATAAAAAAATTCGAGACTATAAAGGACCTTATAGATGTTTAGTCAGAAGCAGCATTAAAGCTGGTACGGCATTTTTATATGAAAGATTTAAAAGAGTACTGCAATCCGTTTATAGAAACTTTCCAAAAACATTATTATATACTCTGGACCATATCTTTCGGCTCGGGTATTTATGCGGGTAACAGGATTGCTCCTATTATTAAAATGCCGCAATACTGCTATTATGCAGTAGTTATATTCATGTTTTTTTTCCTTTCTGCATCTTTTTTCTTTTACCTCATAAAAGAGGAAACATACCGGCGTATGCGGATAAAGATCATCTTATTCCCTCTTGTCCTGGTACCGGTCATCATACTTTTCTTGACGGGTCTTTTGCAGTCATATCACTGCAGTTCATCTAAGGATGCCATGCAAAATACAGGCACATCAGGTCTCCCTGTAACGGTGTGTATAAGGGGCAGGGTCACAGGTCATCCAAAAGTCCTTTATGGAGACACCTGTTTTGATTTGTCAGTCAGGCAGCTGCAATATATTCAATCAAGTGAAAAAAAAGAGATTACGGTAGGTCCCCGGGTTCTTAACGTGAACGTCAGACTGGAAAGTTTCAATCAATTGAATATATCAAGAGATGATTTTATTAAGATAAGGGGAAGAATTTATAGCTCAGGTGACAGGATCATTATGAAGTCCCGTAATAGTGATGTGGAAATCATGAAGATAAATAGACCTTATGAGATTATATGGAAATTGAGGCAGAAGGTATACAGCTGTATAAAAATGACATTTGAAAGATATCTTGGATCCAGTGATGCACATCTGGCAGAGGCTCTTGTTCTGGGTAACAGAGATAGAATATCAGATTATCTTTATGATGCATTCAAAGAAAGCGGTACCGCCCACCTTATAGCGATTTCCGGGATGCACATATCATTTCTTGCACTCATTGTCTACATGTTTGCAGGAGGCAGGTCGGGAAAGCCGGCGCTTGCAGTACTGATAATAATAATCCTTTTATTATATAATTTTTTAATAGGGTCAAAGGCAAGTGTGGAGAGGGCGATAATCTGGGCAGTATCTGCAGTAGCTGCTGAAAGCTGGCACAGGGAAAACGCAGCATCACGGTTGCTCTGTATCTCCTTTATTATGCTGCTTGTCATAAATCCGGGATTTTCAGATGATGCAGGATTCTGGCTTTCGTTTTCAGCCATGTCGGGAATAGTATTTATATATCCTGTTTTCAGAAAGATTTCCAGATTGTTTAAAATAACAAAAAAGATAACTGATAATTATTTTGCAGGCACATTAATGGCAGCAATTTCGGTACAGATAGCATGCGGCCCCGTTATTCTCTACTACTTTGGAAGTCTGCCTCTTGTCTCGCCTCTGTCAAATGTTTGCATACTGATGTTCTTCTATCCCCTTATATTCATTCTTTTCCTTTCAGCATTTTTAAGTATCATCTGGCCGCCTGCAGCAGGATTTGTGCTGAAATGCAGCCCGGTTTTATTTGATATTGTAAAAAAGATTGCAGTATTTTTTTCAGGACCCTGGGCTCCTTCTATTGAAAATATTGTCCCATCGACAGCGCGGCTTTTCATTTACTATTTGCTTTTGTTTTCAACAGCGCTTGCCGCAGAAGCATTAATTGATAAAAGATTTGATTTTTATAGATAAGTATTGGAGAATTAAAAATAACTTGACGGTAAAATGCTATCCGGGAGTCACATATCAAAAACCTTAAAAAAGTATATCTTTATATTAGCAGAAATAAGGAACTGCTTGATAAAAAGCTGGATGAGATAAAAGGACACAGCATTACAGGGGATGCAGATATAAAGTTTTTTGATGCAGAAGAAAACAGGGATTTGGATGGCTTTGAAGATTTTGTTTCTTCTTCTTCTCTTTTTACATCCAGAAAGATTGCCATAGTAAAGAATATAAACAGGGCTTCATCTGAAGCCGGCAGGACACTGGAGAGAATATTAACAGGAGAGTTAAGTGCAGATGTGCAGACAGAGGGCAGCCCGCAGCCTGCTGTAGTGTATATATTGACGGCATCGGATATGAGAATAAACAGGGGTATAAAAGAACTGGTAGAAAAATCTGGTATTGTAAAGAAACTGAAAACTCCCTCACCTGCTGATCTTATGAGCTGGCTCGAAAAAAAGGCTTCTTCGGATTCGGTATGCTTTGCTGCTGGTGCAAAAGAACTTCTTGTTGAAAATGTAAGTCTGGATATGAAAAGACTTGAAAATGAATACAATAAGCTTTTTGAATATATAAGTTCAGAGGATAAAAAGGAAATAGACACCCTTTCTGTAAAAAATCTGGTAAGCAGGTCCTGCTCAATGAAAATATTCGATATTGTCGATTATATCGGGCAAAGGGATAAAAATAAAAGTCTGAAAGCACTGGAAGATGTGCTGAGAGAAGATAAGGATCTGCTGGGGTTTGCAACTCTTGCCCACAGGATGTTTAAAAGCATGCTATATATAAAAACCGGGGGTGGGGTAGCTTCTGCCACAGATTATCTCTCTAAAAATATCAGGACGTCACCTTATTTTATAGGCAAAATGGTCAATAAATATATCAAATTTTCAAAAAATTATTCGCTGCCTGAAATAGTAAGTATATTCAATATCTTAAATGATTATGATATTGCTGTAAGGAAAGGAGCTTTTGATAGAAGTAAGCTTTCCAAAACTGTGATAGCCAGGATAACGGATATAAGTGTTTGAAAAACGGCTGTAAATATCTTTAAGCCGGTAATTTATTACTTCTTTATACTGTTTAAAAGTTTTGATGCGCTGGATTTTTTATTGGCAGCGTAATTTTTATGTACAGCACTGTTTTTAACAGCCTTATCCAGGGCTTTGTTTAACTTATTCAGCGCCTCCTGTGCTTTCTGCGCATCTTTGGATTCTACCATTTCTATAAGATCTTTCTGAGTGGTCTTTATTCTGGATTTCAGAACCCTGTTTTTTAATGTCCTTTTTTTATTCTGTTTATCCCTTTTTATCTGGGATTTAATATTCGGCATCAGTATTTCCTCCAAAAAATTAAGTCTACATGGCAAACGAAGATAAATTTTAGCACTTTTTTAGATAAATAAAAACATTTATTATTGGCTTAATTTAGATGTTATAATACAATCCTTGAATAAAAAAAGCCTTAAAAAGATGTATTTATGAATGAAGATTACCTGATTTCCAGGAAAAGGATATTTTCGGCCACCCTTTTTGTAGTGATTGCGATACTCCTGTCAAAGCTCTCCGGGCTTGCAAGGGATCAGATAATGGCAGGTTTTTTCGGACTCAATTATGATGTCGATGCTTTCACCTGGGCATATTTTATTCCCAATCTATTCAGGATCCTTTTTGCAGAGTCGCTGATCGTAGCAGCTTTCATACCGATTTATTCGCTCTATCTGAAGAAGAAAAATTATGAGGATGCGAAGATCTTTGTCAGCTCAATGACAAATATAATGCTTATTTTATTTGTTGTAATTGCTGCTCTTATATTTATCCTGTCCCCTCAGATAGGGAGGCTCCTGTCAGGGATTTCAGGCAATAATATGGATATAACAAAATTTGTTGTGATGAACAGGATAATGATATTTTCTCTGGTACTTCTCAGCCTTTCTGGGCTGGCCACCGGTATACTTAATTCACACAACATTTTTACGGTGCCTTCACTGGCCCCCTTTATGCTTAATATAGTAACTATAATATGTGTGGTATTCCTTTTCAGGGATATGGGTATATATTCAATGGCGCTGGGGGTTATGATAGGATCAGTTCTCCATCTGTTGATACAGTTCCCGCAGCTTAAGGCTTCAAAACTTGTTTACAAACCGGCTATTGATTTTAAACATAAGGGGATAAAGGAGATATTCTCGCTTATGTTTCCCATACTTTTGAGCCTGGGCGCCGTTCAGCTCAATAACAGCATCGACAATTTTTTTGCCCTTAATCTCGGGGCCGGGAATACTACTGCTCTGACACTTTCCTGGAGGGTAGCAAATCTTCCGCTGGGAGTATTCTCAGTTGCGGTTGTCACGGTGCTCTATCCGCTCCTTTCGAGACAGGCTGCAGAAAATAATATGGAAGGCATCAAGGAAAGCTTCTCCCTGGGGATAAGGGAAATAGGCTATGTGATGGTACCAGCTTCATGCGGTCTGGTGATCCTTTCTTACCCTGTGATAAAGGTTCTTTTTGAGCACTATAATTTTGTCTCACAGGATACGGCCAGAGTCTCTTTCATACTTATATTCCACAGTCTCGGGCTGGTGTTTTTCGGCCTGCTTATGATACTTAACCGTATTTTCTATTCTTTTAAGAATGTAAAGACTCCCCTTAAGGTAGCAGGTGTTTCCATCCTTATAAATCTGCTGCTGGACTGGATACTGGTAAAGTTCATGGGTGCCGGAGGTCTTGCCCTTTCAACTACGCTCGTAGCAATTTTTAATGTCACGGTACTGCTTATAATCCTCAGAAAAAATATAGGAGAACTTGGGGCGGCAAGGATAATAAGGTCATACTACAAAATACTGGCATCCTCGGCCATAATGAGCGGTGCAGTCTATATTATCTGGAGGTATACTTCTCCTTATGCATACAGAAATATTTTCTGGCTCATAGGCATACTGGCTGGAATAATAATACTGGGCAGCGGAGTCTATGCGGGGATCACTGTCCTTTTAAGGATGGATGAAGTAAGATTTGTAATAAATATTCTGGGGGGCCGCAGAAGCAGGCCCCCGGGAGATGGCAGATAGGATGACGGATAAAAACCTTATAAGAAACTTCTCAATAATCGCCCACATAGACCATGGCAAGTCCACTCTTGCAGACAGGATACTTGAGATCACCAGTACGGTGAGTAAGAGAGAGATGCTGGATCAATACCTTGATGATATGGATATTGAGAGGGAGAGGGGTATAACCATAAAAGCGCATGCAGTCAGGGTGCTTTATAAAAATAAGCCGGACGGCAAAGAGTATATATTTAATCTGATAGATACACCCGGACATGTGGACTTTACATATGAGGTCTCGCGCAGTCTCGCCGCCTGCGAGGGTGCAATACTGGTGGTGGATGCCACCCAGGGCATACAGGCGCAGACACTTGCAAATGTGTACCTGGCAATAGGAGGGGACCTGGAGATCATACCGGTAATAAACAAGATAGACTTAAAGAGTGCAAGAGCAGATGAAGTGGCCGAGGAGCTTGGAAAGATACTGGGAATAAACAAAGATGAGATACTGCTGGTGAGTGCAAAGACAGGAGAGGGTATAGAGCAGGTCCTTGAAAGTATAATAAGATCTATACCTCCGCCGCGGGGGGATGAAGAAGGTCCCCTGCGGGCACTTGTCTTTGACAGCCAGTACAATTCATACAGGGGAGTCGTAGCGCTTATAAGGGTTGTAAACGGTAAGATTGCCGCAGGCATGAAGGTCAGGTTTATGGCCGAGAATATAATATCGGATGTAGAAGAAGTGGGGATATTCGGACCCGGTATGATAAAAAAGCCTTCTCTCTCAGCAGGCGAGGTGGGGTATTTGATCACAGGGATAAAGGAAGTAGAGCATATTGTAGTAGGAGATACAGTAACTTCATTTTCAGAACCTTCAGATTCTGCCCTCCCCGGTTATAAAAAGCCCAGGCCTATGGTCTATTCCGGTCTTTTCCCCATGGAAGGCGGAGATTATGAAGACTTAAGGGATGCCCTGGGGAAGCTGGCTCTAAGCGATTCATCTCTGGACTTTGTACCGGAAGTATCAAATGCTCTTGGTTTCGGCTTCAGGTGCGGTTTTCTGGGCCTTCTTCATATGGAGATAATAAAAGAGAGGCTGAAAAGAGAATACGGGCTAAGGCTTATAAGTACTTCCCCCAATGTGGCATACAGGATAACTTTAAGCGACGGCGTGGTAAGGGAAGTAAAGAGGCCTTCTGATTTTCCCGAACAGGAAAAGATCGAAGACATACAGGAGCCTTACACGAAAGTTACTATTATAAGCCCGAAAGAACATATTGGAAAGATAATGAAACTGGTGGAATCAAAAAGAGGGGATTTTATAGATATGGTATATATTTCCATGGAAAGGGTAGAACTGACCTACATCATGCCGCTTTCAGAGATAATAGTGGATTTTTTTGACCGTCTAAAATCAATATCCTCAGGATATGCCTCTCTGGACTATGAAGTAAAAGAGTACCGGAAGTCCGAGCTTGTCAAACTCGATATACTTGTTGCTGGTGAAAGAGTGGATGAATTGTCAGTTATAACTCATAAGGATAACGCCTATCATATCGGCAGGGAGCTTTCATCAAGGTTGAGAAAAGTCGTGCCCCGGCAGAACTTTGAGGTATCAATACAGGCAGCTATAGGCAAGAGGATAATAGCAAAAGAAAGGATAGCTCCCTATAGAAAAGATGTGACATCCGGGCTTTACGGCGGAGATGTGACAAGAAAACGCAAGGTACTTGAAAAACAGAAGGAAGGCAAAAAGAGGATGAAAAAAATCGGCAGGGTCGAGATACCTGATGATGCCTTTATGAGCTTTTATGAGATAAGCCGGGAGTGAATATAATAAATTCACAGGGAGTATATTTAAAAATAAATTCTATTATGTGTTTTATTTTAGTAAAATATAGGATAAATTTTAAGGGTTTGCAAACAATATGGTTTTAAACACCGGAAAAGGAGAAAATATGAAAAGGCTGTTGGCTATAGTTGCGGTAGTTGCATCCGCAATCATGATAATAGTATTTACGGCAGGGTGCGTTGGCCAGAAGATAGCAGAAAAATTAACTGAAGAAACTATCGAAAGGGCTATAGAAAAAGAAAGCGGTGAAGATGTGGAGATAGATCTTGATGAAGGCAGTATGACGGTAGATACCGGTGAAGGGCAGGTTAATATAGACAGTGACGGAGAATCGATGGAGATCCAGACCGATGATGGAAAAGCTGAATTCGGGACCGGTGCGGATCTGCCCGAAGATTTCCCCGGAGACGTGCCGCTGTACAGCGATATGGAGATAACAACTTCATGGAAGAGCTCTGAAGGAGACAAAACAAATTATTCCATAACAGCAGTTTCTGAAAAGGGCGTTGATGAGATATTCGGCTGGTATAAAGATAATCTTGGCGGCTGGGAGATAAGCGGAGAATTTTCTCTTGATACAGAAGAAGGAAAGACGTCTTCATTTAATGCTGCAAAGGGAGAAGTAGAGATGACCATGATGATAATGGAAACCGAGGAGGGAACAACAATTGTACAGTCTGTTACAGAATAAAAATTTTACATATTATGAAACGGCAGTGAAATAAAAATGTTCAGGTATGTTAGAATGGCAGAGCAGGTATAATGGAAAATTTTATTTTTGAAAATCCTACCAGGATAATTTTTGGAAAAGATACCCATAAATTTGTCGGTAAAGAGATTAAAAGATACTCGGACAGGGTACTTTTACATTACGGTATGGGCAGCATAAAAAAGTCAGGGTTGTTTGACCAGATAATGCAGTCCCTAAAGGATGAGAAAATAGATTTCTTTGAGCTCGGCGGTGTAAAGCCAAACCCCGGGCTGGATCTTACCATTAAAGGATCACAGATCTGCAAAAAAGAAGGAATAGATTTTATCCTTGCAGCAGGAGGAGGAAGCGTTATTGATTCTGCCAAGGCTATTGCCCTGAATGTCCCGTATAAAGATGGGAATATGTGGGATTTTGTAACAGGCAGGGCGGCACCTGCCAGCGCACTTCCCGTGGGGGTGATACTTACCATACCTGCATCAGGCAGTGAATCAAGTGATGCTACAGTTATCACCAATGAGGAAAAGATGTTGAAAAAAGGTTATCACAGCGACCTGATCAGGCCTGTTTTTGCCATATTGAACCCCGAACTTGCTTTTACCCTTCCGGATAACCAGCTTGCAAGCGGAGCCGCAGATATAATGGCACATGTAATGGAAAGATATTTTACCAGAAGTAAAAACGTCGATCTTACCGACAGGCTTTGCGAGGCTACCATGACCGCCGTTATGGAGAATGCACCACTGGCGCTTAAGCACCGCAGAGATTACAATGCCGCCGCTGAGCTTATGTGGGCAGGAAACCTTGCGCATAACGGACTTTTAAGTACGGGAAGGACAGGCGACTGGGGATCACATAAGATAGGCCATGAACTGAGCACTTGTTATGGGGTCCCGCATGGCTCTTCGCTCTCAATAGTATTTCCGGCATGGATAAAATATGTATATAAAAGAGATATAGACATGTTTTACAAGTATTCAGTAAGAGTATTTGATGTAGACCCCTGTTTCGGAACGCGGGAGGATATAATAAACAAAGGTATTGAAAGACTTGTGTCATTTTACAAAAGCCTCGGTCTTCCCACATCACTGGGAGAAATTGGCGCAGGTAAGGAAAAGTTCAGGGAAATGGCAAAAAAGGCGACTCTTTACGGGCCAATAGGAAATTATATGAAGTTAGAGATGCAGGATGTGATCAATATATACAACCTTGCATTATAAATAAAATAGTCAGGCCGGTTTTATGTATATGAGTTTTATGGATATCCGTCAGATTACCGGGGCCTGATAGTTTTAAAAATATTTAATATGATAATTTTATTAAGATTTTAGAGATTTTTATAAATACGGGCGCGTTTCTTTTGGGTAAGCACGTCAGGTTATTAAGAACAAGAAAGGAGAAACAAGTGAAAAGCGACATTGAAATCGCACAGGCAGCAGAGATGAAGCATATAATGGAGATTGCGGAGTCGATAGGCCTGAGTGAAAAACACCTGGAGTTATATGGTAATTATAAGGCCAAGGTCAGTCTGGATGTAATAGAGGATTTTAAAGACAGACCCGATGCAAAGTATGTTGATGTTACTGCTATAACTCCTACCCCTCTCGGCGAAGGCAAGACAGTAACCACTATAGGGCTTGCCATGGCCCTTAACAGGATTGGCAAAAAGACAGTGACCTGCATCAGGCAGCCTTCACTCGGACCTGTTTTCGGGATAAAGGGCGGTGCAGCCGGCGGCGGTTATTCTCAGGTCCTTCCCATGGAAGATTTTAACCTTCACCTTACCGGTGATAATCATGCAGTAAGCATTGCCCACAACCTTCTGGCTGCTTTTCTTGACACCCACATTATGAAGGGTAATGACCTGAATATCGATCCTTTTTCCATAACTCTTAACAGGGTTGTGGATGTCAGCGACAGGGCCCTGCGTAATATAATAATAGGTCTGGGCGGTGAAGCCAACGGAATACCGAGAGAGACAGGATATGATATTACCGTAGCTTCAGAGGTGATGGCTATACTTGCGCTGACAACAGGCCTGAAAGATCTAAGGAAGAGGCTGGCAAGAATAGTCATAGGTTCTACCTATGACGGTAAACCTGTAACAGCCGAAGACCTTAAGGTCGCCGGTGCCATGACAGTGCTTCTAAAAGATGCAATAAAACCAAATCTTCTTCAGACGATAGAGCACACACCCTGCTTTGTACATGCAGGCCCATTTGCAAATATTGCCCACGGCAACAGTTCAGTGCTTGCAGACCAGGTAGCCATAAAGCTGGGAGATTTTGTAGTAACAGAAAGCGGCTTTGGAGCAGACTGCGGAGCCGAAAAGTTCATGAATATAAAATGCAGGAACAGCGGGCTTAAACCTGATGCGGTAGTGATAGTAGCCACGGTAAGGGCCCTTAAAATGCACGGCGGAGGTTTTGAGTTCGTGCCGGGCAAGGGTGTTGACAGGGACCTGATGGAAAAGGAAAACATAGAGGCTGTATCAAAAGGCTGTGAAAATCTTGAGAAGATGATAGAAAACATGAAGCTTTTCGGAGTGCCTGTAGTTGTTGCCTTAAATCATTTTGAATCTGACACTGATAAAGAAATGGATGTGATAAGGGAGAAGGCACTCGAAGCCGGAGCTGAAGATGCTGTGCTTAGCAAGGTATGGCTCGAAGGCGGAAGAGGCGGTATAGAACTGGCAGAAGCCGTAGCAAAAGCAGCAGAAAAACCTTCGGAATTTAAGTTCCTGTATCCTCTCGATTGGCCGATTAAAAAGAAAATAGAGACCATAGCAAAAGAGATATACGGTGCTGATGGTGTTGATTACTCACAGGAAGCTAATAAGAAAATAGACATTTATACAAAACAGGGATTTGACAAACTGCCTATATGCATGGCCAAAACGCACCTGTCTCTATCCCACGACCCGGATCTTAAGGGTAGGCCGACCGGCTTTACAGTGCCCATAAGGGACGTAAGGGCCTCTGTCGGTGCGGGATTTCTTTATCCGCTGCTGGGACAGATGAGGACGATGCCGGGTCTTCCCAAGGAGCCCGCCGGGAATAAAGTGGATATAGATGAAAATGGGAATATTGTTGGTTTGTTCTAAATTGTAACAAATACTACATATTTTTTTCATATTATGGCATAATTTTAAAAAATTATTAATTTTAACAGGCTGCAGGACGATTAAAAATTTCTGCAGCCTGTTAAAAATATTATAAAAGGGGGTGGATGAAATCGCAGAATTAATAAGCGGACCTGAAATAGCCAGAGAAATTAAGGATGAGGTAGCCTCGGAAGTAGCTGAAATCGTAAGACAAAAAGGAATTAGACCGGGGCTTACTGTTATTCTGGTGGGCGAAGATCCTGCATCAAAGGTCTATGTAAGAAACAAGCAGCTGGGCTGCGAGGAAGTTGGAATAAAATCCGAGGCTATAAAAATGCCTGGTAGTATATCAACAGAAGATATATTAAAAGAGATCGACCGGCTTAATTACGATACAAATGTACACGGTATACTTGTTCAGCTCCCCCTGCCCCCACAGGTTGAAAAAAACAGGGTTCTGGAAGCAATCTTCCCGGAAAAGGATGTAGACGGATTTCATCCTATGAGTATGGGTAGATTACTGGCCGGCGAAGACTGCCTTGTACCTGCAACACCTTCCGGCATAATCGAGATGCTTAAAAGAAAGAATATAGCAATCAAAGGCAAAGAGGTCACCATAGTCGGAAGGAGCGTTATCGTCGGTAAACCTGTTGCTGTACTGCTTATAAATGAATCCGCAACTGTGACAGTCTGCCATACAAAGACAAGGGACATGGCCGAGCATACAAGGAATGCTGAAATTCTTGTAGTGTCAGCCGGCAGGCCGAATCTTATCAAGGGCGATATGGTAAGCAAGGGTGCAGTGGTAATAGATGTAGGTATAAACAGGATAACAAAAGAAGAAGCTGATGAGAGGCTCCTTAAATGGAGGAAGAAAGATTTCGACAAAAAGGGTTCGACACTTATAGGCGATGTAGACTTTCAGGAAGTCGAGCCAAAAGCAAGTTATATAACACCTGTCCCGGGAGGTGTGGGGCCAATGACAATAGCAATGCTGTTAAAAAACACCATGAAAGCTGCCAGGATGCAGATGGGGTCTTAAATCAAATGGTTGCAGAAAAAAATAGACAGACCCTTTTCAGGATCTGTCTATTTCACCCATAAGCTTTTCTACTCCCTTTTTTGTAAGGTTTTTGGGATCGGACAGGTATTCAGATACCATTCTACTTGTACTTTCATCAAGAAGCTTATCCGAGACTGATTTAATTATGCTTTTTGAAAGTTCTTTATTATCAACTGCTGCCGTGTATATGTATGTTTTTGCCGATTTATTCTGTTTTAACAAGTTTTTATCAGCAAGGGTTGTCATTGTAGACATAACAGTTGTATAGGGTATAAAATCACTTTCCTTATCCGCGATTTCTTTTTTCAGCATTGTCTCATGGACTTCACGCACCGTAACTTTACCTTTTTCCCAGACAATCTTCATTATTTCAGCTTCAAGATTGCTTATGCTGTTCAGTCCGTTTATACCTATTTCTTCAGATTTTTTCTTCCCTGTTGCTTTTGCCATATTACTCACCTGCTTTCTGAATAATATTTTGGTTACAATTTTAAGAACAAACTGGCTAATCTATACTATTTGTTAGTAAAAATTAAATCGACCCCTTGTTTATATTATACAACAATATTTTTGTTTATCAAAATCAAGAAACCAAAAATTTATTAAAAAATTATTGAATGATATATAACAATTATGTGGTTGTTTTAACATATATATGTAATATTTAATTTTTTTTCAAGTGTCTTAAAAGCGGAAAAAATGTCTTATTGGATTAATTGGCCCTTTTAATTTTTTATTAGAGGCCGCGCTACAGCAATGCATCAATAGGGGTGGTTTTCAAGTATGTTATAATATAATAATGGCTGTCAGGCACTTTGTCATTAAGGCAGGGATCTTTTTAACAGAATGGATATTTAATGGCATGGTCCCTGGTTATGGAATGATCCAAATATCATGATAAGAGGAATACATTTTAGCTGTTAGTGTAAGCAAATATATGTAAGTATATGCTTTTTAAAAATGAATAATTATTATAATATTAACCATTAAGCTAAATGGAAATTTAATAAAATATAGACCTGGTCTGGAGGAAGTTTTAAAAAAATGAATGAGAAAAAAGTGCAGAAGAAGATCACGATAGACGTGGAGCCCATAGGAAAGAGAATATTGCTTGAGAAGCCTACAAACGGGCTGGAGGCTATAGTGGGAGCAGGCATAGGCATAAAGACAGTCTGCGGCGGACATGGCGAATGCGGAAAGTGCCGCATAATAATAATGGATAAAAATATAAAACCTCCCAATAGCAGCGAAGAGAAATGGCTCAGCAAAAGCGAGATAGATAACGGCGTAAGGCTTTCATGCCAGCAGGTATTCGACAGGGACATGAAAATATATATACCCGAGTCTTCACTGCGGGAAGAACAGAAACTCCAGGTAAAAGGGATAGAGAAAGAATTTGAAATAGATCCGCCTGTGAAAAAATATCACCTTAAACTAAAAAGATCGACACTGGAGGAACCCGAATCAGATCTGGGTCAGATAAAGAGGGTTATGAAATCCGAATATAATGTCCTCATAAAGGATATTGATTTTGATGTCTTAAAGATGATGCCGGATGTCATACGAAAGAATTCCTGGGACATTACAATTGCTTTGAGGAATGGAGAGATGATAAGTATCGAGGGCGGTGATAGTACAGAAAGGTCTTACGGCATCGCAATTGACCTGGGGACCACAAAGATCGCCCTGTTCCTTATGGACCTTAATAATGGCAAAACACTGGACAGTAAAGGAATAATGAATCCCCAGATAAGCTTCGGGGAAGATGTGATGAGCAGGATTAATTTCGCAATGCAGGACCCCGAAAGTCTTGATAAGATACAGGGGGTGGTCGTTGAAGGGATCAGAGCAGGAGTAAAGAAACTTTGCTCGAAAAACAAAATAAAGACTTCCGAACTTCTTGAGATGACAATTGTTGGAAATACTGCAATGCACCACCTGCTGCTCGGCTTTCCAGTAAGACATCTTGGTCTTTCCCCGTTTGTCACACTGGCAGAAGACCCGGTTTCTGTAAAAGCAAAAGAGATTAAAATAGATATGGCTCCAGGCGCATACGTATACGTACCCCCGCCAATAGCAGGTTTTGTGGGTTCTGACCATCTTGCAATGATACTATCCACAGGTATTGACGGCATGAAGGGAAATTATCTCGGATTGGATATAGGTACAAATACAGAGATTGCCCTTGTTAAAGACGGTAAAATAACCAGTGTTTCCACAGCATCGGGTCCTGCTTTTGAAGGGGCACAGATAAAATACGGTATGAGAGCTGCTCCAGGGGCAATAGAAGGTGTAGTAATAGATGAAAAAACATTTGTCCCTACGGTTCAGACTATTAACGACAAACCTGCTGTCGGTATTTGCGGTTCGGGGATACTTGATTCAGTAGCAGAGCTTTTAAGGACCGGCCTTATAAACGAGAGGGGCAAATTCGACAAAGACAGCAAGTACCTGTGCAGGGATGAAAAAGATGAATATCAATTTATTCTGGCACATTCGGGAGACGGTAACGGAAAAGAGGCCCCGGATAACAAAGGAGAAAAGAAGGAATCAGATAAACTGCTATGTGACGATGGCGTCATAACCATAACGCAGAAGGATGTTGTGGAGATACAGCTGGCAAAAGGTGCAATAAGGACAGGAATTGATATACTTCTTGAAAATGCAAATATAGATTTCAAAGATATAGACGGCATAATAATAGCAGGAGCATTTGGCTCATACATAGATCCAAAAAATGTTATGAATATCGGGATGTTTCCGATGGTAGGGATTGATAAAATTTCCCAGGTGGGAAATGCAGCAGGAGTGGGGTCCAGGATGATATTGCTTTCAAATGGCCAGAGGAAAAAAGCTGAAGATATAGCCAGAAAGACAAAATATCTGGAGCTTACTGTATTCCCGACTTTTGCAGACCATTTTGTAACAGCGATGCAGCTTCCTAAACCAAAGTAAAAAAATAGCTTTGAAAAACAGCCGTACTTCTCTGGCTTATAGCATTATGCTATAGTATAGAGTAGAAATATTTTATGCATATAGTAAAATATACATAAATATAAAAAACCTTGAAATATTTATTTTTTTCAATACAATGTAAATACCCCTGAGAGGTTATATAGAATAAAAAGATATCTCGGGAAATTAATATATAATTTCAGAGGACAGAAAAATATTAAAGGTATCTGTACTTTTTATTATTTTAACTATATTTTTTTCTGCAGGTTTAATGCCTGTTGCAGGCTGCAGCAGACAGGGAGCAGCATCTGAGGATAGTGTAAATAATAGCAGCCAGGAGCTCACCATATACAAAGATACTATCCTTGTAGGAACAGATGCTTCATATCCTCCTTTTGAATTCACAGAAAATATTGAAATAAAGGGTTTTGATATTGATATATCTGCAGAGATAGCATCAAGGCTGGATAAAGAGTTAAAACTCGTTCCAATTGATTGGGATTTTACTTATAAGATCCCTGAAGATGTAAAACTTGATATGATAATATCGGCTGTCTCCGCAGCAGAGGACCGCGATGTGTACGTAGATTTTTCAGCCCCTTATTATATTATGGAATATATGCTTATAGTACTTGCAGATGAAAAGCTGAAGATCAAAGAGGACCTCAAGGGAAAGGCAATCGGCATGATAGATAGTGAAGTAAAGTATGTTGCTGCTGATTATCTTAAAGACTATAAAATAGAGGAATACAAAGAAGTCCTTGTCATGCTTGATGAGCTTAAAAACAAAAATACTGGCGGTGTACTTATATCTCTGCCTGTGGGGAAAAATATTATAAAAGAGAACGCCGGTATATACAGTGTCCTGGAAATCATTAAATCTGAAAGGTCTTTCAGCATAGTATTCAATGAAGGAAGCCCCTTAAGAGATAAAGTAAATGAAATCCTTTTAGAAATGCAGACAGACGGGACCTATCAGAGAATATATGATGATTGGTTCTCTCTTGATAATCAGAGTCCTTAAGAGTTTTATAATTTTATTATATTTCACATAAAAAACTATAATATTTTTATTTTTTCCTATTGAGTAAATATTTTTATTTGCTACAATTATTATAGGGCAGGTCAATATAGGCGTCCAAATATTTGAAGGCCTGCCCTCTTTTATGGACCACGGTATTAAGTGTAGATGTAATGCATTTATATTATACAGTTATAAAAATTTTACTTGACATTTGTATTTATAGATATTAAACTTTATTAAGTTAAAAGAAAAGTATTATATATTAGAGGCTGTGATGTTTTTCTTAAATTTGGACGCTTGAGGAAAACGGAGCCAGTAGCGTAACCGGCTAAGGAGCCGGTTTTTTGTTTTTAGAAACTTATTACAACTTGGATAAGCTCAAATAGGAAATGGGGGTGATCAGGTATAGAAGATACGGTAAGTATATGCTGCAAAATATGAATAAAAAATATTTTTTCCGAATTTGACATTTTTTTAATATATGTAGTAAAATAATATTACAATTGTCTGATAAAACTATTATTTAAGATTTTATCAGGTTTAAATAAAAAATTAGAGGCTGTGATGCTTTGATCAGAAATGGACGCTTGGTCAAAGTGGAGCCAGTAGCGTAACCGGCTAGTGAGGTCGGTTTTTATTTTTTTAGAAAAGATAATTTGAAAGGAGAGGGAAAATGAAAAAAATATATGTAAAAATTTATCATGAAGGGAGGGAAAAATGAGTAGAAGAAAAAAACTGCTTTAATATTTGTCTCTAATGCCGGTTATAGTGGGATTGCTTGTACTGGCTTTACCAGGGATTGTTTTTGGTTTAGGTGTATCGGATCAAGATGCTACAATAGGACATCCATTCAATTGCCCAAGTGGCTGCTCAAATGAACTTAGAATAGATCCTTTTACTAATGGTCACCATTCGGATGGTACTTTAAATGTAACGATTTCAGGCTATGGTTCATCTCCATATGGTTTTACCTGGACTTCCAATCTGCCAATATGTTATTTAATAATAAAAGTTGGTGCGGCAGACAATGCTTCAGGATTTAATATGTCAGGGGAAACCAGTGGTACCTGGGATGGTGGTCTATTAAATCAATCAGGAGAAGAAATATCTGCAATCAGTCATGTCTCTTTCTGCTACGATACAACTGAACAAGGTTCCATAAAAATAAATAAAACTACTACAAATGGTCTGACAGGAACCTTTAACTTCACAATAGCCAAAAATGAAGCAGGGTTTACCCCTATAACCCCCTCAATAGTTATTGATGCTTCAGGCAGCGGAAGTGCTACAATATCCGGTCTCCTATTAGGCACATACACAGTAACAGAGGACGGTGCCACAGGGACAAATATGGCCTATACAGTCACGGTACCTTCAGGTGGATCATATAATAATATATCCGTAACGAATGGAGGCACAGCTGAAGCAGACTTTACGAATGAAGGTACTTTGACAGAAACAGGTTGTATAAGAATATACAAAGAAGTTACAGGTGCTGCTGCAGGGTCGGTAAACGGAACATATACATTTGCTATATATGAAGCAGATAAAACTACATTAGCAGGCACAGCTTCTATTACCTTCAATAATGGTGTAGCTGATCCCGATTATGATGATGTATGCGGACTTGAACTTGGTGAGGTATATTACATAGAGGAAACCGGTGGACCCGAGGGAGAAAATGTTACCCTCGATTTGATTGACGGCAAATATCTGGCAGCTTCACCCTGTGGTTTAGCAGCTACTGTAGCTACAGATAGTATTAAAATGAGTGTAGCAGAACTACCTGGTTGTGAAGTAAGATTTACAAATGATCCTGAAGAAGAAAAGAAAGAAGAAGGCGGATGCATAGAGGTACTGAAAGTAGATGAAAATGGAGATCCACTTTCCGGTGCTGAATTTACCCTGCGTGAAGATGACGGTACTTTTGTATTTGCCAAGACTACAGACGGAGATGGTAAGGTCTTATTCTGTAAGCTGGGTGGTGGAGATTATGTATTAACCGAGACTGTAACTCCTGCTGGATATACCACTGCAGATCCAGTACCAGTATCAGTGACTGTAGGAAAAACCACAAAAGTGACGATAGAGAATAATAAGAGTGGCACAACCACCACAACAACAGTTGAGGTACAGGCTCTCACAGGAGAAGTAGAAGTGCTTGCATTTACCGGATATAATACAATATATTATATTATCGGTTTTGCAATGATACTTATGGGAGCTCTCGGAAGCATCTTATTGAGAAGAAGGCTCAAAAGAGAATAGAGATAATAGTAGAAAAATAAAAGATAAATACTGATATAGAAGGAACATCCTGAAAAAGTAAGGATGTTCCTTCTTTTTGGGACATTTATTTAACTGCATTATCTAACGATATGCTCTATTGACTTAATAGTTTGAAAAGCCAATAAAAATATTTGATTTAAAGTAGATTTTTGCTATAAAGATAAAATATGAGATCAAAGAAAGTCATAGTTTTAAGAGTTATTATTTTTCTTTTAATAGCAGCGGGACTGGCTATGATACTCTACCCTGTTTACACAAATTATATTGCTTCAAAAAATATTTCAGAGGAACTGGCAGGTTGGGAAGAAAAAAAGGATTCTAAAGAAGCTGATCAGGAAAGCGGTTCACAGGCCAAAGAAATAGAAGATACGGTAGAGGAGTCAGAAGATATTGAAGATGACCCCGTTATGGATATAGGGGAAGAAGAGTTCACTGCAGATGGAAGTGGGCTGACTGCAGAAGACTTATTCCCCATGAAAATATCGA
>CAYROY010000085.1:0-7152 GCA_964426155.1 uncultured Actinomycetota bacterium
ATCGATTAAGGATTGGCGAATTTAGGGTAATTTATCTTTTATCAGATATAAAGATTATCATATTGCGTATAATTAACAGGAAAGATTTAGACAAAATAACAAATAATATAAAATTCAGGTAATTCTATTAGAAATAGGTTCGAACAACCTCTGAATTGGGCCTATTCAAACAAGACAATTATTATTCAATTTTGACTTTAATTTTAAAAGTTCTTGCTGCTATAATCTGTGACCAGCCACTTAAAATAATTGTGTCATAAATATCTTAATAATAAATCTCTAAAATTTTATATATATGATTATACAATAGTTTATTTTTAAATATGGCGAACCCGCATTTCTGGGTTAGGGAGTACGTCCAGAGGCTTGACGGTATCCCCTGTCAATTCAATTGAATTTTAAATTATTTCCATTATAATATATGCCTTAATGTTTTAATGCCATTGTTGCTTCATAGGAGGATTTTTGAGCTATATTATTAAAAATAAAAAGAAAATAGATAAGAACAGGGCGAAAATCACTGTTGAAATATCGGATAGCTATTATAAAAAGCAGATAGGAAATGCTTACAGGGAGATAGCAAAAAAAGCAAAAATCCCTGGATTCAGAAAGGGAAAAATACCTGCACAGGTAATTGATTTTAAGATAGGCAAACCATATGTGCTTCAGGAAGCTGCCAGCCGTTCAATATCTGAGTTATACCCTGAAATAATCGAGTCATCAGAATTTAAACCTATTGATCTGCCAAAAATAAATATAACCAGTATGGAAGAAGGAAAGCCCCTCGGATTTGAAGCAGAGATAGACCTGGAACCAGAAATTACTCTTCCCAAATATAAGGGGATTAAAGTAAGTACTATTTCTGCTGACATAAAAGAAGATGAGCTTCAAAATCAAATAGATAATCTAATGAAAAACTTCGCAACACTGGAGCCTGTTGAAGATGGAAGTCCCGCTGCTGAAGGCTATTTCGTTACCATTGATTTTAGCGGCAGAATAGAAGGCAAGGAATTTGAAGGCGGCAGCGCACAGGACTATTCACTGGAAATAGGATCGAATACATTATTCCCAGAGTTTGAAAAAGCCTTAATAGGGATGAAGAAAAAGGATAAAAAGAATATATCCTTTGTTCTACCCGAAGATATAGGAAACAGTGATATAACAGGAAAGAAGGCAGATTTTGAAATAACCTTGAAAGAGATAAAAAAAAGAAACCTCCCCGAACTCAATCAGGATTTCCTTAAGAACCTTGGTAATTATGAATCTGTGGATGACTTTAAAAACCAGCTGAGAGAAAGGCTTATTGAAGAGAAAAAAACCAGGAGGCAGGCTGAAATAATAGGCCAGATAATAGACCATATTTCTGATAATATGAAGGAAAAAATACCGGAATCAATGATAAAGAATACAGTAGAAAATATTAAAAAGGATCTTGAGGCCGGACTCAGGGAACAGAATATGAGCAGACAAAATTATCTAAATACACTGAATATTACTGAAGAGCAATTTGAAAAACAGATAAGGAACAGAGCTGAGGCAGAGGTCAAAAATTATCTTATATTTAAAGCCCTTGAAAAGAGTGAGGCCTCCAGCATAAAAACTTCCGAGGAGGAAATAAAAAGAGAAAAGGATGAACTTATATCGCAGTATAAAAAGGAAGATGAAAAAAATAAAATAAAAGAGTATCTGGAAAAACCTCAGGGGCGGGACCGTCTGATTGAGACAGTCGAAAGAAAAAAGCTTCTGGAGCGGCTGGAGCAAAATGTTAAAGTAGTTGAAGAAGAGCCAAAAGCTGATAAGATTGATAGTAAGAAAAAAATATGGACACCGGAGGAGGAGAAGCAGGATAAGGCAGAAGATCTCTGGGTGCCCGGTTCAAACCAGGACGGGGGCGAGGGTAAAAAATGAACGACAGGATAAAAAATGATTATCTGATACCTATGGTCGTAGAGCAGACAAGCAGGGGCGAGAGGTCTTATGATATATATTCAAGGCTTCTCAAAGAGAGAATAATATTTCTCGGTTCTGCCATAGACGATAATGTAGCAAATGTTATAATGGCGCAGCTGCTCCATCTTGAGGCTGAGGATCCCGAAAAGGATATTCAGCTTTATATTAACAGCCCCGGAGGGGTTGTGACATCAGCGCTGGCTGTTTATGATACGATGCAGTTTATAAAATCGCAGATATCTACCATATGCATTGGACAGGCAGCAAGCGCCGCAGCAGTGCTATTGCTTGCAGGCGAGAAAAAAAAGAGGTTTACGCTTCCAAACTCCAGGGTAATGCTTCATCAGCCCTCGGGAGGAGTTTCGGGAACGACCATAGATGTTGAGATACATGCCAAGGAAATGGTAAGGATAAGAGCCCTTTTGAATGAAATAATAGCAAAACATACGGGCCAGGATATTAAAAAAGTTGAAAAAGACACGGAGAGGGATTTTATCCTGAATGCCAACGAATCCAAAGAATACGGAATAATCGATGAAGTGATTTATAAAAAATAATGTTTTTCCGGCTAGGCGGAAAAACAGGAGGTTTGTTAAGTTGTCTGAAAGCAGGAGCAAGGAAAAAAAACAATTTTTGAAATGTTCTTTTTGCGGTAAATCTCAGAACCAGGTCAGGAAATTGATAGCGGGTCCGGGTGTTTATATATGTAATGAATGTCTGGATCTGTGTAATGAGATAATGGATGAAGAATTTCGTGAAGAAAAAGAGCAGGGCTTTAAGGATCTGCCAAAGCCAAAAGAGATTTACAGCATACTCGATGAATATGTAATAGGGCAGGAAGCGGCTAAAAGGGTGCTTTCTGTTGCTGTATATAATCATTATAAAAGGGTCAGATATGAAGATGTGGCAAAAAAAGATGATGTGGAACTCCAGAAAAGTAATATACTGCTTATAGGTCCTACTGGTTGCGGAAAGACTCTTCTGGCGCAGACTCTTGCAAGGATACTTAAAGTTCCTTTCTGCATTGCTGATGCTACATCCCTTACCGAAGCTGGATATGTGGGTGAAGATGTAGAGAATATTCTGCTGAAGCTTATACAGGCTGCAGATTTCGATATAAAAAAGGCGGAGACTGGAATAATATACCTTGATGAGATAGATAAAATAAGCAGAAAATCAGATAATCCTTCAATTACAAGGGATGTCTCCGGCGAAGGTGTGCAGCAGGCGCTATTAAAGATACTCGAAGGTACTGAGGCAAATGTACCGCCCCAGGGGGGAAGAAAACATCCGCATCAGGATTTTATTCAGATAAATACAAATAATATACTGTTTATCTGCGGGGGATCTTTCGGCGGACTGGAGAGTATAATCGAAAAAAGGATGAATAAGAAGAGTATAGGTTTTATTTCAGAAAAGTTACCTGATAAATCTGAAAGGATAGACATGCTTTTGCCGCATGTGATGCCGGAAGATCTTCTGAAATACGGGCTGATCCCTGAACTTATAGGAAGGCTTCCGGTTCTGTCGACACTTTCCAACCTTACCAGGGAAGATCTTGTGATAATACTGACAGAACCAAGAAATTCGCTTGTGAGACAATATAAAAAGATTTTTAAAATGGATAATGTCGATCTTGAATTTACCGACGATGCTATGGAAGCAATATCTGAAAAAGCAGTAAAACTGGGTACAGGCGCAAGAGGATTGAGGGCTATTATGGAGGAAATCATGCTTGGTATAATGTTTGAGATCCCTGGCCGAAGCGATATAAGGAAGTGCGTTGTAACCAGAGATGTCGTAGAAAAGAAGATAGAGCCTAAATTATTTATAGATTCAGAGAAAAGCAAGTACCTTAAAGATGAAGAAAAATCTGCCTGATCTTGATACAGGGATAGAAGGTAAATACAGACCTTCTTTATTCGAGAGTAAAATATATAATTTCTGGCAAAAGAATAATTATTTTCATGCTGAACTGGATCAGTCAATTACTCCATTCAGCATGGTCATACCCCCTCCAAATGTGACAGGGCAACTTCATGTGGGACATGCTCTGAATAATACACTCCAGGATGTGATAATAAGATACAAGAGGATGAAGGGCCTCAATGCTGCCTGGGTACCGGGCACCGATCATGCAGGTATTGCGACTCAGAATGTGGTAGAAAAATCCCTTCTCGAGAAGGGAATAGACCGCTACAGCCTTGGAAGGGAAAGATTTGTTGAAGAGGTCTGGAAGTGGAAGGATAAATATGGAAATCGTATTATATCACAGTTAAAAGCCCTCGGCTGTTCCTGTGATTGGGACCGGCTACGATTTACTTTTGATGAGAGTTATGTAAATGCGGTTACCAGTGAATTTGTTACCCTATACAGACAGGGTCTGATATACAGGGGAAACTATATGGTGAACTGGTGTCCCAGATGCCGGACGGCGATATCCGATATAGAAGTGGAACATATCGAAAAAAAGGGAAGCCTGTGGGACATTAAATATCCCCTGATAGACAGGGATACAGGCAGACCTTCAGAAGATGAATATATAATAGTATCTACAACAAGGCCCGAGACTATGCTGGGGGATACAGCAGTTGCGGTAAACCCTGCAGACGATAGGTACAAAAGTTTAAGGAATAGATCGGCCTTTCTTCCGCTGGCCGGAAGGATAATCCCTGTTATAGAGGATGAGTTTGTAGACATGGGATTTGGCAGCGGCGCAGTAAAGGTAACACCTGCCCATGATCCAAATGATTTTGATATCGGCAAGAGGCATGGACTTGAGGAAATAAATATTCTTGATGAAGATGCAAGGCTAAATGCCAATGCTGGGAAATATATTGGCATGGACCGCTATGAAGCGCGAAAGGTAGTACTTGACGATCTGGAAAAGGGCCGATATCTGCTGGGAAGAAAAGACCACATCTCGCCTGTTGGAGTCTGCTCCAGATGCGATACGGTTGTGGAACCGCGGATCTCGATGCAGTGGTTCGTCTCTATGAAAAAACTTGCAGAGCCGGCGGTAAAAGCAGTAAGAGAATCAAGATTAATGATCATTCCTGATAAGTGGGAGAAGATATATTTTGATTGGATGGAAAACATAAGGGACTGGTGCATATCAAGGCAGCTGTGGTGGGGACATCGGATCCCTGTCTGGTACTGCAGGGATTGCGGGGAGATGATGGTTGAAGCAGACAGGCCTGAAAAGTGCTCAAAATGCGGAAGCACTGATATCTTCCAGGACGAAGACGTGCTTGATACATGGTTCAGTTCATGCCTGTGGCCTTTTGCCGTGTTTGGCTGGCCTGAGGAAACTGATGAGCTGGGTTATTTTTTCCCGACTGACCTACTTATAACAGCTCACGATATAATCTTTTTCTGGGTTGCAAGGATGATAATGATGTCTTTGCATTTTAGAGGTGTGGTGCCCTTTAAGAAAGTTTTTATAAATCCTCTGGTAAATGATTCCAGCGGCCAGAAGATGAGTAAGTCAAAGGGTAATGTAGTAGATCCGATGGTGATCATAAATAAAAACGGTGCCGATGTTTTAAGGTTTACCCTTACTTCGCTTACAACTCCCGGGAAAAATCTTCTTCTGGGTGACGATAAGATAGAGGGTATAAGAAATTTTGCCAATAAGATATGGAATGGTTCTAAATTTGTCATAGCCTCCATTAAGGATGCAGAAGAAGATATAGGAAATATTGACAGAAATAATATTGACAGGGACGCAGGCCTTAATATTTGGGACAGATGGGTACTTTCAAGGCTCAACAGGGCTATTGCAGGGATTGAAAAAGATCTTGAGAAATTTAATTTTTCGGGAGCTTCAAGGTCACTCTATAATTTTTTTTGGAGCGAGTTCTGCGACTGGTACCTTGAATCCTCCAAGAACAGGCTTTATTCTTCCCGTGACAGTGAAGATAAAAAGGTATGCCGGTTTATGCTCTGGCATGTCCTTGAGACCTATCTTAGACTCCTCCATCCTTTCATGCCGCATATATCCGAAAGGGTATGGCAGGAAATACCGCACAGGGGCGAAAGTATAGTAAGGTCAAGTTTTCCAGACATAAACGTTAACCTTATAGACAAAAGTATAGAGAAAAGGATAGCCCCTATTTTTGATATTATAAACGAGATCAGAAAGATAAGATCGGAATTAAAGATAAATCCTGGAGAAAAAGTAAGTATACGACTTGATATATCCGGAAAGGAAACTCTGGAAGATGTATCAGGAAACTCAGGTTATATACGCAGTCTTGCAGGAATAAGCAATATTAGTTACGGAGCCCCGGATGATGAGAGGGGATATATAAAGACTACTACCGGCAGCTTTGACATCTATATATATATTCTGGATGCAGTAAATATCGAACTTGAAATAAAAAGGATAGAAGATGAAATAAAGAAAATCAGGGCCGGAATGGAAAAGAGTATAAAAAAACTGGAGAACCCCGGTTTCATTAAGAAAGCTCCGAAAAATATAATCTCAAAAGAAAAAAGTAAGCTGGATCAGGCTGATAAGATAATAACTATTCTTGACGGACAACTTGAGAGGATGAAGAAAATAAAAAAGTGATAAAAGCAGGCAGATTTGGACTTTGACCGGGTGACTAAATATCTGGACGGCGCACTTATATTCGGAATTAAGCCATCCCTTATAAGAATAAAAAAGATACTTGAACTTATGGGGAATCCCCATAGGCAAACTGATCATATACAGATAGTCGGGACAAACGGCAAGACCTCTACCGCTATAATGGTTGCCTCAATATTAAAAAGCATGGGTTTAAAGTGCGGTTATCATATTTCTCCGCATATCAGCAGCTACACAGAAAGGATATGGATTGACGGCAAGGATATTTCGAAAGAAAAGTTTGCCGGTGCATTTGACCGTATTTATCCATATATAAATAAAGTAAACAGGCTGGATCTGGGAGGTCCTATTACTCAGTTTGAGATTATCAGTGCACTTGTATTTATGATAGCCAGACAGGAGGGTATCCAGGTATTGATTTCGGAAGCAGGAATGGGCGGCCGCTGGGATGCAACCAATGTAGTCCATGCAATAGCAGCAGGTCTTACAGGAGTCAGTCTGGAGCATACGGCAATGCTCGGAAACACAATATCGGAAATAGCCATTGAAAAAGTTGAGGTGATAAAGAAGAATACGAGGGCTTCAACAATTTCAAAAGATCCGGAAGT
>CAYROY010000086.1:0-6280 GCA_964426155.1 uncultured Actinomycetota bacterium
TCATACGGAAGATCATCCTTCTTGGAATACTGCCATGCATAACATCCGAAGCATCTTAGATTACATTTCATGGTAGGAGACATCACCAGAAGATTAGGAGCACTAAATCCATATTTTTTTGCAAATTCCATTCTTTTGGGCTGCCCCTGTATCATAGCATTATTGATAAGATTCATTACAACTTTCTCTCTTACCTGAGGGGACATTTTTGAAGCTGCCTTTTTAAGGTTCACAAGCATATTCTCCAGAAAATCCCTCTCCCAACTTTTTTTACTCCTGTAAACTCTTCCCTTTACCAATGACAGCCATTTTTCATCAGACAATCTGGGTAAGACCTTAAGAGCCCCTCTGATGGCAGTCTTTGTCGTGTACAGCTTTACTTTTTCCTTTAGTGTCATAAATGCGCTCCCTGGTATTATGATAAATATTTATATAAAATTTTTTTTTACATGACTTTTCGCAAACAAATATATTAAATTATAAAGATAATTTTAAAAAAAATAAAGCAGTAAAAATTAATACTTCATCAATAATCAATACTCCTGTTTTTTACAACATTATTAAATCTATTAATAAAATCTATTAATTTGACCTGTTTCTGCTGCTCCCCTGATTTCTTTCTTACAGTTATGGTCCCTGAAGCCTGTTCTTTTTCACCGATTACAATCATATAGGGTATTTTCTGCATCTCAGCATTCCTGATTTTTTTATTAAGTGACTCAACCCTGCTGTCAATGGTAACCCTGCAGCCCGCTTCCTTTAATTTTTTAAATACCTCTCCAGAATACTGTTCAAATTTCTCAGAAATAGGAAGTATTATTACCTGCTCCGGTGCCAGCCAGGGAGGGAAGTTCCCGCCATACTGTTCAATAAGTATACCCATAAACCTTTCTATACTTCCAAGGACTGTCCTGTGTATCATAACAGGTCTGTGACGCTTATTATCTTCACCTGCATATTGAATATCAAACTTGTCAGGCATTGCAAAATCAAGCTGTATGGTCCCGCACTGCCATGTCCTTTCTAAACAGTCCTCTATATGAAAATCTATTTTAGGTCCATAGAAAGCACCTTCTCCCTCATTTATTGTATAGTCTATATTCCTTCTCTCCACAACGTCTTTAAGTATGGCTTCCGCTTTATTCCACATATCTATAGATCCTATGCTTTTTTCAGGCCTGGTGGAAAGCTCTACATGATAGTTATCAAATCCAAATACCCGATACATCCTCTCTACGAGGTCTATAACACCCTCCAGCTGATCGGGTAATTGCTCTTCGGTGCAGAATATATGGGAGTCATCCTGGGTAAAATTCCTTACCCTGAACAGCCCGTGCAGTACTCCTGATTTTTCATGCCTGTGCACCAGGCCCAGTTCAGCAAATTTCATCGGAAATTCTTTGTAAGAATGCTGGCTACTCTTGTAGATTATAATATTTCCAGGGCAGTTCATAGGCTTAATAGCATAATCTTTATCATCTATTTTAACAAAGTACATATTTTCTTTATAGTGATCCCAGTGCCCGGAAGTCTTCCACAGTTCATTGCTAAGTATCATAGGGGTAATTATCTCCTTATAGCCCTCCTTATCATGTTCCTCCTTCCAGTAATCGATGATTATATTTCTAATAATCATCCCCCTGGGATGGATGAAAGGGAAACCCGGTGCTTCATCATGAAAACTAAAAAGGTCAAGCTCCTTTCCTATTTTTCTGTGGTCGCTGTTTTTTGCTTTTTCTAGCCTATCCAGATACTGCTTCAGATCCTTTTTGCTGAAAAAAGATATCCCGTATATGCGGGTCAGCATTTTATTGTTTTCATCACCTCTCCAGTATGCACCGGCTATGCTTAGCAATTTAAAAGCTGCTATCCTTGATGAGGAAGGAATATGGGGACCTCTGCAGAGATCCGTAAAATCTCCTGTCTTATATATACTTACGGTATCTTCTGGAATATCTTCAATAAGTTCAAGTTTATAATTATTTTCACTAAATATTTCTGCAGCATCTTCTTTTGATATGACCACACGTTCAAAAGGGTGGTCTTTTTGAATTATCTTTTCCATCTGTTTTTCAATCTCAGCAAGGTCCTTTATGGAGATATCCCTATCTACCTCAAAATCATAGTAAAAACCATTTTTTATCGATGGCCCTATAGCAAATTTTGCTTCTGGATAAATCTTTTTTATAGCTGCTGCCATAACGTGAGCTGTGCTGTGGTTTAATAGGCTAAATGATTTTTCTTTATTCTCCGGATAGATCAGCCGGAGATAAATATCTGAATCCGGAACATAGCCCAAATCCATAACAGGCGAAACCTCAAGGTCTTCTCCATTTTCCAGTAATTCAGCAGCAATAGACATCCTGGCAGATTTTTTGTCGATCATTGATGCAGCTTCTATCACAGAAGTACCATTTTTTACTTCTATTTCACCCAGTTTGTCAAATTTTATCCTTATCATATCTTTTCCTAAAAAATATTTCTCATAATGTCTTCCATAAAATAAAATGGAGCGGAAGACGGGACTCGGACCCGCGACCCTCACCTTGGCAAGGTGATGCTCTACCAGCTGAGCTACTTCCGCATTTACATTTACTTCCAATTATCTATATTTTCAACCTTTTGCAAAGCAAATATTAACTACTTATAATTTAAAAGTCAATTAAACAGCTCACCTGATGTGCACACTGTATATTAAATTACAGCTACTGTTGACTTATCTCTTCAAACATCTGTTTTGTCTCTTCTTCATAATGTACTACTGCACTGGCTTCCCCTATCATTTTAGAGTATGAAGGCACACCTCTTATGATTATATCACCTGATTCTATGTTCCCCATAGCCGGTAGAAGTGTTACTACATCATTAAAACTCATATCTGTCCATGTATATCTTAAAAGAAAATTGACAAAAGCAGGTATAGAAATTATTTTTTCAAATGTTGTTTTTTGTTCATAAAGCGCCTTCATTACCTTAGCAGCCTCCCTTTCACGAGCCCATGCACCTCCAGGGGTGGTCCCATCACCACTCCGGTGCCTATTTCTGCAAAGTGCAAGTGCCTGTTCTCCATTCAGGTGGTGGACCCCCTTGCTGAGATAGCAATTAGAAAATCCATCTGCAAGGTCTTCCGTAACTTCTATAGTAACACCACCAAGGAAGTCTATTAAAGGGATAAACCCATCAAAATCTGTTATTATATAATTATCTATATCCAGACCTGTAAAATTTTCAAAAGTTTCAACAGCTAATTCTGGTCCTCCAATAGCATGTGCCCCATTTATCTTACCATCTGAATGACCGGATATGGGAACCCAGAGATCCCTTGGTATTGTAATTATTGTAGTCTTATATGTCTCAAGATTTATATGCAGTATAATATTTATATCAGACCTTGCATTTTCTCTACTCCATTCCCTTCCGAGACCGCTGTCAACTCCAAGTATAAGTATATTTATAGATTTACTTTTATCTGCTTCCAGGTTCCCTTCTATTTCGCCATCAATAGAAAAATCAGATAAAAATCTGCTAAAATTTTCCACAGCATCATCTTTTTCTATCATACTTCCCATATATTTGGCAATGTAAACATATTCTCCACTGGTAATACAGGTAAAAAGATCAATTTCATTATAAAGGATTTCTTGATCTTCTTTATCTATTTCAAGACCGCTATTGTAAGAATATCCATTTACTTCATTCTCTGCCTTTCCTATTTTTACATTAAAACTTTCTATTGTTTCTCCATTAAAATCACTTTCCTGTTTTATTTTCATGTATTTATCAATAATCTCGTCTGAGGGATCCGGAGATTCAAATTGGCCCCTATCTTCAACCATCACCATAACATTTTCTATTGAATCATTATTGCCTGTATATCTGATTAATACCGTTTTCCCACTATTTTCTTCATATAAAATCCAGCCTTCTGGTAATATAAAGCCGTAGTTGTCAAAATCTGTAGAACTGCTTTTATAATAATCAGCATTATTATTCTCATCCACGGTATCCAGAGATTGGCTTACAGCCATATCTTCTTGCCGTGTATCTTTGTCTTCTTCTTTTTCTTCAATCTTATCATTTACACTTTCAACAGCCCCGGGGGCATCTTCATCTGTAATATTGCTGTCATGACGGTCTCTTACTGCATAAAAAATGGCTACGGCTATTACTCCTGCTACTATCAGTATTAGCAAATAAAGTAAATATTTTTTTATTTTCATCCTTCTCCCTATCAGAAATGGCTTAAAAAACAAACTAAATAAAACATTTTAGACAAATTTCTTTTTTTATCAATTATTATCTTATATAATTACTCTTACCAATCTAATAAGATAAAAATTATTAACATTGTTATTTTACTTAACCGGAGGAAAACTTATGAATGATTTTCCAGTTTTTGATAAACCAGCACAGGATATTGGTTATTTCATCTTTATGGACAGGGATGAAAAGACGGTTTTTTATGCTAAAGGTGTTCTGGATGACAACATTGAAGGATACATCGTACTTACAAATAAAAAGCTATTTTTCTTCTTTTATTCCAATATTAACAGGGAAAAGAAATTTATTGCCTCCTATCCATACATAACATCTACCGACTTAAAAAAAGGAGTCTTCTCCTCCACTCTTACCGTCAACAGCAAGAAGGACACTTTTAAAATAAGCAGGTTGAATAATACAAAGGCTATAATGATTCATGAAATGTTAAAAAAGATAGTCTCTGATAATAGTAAAACAGCATAACGGCTTATCGCTTTTTATTCAGCATTCATAATGAACCCTATTTAAAAAGCTCCCGGGCAAGTTCTATGTTTCTGTCAGGTATTTTGATCCAGACTACCCTGCGGCCAAACTTTTCAGCTTCCTCTATTGTATCAAAATATATATCAATACGGTTTCCCTTTATCTTCCCCCCGGTATCTTCCGCTGTAAAGTCCCCCAGACCTTTTATCTCTACTTTCGTTCCAAGAGGTATTATATCAGGATCAACTGCTATCATGCCTTCTTCTACCTGCTTACCTGTAGCTGTTGTATTGTTTGTACCCTGCTCCGGGTCATTTCCGCTATAGCCTGTTGCAATAAAATAGAACCATTCAGTCTCTTCCTTTATTTTTTCTACTTTTGTCACTACAACAGGTTCTTTTTCTACTATAACTTCCGTTTCGATCCCTAATAGAAATGAATCTATATGTCCACTCTTTGTAAGAACTATCATAACTGCAGACAGGGCAAGTACAGCAATCAGGATCCAGAACAATATATTGATTACTATGTTATATCTGTTTGTCATATCCACCTTTTTAATAAATAAAACAACAATATTGATTATTTAATAAATACTTTATTTAATAAATAATCACCAGAGTCATGGATTATACAGACTTTTTATTAAAAATCAACCAAAAAAATATTATATTGCAAAACCAGCTGTCTAAAAAATTGCCTAAAAAATCAGGTGATAAGGCATTTGAGATTCAAACTTTGAAAAAATATCCCTTTAATTACTATACATTTGTATAGTAATTATATATAATGATATCAAACATATGAACTCCTAAAGACCGGGATTTAATAACAGAAATTATTTCAATCTTCAGATCTGGAGGTTCTGGATGGAACTTACCGGCAGACAGAGAATGGTTCTCAAAAAAATATATGACTATATGCTGATAAACAGCTATCCTCCTTCCATAAGAGAGCTTGCCGGTATGCTTTATATAAAATCTCCCAGGGGGGTCTCTGATCATCTGCATTCACTGGAAAGAAAGGGATATATAGAGAGAAAGTCATCTGCCCGTTCCATAAAACTAACTGGAAAGGCGCTTCAGATACTGGGACAGGACACCGAAAAGGAAGCCCTTTACCTTCCTCTCGTAGGGAGGATAGCTGCTGGAAGACCTGTCCTTGCTGAAGAAAACATTGAGGGTTATATTCCCTTCCCTTCTGATATGATAAGAGGAAATGCCGATTTTGCCCTCGGGGTCCATGGAGACAGCATGACCGGAGACCATATACTCAACGGTGATATTATAGCAGTAAGATCGCAGCCTGTAGCGGAAAATGGCGATATAGTGGTAGCACTTATAGATGATGAGGCTGTAGTTAAAAGGTACTATAGAAAAGAAAAGCATGTTGAACTCAGATCTTCCAATCCGAAATACATGCCAATTTTAATGAAATCAGAGCCTATAATCCAGGGAAAAGTGGTAGCTGTCCAGAGAGCATTGATGTAAACCATCTTTTAAAAATATAAAAGTGAGGATTAAGTGACTTCTTTTAC
>CAYROY010000087.1:0-2831 GCA_964426155.1 uncultured Actinomycetota bacterium
ATGCAGGACTATCATATTGGCACCGGACAGTGCAGAGCACATAGCCAGGGGCAGCTTTTCAGCCGCTGTCTGGTAATCGATCACCTTAGAATTTGAAAATGCTGATCCGGTATTATTTATGGGTATCCTGTAGAAGTCATGCCATATCTGATTAAAGGCCATCTGGTGAAGTGCAATTGCAGCTGTGCCAAAATTCATATCTCCAGTCTGCATATTCATAGCAGATACGAAATTATTTGCTATTACTCCGCTTCCTGGTCTGATGCATTGGAGAAGTACTATTATGGCCAAAAGCTCTGCATTGTGGCTGACCGTAGCACCGGCTATGGTTATCGGGTGGGATCCGCCCATCAGGGATCCGGAGGCGATATATATAGGAAAACCTGCATCAAGATAATAAAATGCTGCGTTGCATGGATCTTCCGCAAGTGAGAGAGGAGCTGCCCCTTCTACACAACCCATCAGCTGGGCTCCTACAGCCTGTGCCAGCTTTGTCTCCCATATGAAACTATCAGTTGGCTGTGCTCCTCTGGAAGGTTTTGTAGAATATCTCATCCGCTGTGCACAGCTTACAGGACAGGACATCACAGGGGGGACTCCTTCTATTTCAAAATAAGGAGTGTATGATGGAAAGCAGTGCACTGAATCCAGAGCATCTGAGATTATCACTCCTTCATTGTTCTGCTTCATTGTCGGCATAGAGACCTCTCCGCTATCCACATCTGCATATCTTGCACCTGCTGAATTCATAAAATACAGTGTATTGCCGCCCACTCTTATGCTTTTTTCAGGATCTCTTGCCCTGACCATAAAACTTGAAGGTGTTTTTCTTATAGCCCACTCTACGAGGTCGGGAGAAATCCTTGCCGTCTTTGAATCATAATCCACCCTGCAGCCGTGCTCCTCCAGTATCTTTAAAGCCCTGTCCGAATCGAATTTAAAGCCTATCTCATCCAATACCTGCAGCGTGGAACTATGAATTTGATCTATCTGGCTTTCAGATAAGATCTTTATCGTCTCAAATCCACGTTTAAATCCCATTTGCATATAGATCACCTTTATTATTTGTATAGATTATAGATTTAACAGCTTTTTTGCCAGTCTCACTCCTTCGGGGGCATTAGCTCCATATCCATCAGCCCCTATTGAATCAGCAAACTCCTGATTTATAGGGCTGCCTCCCACTATTATCTTTAATTTTCCTCTTAGCCCCTCCTTAACCAGACTCTCAATCATATTTTTCTGCTCTGATGAAGTTGTTGTGAGCAGCGCAGACATTGCAAGTATATCCGGTCCCTCATCCTTTATTGTCTTTAAAAAGACCTCTCCTCTTACATTCACACCGAGGTCTATTACTTCAAATCCAGCAGCATAAAGCATAGTAGAGACCATGTCTTTTCCAATACTGTGAATATCGCCGTATACAGTCCCTATTACAACTTTTCCCAGGCTTTTAGTCTTCTTACCCCTTCTTTCTATCTCTGCATTTATTACCGGGAATGCCTTTTTTAGTACCTCAGAAGCACATACCAGATCAGGCAAAAACAGCTCTCCAGACCCGAACTTATCTCCGATTATCTGTATGCCCTCAGTTAGGGAATTTGCAGCTTCAACAGGATCTATGCCTTCCTTTATTGCTTCTTTCGCTGTCTCTTCCGCGACATCTATATTAAATTCAAGTACCATATTCTTGAGGCGTTCCAGTATTCCACTCATCAAATATTCCTTTCATTACTTCTGATGACCATAATTATTAATCCATATCCGTAAGACAATTCAGTCATTAATATATTATGTAATCTTTGACCGGCATTACCCGGACATGATATTTTATCCTATCTTAATTCTGACCAACGTAATACAATTTTTACATAGAGTAACGCAAAGTGTAATTATTTTTCAGTTATTACCTGAAAATTAAAACTTATGGACTTTCTTATTAAAATAAAAATCTAATATAACTGCAGATGCCTCTTATTTCTAAATGCGTCTACTGCAATTACAAGAACAAGCAGGGCCCCTTTTATCACCATTCTCAAATATATAGGGACCTCAACCAGAACCATCCCATTTGTTATAGTCTGTATGATAGCAACGGCAATAAATACCCCCAGAAAGTTACCTTTTCCTCCTCCAACCACTATTCCTCCGAGAACAACAATGGTAAGGACTTCAAGTTCAGCACCATTACCATATTCCGGTCTGCCGGAACCAAGCTGAGAAATAATCAAGATTCCTGCAATTGAAGCAAAAAAACCTGAGATCACATATGAGATTATCTTGACTCTATCTACAGGTATGCCGGCAAGTTTCGCCAGGTTTTCATTCCCTCCTATTGTATAAAGGTCCCTGCCGAACCTTGTAAACTTGAGTATCAGGGTGAGTATTGCAAAAATAACTATTATATAAACAGTAGTTATTGGAAAAACACCACCGATATATATACGTCCAAAATCCTGGACAAAAAGATTATATACTCTTGGATTGAGATCGGCCCAGAAATAACAGATACCTCTTATTATAGCCAATGTACCAAGAGTTGTAATAATAGGATTTATCCCGATCTTTGTTATGATTAGACCATTGAGAAGACCGACAGAGCAACCTATAACGATAGCTATAATAAATACATAAGGGGTAGCTATCTCAATCCCCTTCATCAGTAAAACCGAACTTACTATTCCTGCAAGACCTGCTGCTGAACCTATAGAAAGATCAAATCCTCCACCGATCATTACTATTGTTATTCCGGCGGCCATCATCCCATATACAGCAAAATTATTGAAAATACCCTTGATATTCTGTATAGTCAAAAAATTTTCACTTGCAAG
>CAYROY010000088.1:0-6060 GCA_964426155.1 uncultured Actinomycetota bacterium
AGGGCTTCAGTACAGCAGGGCATGCTGGAGAATACGAATGCATGACTCTTGAAGATATGAAAAAATACTATGAATAACTGATATAATATGGCAGCCTTGAGGCTGCCATATTATGCTTTTTGGGGTATTTAGCAGATTATTCAAAATGGAAGTTTAAATTTGGCCAAGTCTTTAATATCTTTATTTCAAAATTATCAGACAAACTTCTTATAAGATCCAGATTTAATATACCCCTATATAATTATATATATTAATTATAATAGGACATAATCACATATATTACTAAGAAGAAGTACTAAAGAGTACAGAAGAAGAAAAACCCGGTAAATCTAAACCGGTAGTGCTTAGAAGACTATTACGGGGAATATAAAAAAACATATGAGAAAAATCCAGATACTAGAAAAGTGGGATTTATATATGAATTCGTTCTACCGGTCTATAAAATTTTATATTGAGATGTGATTAACTCATTTCTTTGTATAATGATTGCTAATATAAAAACAGGCGGCAATGCATTGAAATTTAATAGATTAAATATTGTCATGTTATCCTGAGATGAGAAGTGAAAAATAATAATTTTATAAACTATTTACTGGAATTTCCAAACTTTCTTGCCCTGTTTATCTTTTCATTTTTTATGGTACTGGCAAGTCCGATCTTAATAAATATCAGTGAATATTTTAGTGTAACGCCTGAAAGCATGAATATCATAACCACCTTCTTTTTGATAGGACAGGTTCTGGGCATAATAACATTCGTGCTTTTGAGCAGAAGATTTAAGGGCAGTAAAATAATAATATCTACCTATATTTTGCTTTTCCCCGTGCTGGCAGGTCTTGTTCTAGCATCATCCCTTATTTTTTTCTATATACTTTATCTCATTTCCGGTCTGCTTCTGGGAATAATATTTATTAATGCAAATATAAGTATGCTTGAGGGGAAAGTTAAAAACAAAGACAGCGTTGTAAACCTGGGACATGGATTTTTTGCAATGGGTGCCCTCATCTCTCCTATTTTTGCTTCTAATCTTGTAAATAGAAATATGGAATGGAGGATAATATACCTTATATTTATGGGGCTGACCTTTATTTCGTTTGTATCTTTTATACTATCAAACTGGAGAAAACCAGACACTAAAGATAATAGGGAAGCTCTGCCAATAAAGGAATTATTCGCAAACAGAAGTAAAAATATATATATAATTCTGACTATTACGCTGATGCTTCTGTATGTTATGGCTGAAGTAACAATTTTTTCCTGGGCGCCTACTTTTTACAGGATAGAGAAATTATTTGATGTCTATAGTGCAGGATTAATGATTTCAATATTCTGGGTAGGAATACTTGCAGGGAGATTGCTGATAAGCTTTCTATCATATAAGATCAAAGGAGGAACTTTATTAATTTTTCTGTCCGTTATAAGCATGTTAGGATTGTTTGTAAGCATTTTTTCTGTAAATAAAATAATAATACTTATCGGTGCAGGAGTTATAGGACTTGGTTTTTCCGGTATACCGCCGCTTCTTATCTCTTCTGCCGGTAAGATTTTAAGTTTTGGAAAAGAAGTTCTACTTACAATATTGTTTTCCATTGGTCTTACAGGCGGTAGTCTTATACCATTTGCTATAAAATTCATAGCAGAATACAGCTTCTTATTTTCAATTGCAATATCGATAGTATTTATGGCTATCTTTACCGTATTTGTATTTATAAGAAGGATTTACAGGAAAAAATTAAGGTAAAACTGATGGCATTCCAATTCTAATATTCTAATAAGGTCATTATGGATAAGGCTATGTAGTTTATTAAAAAAATTGTCCCCATTATATATTCTGATAAAAAGGTATACTGGATATAAGCTGTATGTTAATAAAATGAATAAATCAATATAATTAATCCGGCCTGCGCTAGAAATGAACTCTTTAATAGCCCGTTCCAGATTAAATGTCAAAATTATTTGTTTGACAAAGTAGAATGCTATACATATAATTACCTTAAAATTACATAGATAAACCGGCATAAGGAAGTGCCGGTAATAATGAAGGTAAAGTAGCCTTCTTAAAACATGACAAGGATGTTTTAAGAAGGTTTTTTTTTGAGATTATGGTATTTAAATGGAATCTAGAAGCATAAGATTAAGACAAGGATCAAATAGGTGCACCCAGGAGTATTTTTCAAGATACAGGATACCTTCAGGCTGCGCTATATTTGGTATTATGGATCAGTCAGGAAAAAGATTTAATGGAATCAAGATAATTGATGGTATTGCTCTTATGCACGAAAGATCCAATGGCCTTGGCGGTGGATTTGCTGGATATGGGATCTACCCACAGTATAAGGATGACTGGGCTTTTCATATAATATATGATGATCCTGAATCAAGATGTCTTACCGAGAAGAAGTTAAGCAGCAATTTCAGGATATTATATAGTGAGGAAATTCCTATAAGAAAAGTAAAAGGTATTAAAAATCCCCCGATTATATACAGGTACTTCTTAAAACCTGCAGATTTTGTATATTCAATCGGCAGCGGCAGAAGCCCTATTAAGACAAATTCCAATCAAGAAATACTTAATGATAATGAAAGATTTAAAATTATGGAAGAAGATTTTATTTTAGACTTTGTTATGGAGTTAAATTCAGGAGACAATGGTTCTTATATAATATCAAGTGGAAAGAATATGGGTATATTTAAAGGAGTGGGGTTTCCTGAGGACATAGGAAACTTTTTTAGACTTGATAGCTACAGGGGGCATTTATGGATTTCCCATGGAAGATTCCCTACTAATACTATTGGATGGTGGGGAGGGTCCCATCCTTTTGGACTGCTAGGCTGGTCTGTTGTACATAATGGTGAGATATCGTCTTACGGAACCAACAGGAGGTTTGTAAGCGGATTTGGCTATAATTGTGTATTATCTACTGACACAGAAGTAATTACGTACCTTTTTGACTTAATTGTCAGGAAACAAAGAATAGATCTCGATATTCTACATCTTGTACTTTCTCCACCATTATGGGATAGAATAGAGAGAATGTCTGAAGATGAGATGAAACTTGCAAAGACATTGAGAATATTGTATGGGGGAGCACTCATAAATGGACCTTTCAGCATAATCACTGCTACCAGTGACTGTATGTATGCCCTTAATGACAGGGTCAAGCTGAGACCTCTTGCAGCGGCAAAAAAAGGTGACTTTTTATTTATTTCAAGTGAAGAGGCTTCTATAAGATTTATCTGCCCCCATCCTGATGTTGTATGGCATCCGGGTGGAGGAGAGCCTGTAATAGGGAGACTAAATAAAAAATCAGCAATCGATCATAAAAGAAAAATAGCTGAGGACGTCCTGAACAGGGCATGACTTTTTTATAACCCGGGAGGTAAAAATGGCATTAAAATTAACAGAACCTGAGTTTGAAATAGAAAGAGATCCGACAAAGTGCATATCCTGCGGGATATGTATAAAACAATGTGCAAATGGTGTACATAAATATAATGTTGATAAAGATACAATAATCAGCGACCCTAAGAAATGTATCGGATGTCATAGGTGTGAAAGTATGTGCCCGACAGGAGCATTAAAAATAAGTGAAAGAAAGGATCAATTTAAAACTAATGCTAACTGGACGGAAAATCATATAAGGAATATTTATAAGCAGGCTGATACAGGGGGAGTCGTGCTAACAGGTATGGGTTCTGATAAATCATATCCAATATACTGGGATCATATATTATTTAATGCCTCTCAGGTAACTAATCCTTCAATAGATCCTTTAAGGGAGCCTATGGAAATTAAGACTTTTATTGGTAGAAAAAATCTGGGGATAGAGTTTGAAGATAACAGGGGAGCTGTGAATATAAAGGTCAAAACAATAGTCTCACCACAGCTGGAGCTTTCAACGCCAATAATATTTTCTGCAATGTCATATGGTTCAATAAGTTATAATGCATGTAAATGCCTTGCAGCTGCTGCGTCAGAATTTGGGACTTACTTCAACACCGGAGAGGGCGGTCTTGTTAAAGACCTTTATCAATATGCAGGCAATGCAATAGTCCAGGTGGCGTCGGGAAGATTTGGAGTCGATGTAGATTATCTAAATATGGGGGCTGCTATAGAGATTAAGATCGGGCAGGGTGCCAAGCCGGGTATTGGAGGCCATCTTCCGGGCGGAAAGGTAACATATGATATCTCAAATACAAGGATGATACCGCAGGGTTCAGATGCCATATCCCCAGCCCCGCATCATGATATATACTCTATTGAAGATCTGGCACAGTTGATATATGCCATAAAGGAAGCAACAGAGTGGAAAAAACCTGTAGGTGTAAAAGTTGCAGCTGTGCATAATATAGCACCGGTAGCAAGTGGTATTGTCAGGGCAGGTGCAGACTTTATAACCATAGACGGCTTCAGGGGAGGAACTGGTGCCGCACCGCTTGTTATAAGGGACAACGTGGGTATCCCAATAGAGCTTGCAATAGCTTCTGTTGATGAAAGGCTGCGGGATGAAGGGATAAGACAGGATGTCTCAATACTGGCAGCAGGTAGTATCAGGTCAAGTGCAGACGTTATAAAGGCAATAGCGCTGGGAGCAGATGCTGTATGTATAGGCACGGCTGCACTTATTGCTATGGGATGCCACCTATGTCAGAAATGTTATACAGGTAAATGCAATTGGGGCATTGCTACTCAGGATCCATATCTTACTGGCAGGCTAAATCCCGAGGTAGGAACCAAAAGGCTTCTTAATCTTTTAAGGGCATGGTCCCTTGAATTGAAGGAAATGCTTGGAGGGGCAGGAATTAATGCTGTTGAAAGCCTCAGGGGTAACAGGGAGCATTTGAGAGGCATAAACCTTAACGACAGGGAACTTTTAATCCTGGGAATAAAGCATGCTGGAGAAACTTAATCATATAGAATAAAAGTGTATATAAAGAAATAAAAGTCAGGCGAGCATGTCTGTTTAACAGATATTAAAAAACGTCTGATTTTCAGAAAAGGGATTGGATATGAAGGAACTAATTGATTCAGAGGGTATTGGATACAGGGAGCTGAACAGACATATCAGGAGTATGCTGGAACTATCCGAAAATGGTCCAGTAAATAGATATGCCGGAATGGAGATTTCACTAAAGAACGTGTGCGGGCAGAGATATATTGGTTGTGGTCTCAAAGGTGATTTTAAAATAAATATAGAAGGTGTTCCTGGAAATGATCTGGCTGCTTTTATGGACGGGCCGTTTATTGAAGTTTTTGATAATGGACAGGATGGTATAGGAAATACCATGAACTCAGGAAAGGTAATAATCCATGGTGATACTGGAGATATTGCAGGATATTCAATGAGGGGCGGAGAGATATATATAGAGGGAAGCACCGGATTTAGATGTGGAATACATATGAAAGCACATAAAGAAAAGACACCGGTTATAGTAATAGGTGGAAGTGCAGGAGATTATCTGGGGGAATATATGGCTGGAGGAGTAATAATACTGCTGGGTCTTTACCGGAAAGGTACAGATGAAGTTGCAGGTGCTGGTACCTGTAAGGTAGGATATCATATTGGATCCGGGATGCACGGGGGGACAATTTATATAAGGGGAAAAGTAGAGGAATATAAACTGGGAAGGGAGGTAATAGTAGATGAACCGAAAGGTTCTGATATTGATACACTGTATAAATATATCGGAAATTACTGCAGATTTTTTTCGGCAGATGCAGGCAGAATAAAAGCTGAAGATTTTATTAAGCTCATACCGTTCTCTCACAGACCTTATAAACAATTGTATACTTATTAGTCTTATTGATATACTTTATCGTTTGAACTGAATTATATACCGGGAATTGCTAATTTCTTAATATTTTGTAATTGATACTAAATATTTTTAATATACTAATTTTTTGGATGGTAGTTTTCGGTCCTGACAGTCCGCAGCATTATAAATCCGCTTATAAGAAAAAATAATGTTGAAAGCAGTGCAATCCTCTGACTTCCTGTAAAAAAGGAGATTATGCCAAATACTATAGGGCCGATAATAGATGAGACTTTACCGCTGATG
>CAYROY010000089.1:0-3132 GCA_964426155.1 uncultured Actinomycetota bacterium
ACCTGATCAGGAGTGCCTATAGCAATTAGCTTGTGCCCTGCGCTTATCAATGTTGAGCCGCTGGCTTTGTTTACCGATATTTTTTCGCCCTTTTCAAGCACGGATATTATCAGCGCGTCTATACCGTAAGTATTCCCGGCTTCGCTTATGGTAAGGCCGTCTATTTTGCTGCCCGGTTTTATCTCTATTTCCGCAAGTCTTATCTCGGTTTCCTCTGTATGCATGACCGTATCAAAAAAATCAGAAATAGACGGGCGCAGGGCCATTGCGGCCATCCTCCTGCCCCCTATAATCTGAGGCGATACGACCCTGTCCGCACCTGCTTTTTCAAGTTTGCTTATGGTCTCAAATGTCTTTGCACGGGCCACAATAAATATGTCCGGATTTAATGATTTTGCACCAAGTGTCACATATACATTCTCTGAGTCAGTATCCAGGGAAGCAAAAAGCCCCTTTGCTCTTTCAATGCCTGCTTCTATAAGCACATCGTCATTTGAAGCATTACCTTCTATATACAGCCATTTATTCTCCCTGCAGGCCTCTATCGGCCCTTCTGCATTGTCGATGACAATAAAGTCGGTCTTATTGTTATTTAATTCGTGTGCTATTTCCGTTCCCACTCTCCCGAGCCCGCAAATGATATAATGGTTTTTGAGTCTTTCAATCATTTTCTTGTTCCTTCTGTTCTCGAGTCTGCCCATCAAAAATTCTGAAAGGATAAACTCGCCGATATTAATAATTATGTAAGCTGCAACGCCGGTACCCCCGATAATCAGAAATATTGTATATATGGTCCCGGCAACAGAAAGCTCCTTGACCAGCCCGTAACCGACAGTAGTAATAGTTATGGTGGTCATAAACAATGCATCAAGGAAACTTAAATCCTCTATTAATATGTAACCAAGTGAACCCAGAAAGAATATGCTTATAAGTACAGCAGCGGATATGATGATCCTTTTTACAAATTGAGATAAGTTTCTGAGTTTCATAAATAAATTTTTACTTATTGATGCTATTTTTTCAAGTGATATCTTAAAAAAGATTTTATCATGCTTTTATGTGGTGCTTGTTTAAAAATATCATAAATTGTATATTAGCTATTAATCCTGAATGCAATATATTAATAGATATGCCGGAAGACAAAATGGGAAAATTATTCATATGCGGTACACCGATAGGAAATCTTGAGGATGTGACATTGAGGCTGCTTTCTACTCTTAAAGATGTAGACCTGATATTTGCAGAGGATACAAGGACCATAAGGAAATTGCTTTCTCGATATGATATAAAAAAAAAGGAAATAATAAGCTATCACGAACATACCAGCCCCGCCAGGATCTCTTATATGGTATCACTTCTGGAAGAAGGAAGGACTGCAGCCCTTGTCTCTGAGTCCGGGATGCCGGCAGTTCAGGACCCGGGATACAGGCTTATAGAGAAATGTTTAGACAGTAATATAGAGATTACAGTTATTCCAGGCCCCAGTGCAGGAATCAGTGCACTCGTATTATCCGGGCTTCCAACGGACAGCTTTCTTTTTATTGGATTTCTTCCAAGAAAAAAGGAAAAGAGGAAAAAAAAGATAGAAGAACTATCCCATCTTTCCCATACACTTATCATATATGAATCGCCGCGCCGGATAGAAAAGCTTCTGGAGGAGTTAATACCGGTGTTTGGAAAAAGGAGCGCAGCTCTAATAAGGGAAATAACAAAGATACATGAAGAATCAATAAGGGGAAGGCTCGACAGGATACTTGAAGCTGTAAGGTCAAAGGAGATGAAGGGGGAGATAGTCCTTGTGATCGAAGGAGAGAGGAGAGAAAAAATAGAATCTTATACTGATAATGAAATAGAGGATAGGTTTACAGAATTAATGAAACAGGGGGTTACCAAAAAAGATGCACTCAAAGTAATAAGGTCCAAGTATGACATTAGCAGGCAAAAATTGTATAATATTTCAACTAAATTTTAAGCAGGTTTAAGAAGGAGAGCATGGCAGGTAAAAAGTTTTATATAACTACCGCAATACCCTATATGAACGCGAAGCTTCACCTCGGACAGATATATGAGTTTATACTGGCTGATGTGGTAGCAAGATTTAACAGGATATGCGGAAGGGATACCTATTTTTTGACCGGTTCCGATGAGCACGGCCAGAAAATAAACAAAAGCGCTATGGAAAAAGGAGTAAGCCCCGGCGAATATGTAGACATGATGGTCAAAGATATGAAAAGGCTCCTGGGATTATACAATATAAGCAATGATGGATTTATAAGGACAACTGACAAAAAACACGAAAAAGTGGTACAGGACATACTCGTGCATCTGAAGGAAAACGGGGACCTTTATAAGAGTACATATGAAGGAGAATACTGTGTGCCCTGTGAGACATTCCTGCTGGATTCGCAGCTGGTTGACGGCAGGTGTCCCCAGTGCGGCGGAGAGGTGGAGTATGTAAAGGAGGAAAATTATTTCTTCAGGCTGTCAAAATATGAAAAAAGGATTCTAAAACATATTGAAGAAAACCCCGACTTTATTATACCGGATACCAGGAGAAATGAGGTACTGGGTCTTCTGAAACAGGGACTTAATGATATAAGCATCTCAAGGACCGCCGTAAAGTGGGGTGTGCCGATCCCTTTTGACACTAAGCATTACTGCTATGTGTGGGTAGATGCACTGATAAACTACATATCAGCTCTGGGCTACGGTACGGAAGATAATGGGAGTTTTAAAAAGTGGTGGCCTGCGGACCAGCATCATATCGGCAAAGACATCCTGAAATTCCATGCTGTAATATGGCCTGCAATATTGATGTCTATAGGGCTTGAACTTCCAGAGCACATTGTAGTACACGGATGGCTACTTATGGGTCACGAAAAGCTGTCAAAATCAAAAGGGATAATACTTGATCCGGATGAAATGGCAGAAAAATATAGTGTCGATGGAGTAAGGTATTTTCTTACAAGGGAAGTATCCTTTGGGCAGGATGGGTCGTTTACCGGGCCTGCATTTGTAAAAAGATATAATGCTGATCTTTCAAACGACCTGGGAAACCTCCTTTCAAGGACTATGGCAATGATTGAAAAATACAGAAAAGGGGCGGTACCCAAAAGAACAGAAAGTCCCGAT
>CAYROY010000090.1:0-8215 GCA_964426155.1 uncultured Actinomycetota bacterium
GGACAAACCAGGAGAAGCTGCAAGGTTATTCGAAAAATTTTCAGACAATAATATAAATATAGATCTGATAGTACAGAATGTCAGTGAAGAGGGGATGGCTGCCATATCATTCACTATTAAACCCGAAGATATGTCTATTGCCAGAGAAGTTCTCAAGGAACTGGTACAGGAAAATGCAATAATAGATACTGAAGTTGCAAAGATCTCAATTGTTGGAGCAGGCATGCAGACCCACCCGGGTATTGCAGCCAGAATGTTCAGGATACTGGCTGATAAGGGAATAAATATTGAGATGATATCTACATCCCCTATAAGGATATCCTGCATCATAAGGGAATCGAAAGTAAAAGATGCGGTAAGGGCGCTTCACAGCGGTTTTGATATAAAATGATTATATGCCTCAATAGCCGGGATGATATTTAAGATAGATGCGGGCTTTTATCTTGTAAATACTCTGATGAGTCCAGCACACCCTGCACCAATTAGACAGCAGAAGCAATATTCTTCTTTTTATGCTTTTATTGTTTTAATATATCCTTCAACTTTTATAGATTAATTTATATTTTATTGTTAATCATCTAGACTGCAGGGAGATCAAGATGAGTAGAAAAGATTATAATGTAGCTATTGCCGGAGTTACAGGGGCAGTGGGAAGGGTATTTCTCTCAGTGCTTGAGGAGAGGGATTTTCCGGTTAAAAACCTGATTCCGCTTGCCTCGGTACGCTCTGCAGGTAAGACAATAGATTTTGCTGGCGAGGAGATTGAGATACAGGAACTTAAAAAAGACTCGTTTAAGGGTGTAGATATCGCCCTTTTCTCGGCAGGGGCAGCAATATCAAAAGAATTTGCAAAATATGCTGTTGAAAGCGGAGCAGTTGTGGTAGACAACAGCAGCGCCTTCAGACTTGATGATGGTGTACCTCTGGTGGTTCCTGAAGTAAATCCCGGTGATATATGGAAACACAATGGTATAATCGCAAATCCTAACTGTACCACCATAATAATGGTAGTAGCTATAAAACCGATTCATGATATATCACCTGTTAAAAGGATAATAGTATCCAGTTATCAATCAGTCTCTGGAGCAGGAGCAAAGGGAATATCGGAGCTGGAGGAACAGGTCAGGGAAATAGTCTGTAATAAGTCAGTGGATGTAAAGGCCTCTGCTTTCCCGGTGCAGATCGCATTTAACGTAATACCTCATATAGATGTATTCTATGACAATGGTTATACAAAAGAAGAGATGAAAATGGTATATGAGACCCGTAAGATAATGGGTGACGATAATATATTGATCTCTGCCACCTGTGCCAGGGTTCCAGTAATGACTTCTCACTCTGAATCTATAATGCTGGAAACAGATAAGAAAATTTCTCTTGATGACGTAAGGAGCGCACTTTCTTCTGCAAAAGGTGTAAAACTTATGGATGATTTTAGAAAATGTGTATATCCTACCACTCTTAATTCTTCAGGAAGAGATGATGTTTATGTAGGAAGAATAAGAGAAGATATTGCAGTTGAAAACGGTATAAATATCTGGGTGGTGGGCGACCAGTTAAGGAAAGGCGCTGCACTCAATACGATCCAGATAGCTGAAGAGCTTATAAAGCAATAGCATACAGTTTTCAGATCTGTCAGATTATTAGCTTAAGCTTCTTTTCTATGCTGTTTAGTTCCTTCAAAAAACTGGTATGTGCGGTCTCTGATTCGAAACTTAGCTTTTTAAGGACATCTGCGCCGGTAAGCGAGGAAAATCCTCCGTAAAACTGCTTTTCTTTTTGAAGATGTTTATTTTCGCAGCTGTGAGCATACCTTAAAAATTCAGGAACATTCATCTTTGAAAACTCTTTCTGGTAATTGTCATATTTGTTTTCAAGTGCTGATGCATACTCTATTTTTTTATCAATATTTTCCTTTTCTGCATCAAAACGGATCATCAGGCTGTTGATTCCATTGAGATATTTATTTGCAAGCGTCCTGTATTTTCCCTGAAAGTCAATAAAATTTTTTATCTTATTGCTGTCTCTTCTGCTGTCAAACTTCATAAGAAAGATTATTCCGATGGAAAGTACTATTATTATAGCACTTATAATACCGTAGAGGATGGAAAGGGTGAAAAGGTCAAACTCTATGATATTCTGTAATTTTAACAGGTACAGTGTCAGAGTTGTTATTTCAAGTAAAAGTGCGCCGACTACCATTATAAAATATTTTAATCTGATTACCCTGTACCCAAAATCTTTAAAGTATGACCTGAGTCTTGCCTTTAACATAGAAAATACCTTTAATATTTATAATGATTTATAAATAGAAATATTATTAAACTGTATTATTTTATCACCAAATAATAATTAATACAATATTATAAATAATATTTATATACATAAATATTATATTATTGTTATATGTATTATCTTAACAGTTAAGAATTATTGATATTGATTGATTTAGAAAATTTAAAGCTTATTCAGTAAAATTTTATTGAGGTTGTTTTCTATTACTGTTCCTTATCTTTTCTATTATTTCAAGTCTTTCCTTGATCTTCTTCTCAAATCCTCTGTCTTCAGGAATATAATATTTTCTTCCTGTAAGCTCTCCGGGAAGATAGGACTGGTCTGCAACTCCACCGCTAAAGTCATGGTCATATTTATATCCTTTGCTGTAGCCGGCTTCCCTGGTCAGCGGAGTCGGAGCATTCCTTATATGAAGGGGGACCGGAAGAGACTGGTACTTAATTATATCAGACATTACTTTTTTATATGTCATATATAGTGAGTTAGATTTAGGTGATATGGAAAGATAGACAGCAAGTTCTATTATTGCGAGATAGCCTTCCGGCGGGCCAATAAATTCAAAGCTGTCTCTGGCAGCAACAGCAAGCTTAAGAGCCTCAGGGTCTGCAAGGCCGACATCTTCCGAGGCAAACCTTATCATCCTGCGCAGTATATACAGCGGATCTTCTCCGCTTTCCAGCATCCTTACTGTCCAGTATACAGCGGCGTCCGGATCGCTTCCCCTCATACTTTTGTGCAGGGCGGAAATCAGGTTAAAATGTTCTTCACCATGCTTATCATAGAGAAGTGCCTTTTTCTGGGTCACATTCTCAACTGTTTTGCGGTCTATGACCACGGTCCCGTCTTTTCTTCCTGAAGAAGAATCAAAAGATAGCTCCAGTATGTTATATGCTATTCTTGAGTCGCCGTCTGATACATCTGCGATAAAATCTATTGTTTTACCATCTATTTTTATATCATATTTGCCAAGCCCATTTTTTTTGTCGGAAAGAGCCTTTTTTAAAAGAAACTTTATGTCAACCGGGGAAAGCTTTTCCAGAATATATGTCTTTGTCCTGGAAAGCAGTGCAGAATTTACTTCGAATGAAGGGTTTTCAGTGGTTGCACCTATAAGTATTATGGTACCGTTTTCGACATATGGCAGAAAAGCATCCTGCTGGGCCTTATTGAAGCGGTGGATCTCATCGATGAACAGTATAGTCCTGGTACCCAATGTTTTCAGTTCGTGCTCTGCTATTTCCATTATGTCTCTTATCTGCTTTATCCCTGATGTCACAGCAGAAAAAGATATGAATCTGCTCTGTGTCCTATTTGCTATTATTCTGGCAAGTGTGGTCTTGCCTGACCCGGGCGGGCCCCAGAATATCATGGAATGCAGCCGGTCGCTCTCAATAAGACTGTTAAGAACCTTCCCTTTTCCTACCAGATGCTCCTGTCCGACAAATCCTTCAAGGCCGGATGGACGCATCCTGTCAGCCAGAGGAATGCCTGAATTTATCTTTTTTGTGTATTTTTGTCTGGAATCATCAAAAAGAGTCAATTCAATTTCCTTCTATGGTTTTTACATGGATAATTCTATCCCTGGGTCCGTCAAATTCGCAAAAATATATACCCTGTCATGTCCCCGGCATAACTTTTCCTCTATAAATAAATTTTTCCTTGTAATATCAAACTATATTATATATAACATAAAAGGATGAATAAAGAGACAAAAGAAATCATCGTCTCATGTTGTGGTAATAAAGAATCTTAATTGTAAAAAATCTTTAAGGCTATGTTGCATGCCGGAGGTAGAAAGCTGTTGGAAATAGAAAACGGCTCCAGAAAAGGAAAGAAAAAATATGGAGTGGTAGGTATAGGCAATGCTATAGTAGACATACTTGCAAGTGTAAAAGAAGAACTGCTCCTTGAACTTAAGCTTGAAAAGGGCATCATGAAGCTGATCAGCGAAGAAGAGATAAGCCTCCTGCATGGAAGGATCACAGATCCAAAGCAGATATCGGGAGGTTCTGCAGCAAATACAATCGCAGGGCTGGCAATGCTCGGCAACAATGTTGCTTTTATTGGGAAGGTGGGAGATGATAGTCTTGGCCGTTCATTTGAAAAGGGGATGAGTGATATCGGAGTTTTCTACCGTGCCAGAAGATATAAAGGCATGGGTTCTACCGGATGCTGTATAGTAATGACCACGCCTGATGCACAGAGGACATTGAATACCTGCCTGGGAATATCGGGTGCACTGGAACCAAGTGATATTGACGAGGATATAATAAAAGATTCGGAAATAGTATATCTGGAAGGCTACCTGATGGACAGCATAAGTGCCCGGAAGGCCTTTAAAAAAGCTGTCGGACTTTCCAAAAAAAACGGCGGCAGAGTGGCGCTTACCCTTTCGGATTCTTTCTGTGTAGAAAGGCACCGGAAAGAATTCATGAGACTTCTTGCAGAAGATGTAGATATACTTTTTGCGAATGAAGATGAAATAAAAACGCTCTTCCAGGTTTCGGAATTTGAAGATGCAGCAGATATATGCAGCAGATATAATAAAATATTTGCTCTTACCCGCGGAGAATCCGGATCGGTAGTGATAAGGGGTAGCCGTAAGTACTGCACAGAACCGGAGAAAAATATTGAGATTGTGGATACCACAGGTGCGGGCGATATGTATGCAGCAGGGTTTTTGCATGGCTATATAAATAACAGGAAAATAGATATATGCGCAAGGATGGGGAACCTGGCGGCTGCTGCAGTTATAACTCATTTCGGTGCCAGGCCAGAGGTATCAATTTCAGATCTGCTGAATAAAAATATCTGGTGATTGCAGGTTTATATAAATATTATGTGATGGAAAGGATTGGTATGCCGGTAAGATTTAGTGCAGAAGTCGGAGTGTTCGGAGGCTCGGGTTTCTACTCATTTCTTAAAGAAACAGAAGAGGTAGAAATAACCACTCCCTATGGTGATCCTTCAGACAGGTTAGTTCTCGGAGAAGTCGGGGGCAAAAAAGTTGCCTTCATGCCAAGGCACGGAAGAAATCATGATATCCCCCCTCATATGATAAATTACAGGGCAAACATATTTGCAATGAAAAAGCTTGGAGTAAAATATATATTTGGCCCCTGCGCATCCGGGAGCCTTCAGCCCCAGATAAAACCCGGACACTTTGTGATATGTGACCAGTTTGTGGACAGGACTAAGGGAAGAAAGGATACCTACTTTGACGGTCCCAAGACTGTTCATATATCCATGGCGGAGCCCTACTGTCCTACTTTAAGAAAAATAATTTCAGAGAGCGCAGAGGAACTCGGTATCGAATACCACAAAAGTGGAACCGTAGTCGTAATCCAGGGACCGAGGTTCAGTACGGTCGCGGAGAGCAAATGGTTTTCATCAATGGGATGGGAAGTGGTTAATATGACACAGTATCCTGAAAACTACCTGGCCAGGGAGCAGGAGATATGTTATGCGAATATATCTCTTATCACTGATTATGATATAGGTCTCGAAGGCCATCCTGATATAAAGCCTGTTACGCTTGAAGAAGTAGTAAAAGTTTTTAAAGAAAATAACGAGAAGGTAAGGGAACTACTTTTCAGATCTATAAAAAAGATAAGCGGGGAAAGAAAATGTCCGTGCTCCAGGGCGCTAAAGGATGCCATTATAAACTAGTAAAATAAGGATTATCAGACAGTCATGATTATAGTAGTAGCTTCTGATAAATATAAAGGAAGCCTATCTGCAACCCGGGTCTGTAATATAATTTCAAAAACAATAAGAAAGTTAGACCCATCCGTAGAGGTCCGTATGAACCCTATGGCCGATGGCGGAGAAGGTACAGTAGAGACCCTTGTGGAAAGTCTGGGAGGGAAAATCTTTGAGGCTGATGTAATGAGTCCGCTGGGTGATAATATCAGGGCAGGATTCGGCATTATAGGTGATATGGCAGTTATTGAGATGTCGGCTGCTTCTGGCTACGGGCTTGTACCTGAAAATAAAAAAAATCCTATGTTAACCACCACTTACGGAACCGGCCAGTTAATAAATAAAGCCCTTGAGATGGGCGCAAAAAAGGTAATAGTGGGGATAGGCGGAAGCGCCACCAACGATGCCGGGATGGGAATGGCGCAGGCGCTTGGATATGAATTTATCGGAGCCGGCGGGCAATTACTGGGATACGGGGGCAGGCAGCTTGCGAAACTGGAAAAAATAAATACTGTAAACGCAAACAGCCTGTTAGAGAAAACCGAAATCGAGGTTGCCTCAGATGTAAAAAATCCTCTTTATGGTAAAAGAGGTGCCGCTTATGTATACGGTCCCCAGAAGGGGGCAGACCCTGATATGGTTGAGGAGCTTGACAGGGGTCTTAAGAATTTTGCGCGCGTGGTATCAAAGGAGATGGGGATTGATCTATCCGGCATACCGGGTGCCGGGGCTGCTGGAGGTCTTGGAGCAGGACTGATTGCATTTGCCAGTGCAAAAATCAGGCCTGGAACTGATATTGTAGCAGAGATAACGGGCCTGGAAGAAAAGATAAAGGGAGCTGATCTTGTAATAACGGGCGAGGGATCATTTGACAGGCAGACATTCTATGGAAAGAGTCCATACGGAGTTGCAGAAATTGCTTTTAAACATGGTGTACCGGCTATAAGTATAAACGGTTCTATTCTTGCTGGGAGGGAAGATATAAAGAAAGAGAAGTCATCAATGTTCTGCGGCAATTTTTCAATAATTAAAAAACCCATGAAGCTTGAAGAAGCTGTAAGAAATGCTCCCGGGCTTCTTGAGGATATAACAACAGAGGTAATAAGTTTTTATTTGAGTGTATTAAAAAATAGAGATCATAAATGATATCTGGAGGTTGATATGAAACTTGTTGGTGCAGTAGAAATACCCGGAATGAAAAAGATAGCAAGCGGAAAGGTCAGGGAGATCTTTTCATTTGATAGCAGGTTGTTAATAGTTACTACGGACCGGATTTCGGCTTTTGATTATATACTTGATTCGCTTATACCCTTAAAGGGCATCATTTTAAATAAGATTTCTGTTTTCTGGTTTAATTACCTTAGTGATGTGATTGATAATCATCTGCTTGAAGCCAATGTGGAAAAATTTCCGAAATCTCTGAAGAAGTACGGAGAAACACTCAGCGGAAGGTCTGTGATTGTAAAAAAGGTAAAAATTTATCCGATCGAATGTGTCGTAAGAGGATATATAACAGGTTCGGGATGGGAGGAATACAGGAAAACAGGGATGATAAGCGACCTGAAGCTCCCAAAGAATCTGCAGAAATGCGACCGGCTTCCAGAAGCAATTTTTACTCCTTCTACCAAGGAAGTGAAGGGGCATGACGTCGGCATTACCATAAAAAGGGCCAAAAAAATATTTGGGGCCCGGATAGTGGATTATCTTAAGGAAAAGAGTATAGAACTATATATGAAAGCATCGGAATACGCAATGAGACGGGGAATAATAATTGCAGATACAAAGTTTGAGTTTGGTGCTGCAGAAAATGATGAAATAATACTGGCTGATGAAGTTCTCACACCTGATTCTTCCAGGTTCTGGCCGCTGGATGAATATAAGCCGGGAAAGGACCAGGATAGCTATGATAAACAGTTTGTAAGGGATTACCTTCTGTCGACCAGCTGGGACCGAAATTCAAATCCTCCAGAGCTGCCTGATGCAATAATAAAAAAGACCACTGAAAGGTATATTGCTGCTTATGAAAACCTTACAGGAGAAAAGTTCAAACTATAGAGGAGGTAAATTTGTTTGTTGATACTGTTTTTTCAAACAATTTTGATGAGGGCAGCATTAATGCCGATATAAGTTCTTCAGTTTGTGCGGTAATAGATGTTATACGGGCAACCTCTACAATTGCGGCACTTTTTGGAAGCGGTGTCCGGAGTATCATAATAGC
>CAYROY010000091.1:0-14848 GCA_964426155.1 uncultured Actinomycetota bacterium
TTTTTCCAGTTCTGTAATGCTGTAAAACCACATATCAGCTTTTAAAAAAGCTCCGGGAAGAAACAGAATGGCTTTTTCTCCGGTTCCGCAGGAAATATATGACCACTGTTTTTCACCAGTATTAATTCTTTTAGCCCTGTGATTTAAACGAAATGATTTCAGTTTTTCTTTCTGGTTAAAAGGGACATTTTTATAAAGTTTTTCAAAGTTCATAATAATTTTCTCTTTAACTGCTTCCCACAGGATAGTTCAGGTTTTTTTTCTGCCTTTTTGTTTTTCATTTACTTTCTCTGCGCAAAGATAAAATTATTAATTGCAGATTTTTTAATAATATCACGTTTAAAATAATTTTATAAAAATTTTATTAAAATTGATATTAATTTATTTAAATAAATGTATTTATATTTATATTATTTTTTAATTTATAAACAATATGAAAATGAACCTAGAAGAGAAACTTGCTCATTGCAGAGACAGGACTTTTCCTGAAATTGCCCGGGAGTTAGACGGAATAAAAGTTTATGATATAAATTAACTATTATTTATATGAAATATTGGTTATTTTGATAAAATAATATAAAAGTATATTATATTAAGTTTAATTAGTAAATACGGTAACATCGGTTGGGAAATATATCCAATAAAACCTTATGAAGATACATGTAAATATAAAATTTATTGTTTAAAATCTTAAAGAATTATTTGTAGGCTTAATGATAGAAATGGACAGGGATTATAAATATCCCCGGTTTTTCTGATAATAATCAAATCAATTTAACTTGGAATAAAAAGGAGCTAATATCATGGGCAGGAATCTCTCAGTATCAGCTTGGGTTCAATAATGACTCTTCTTTCAGACAGTTCTTTTTTTTCAATAAGATTTATCAGCATATCAAGTGCCATGGTTCCCATTTTGTATTTTGGTTGTGCTATTGTTGTAATAGAAGGATAAAATGATGAAGAATATTTAATATCGTCAAATCCTATGATTTTAATATCGTCCGGTATGCTGATATTTTTTGCCCGGGCGGCTTTTATGGTCTCTATTGCCAGAGCGTCGCTTACTGTTATAATTCCTTCCGGTCTTTCTTCCATATTTAATAAATTGGTTGTGTTTTTAAAACCATTTGGTATTTCGTATTTATCCAGAACTATATATTCTTTTTTTATCGCAAGTTTGAATTCTCTAAAAGCTTTTTTATAACCTTTAAGTTTTTCAAGAGTTGGTATGGAATTTTCTGGTCCGCCCAGGAATGCTATTTTTCTCAGACCTTTTTCTATCATATGTTTTGTTGCCAGATATCCAGCTTTTAGCTCATTTATTCGAACAAAAGGAATATCGGCATCTTCTACAAAACCATTTATGAGTACTGTTGGGATGTTCTTTCTCATCAAATAAATATAGTGCGTATAATCACCATTTTTATTACACATCTCGGTAGAGATAAAAATAATTCCATCTACTCTTTTTTCTATCAACCGGTTTACCTGTTTGATTTCCTTTTCTATCGATTCATCGGTGTTACTCAGGAAAACTGTGTAATCATTTAAAAAAGCTTTATCACTTATACCTTTAGCCATCTCAGGGAAAATAGGGTTTATTATATCAGGGATTAAAAGGCCTATGGTCTTGCTGACTTTCTTTACAAGATTTCTGGCAAAAAAATCCGGCTTGTAGTCCAGTTCATCTATAATTTGTTGTACCCTTGCTCTTGTAGAGTTTTTAACATGCTTGTTATTATTAATAACTCTGGATACGGTACCAATACCCACGCCTGCTTTTTTTGCAACGTCATATATTGAATATCTTTTCATAATGTTTTAAATCTCTTAAACAATATGCTAATAAAAAATTTATTGCAATTGCATTTTTTAGTGCTATACTAAAAACACTAATACTGGAATCGCTTCCAATTTTATCAATATTATTATTAATAGTCAAAATAAATAATAAAAAATGGAAGCGCTTCTAAAACTTAATATAAAATACCTTAGAAAATAATAAAACTCACAATAGAAAATAAAAAATACTTTTAATAGGAAGGAGGGACGATAAAAGGCATAAAAAATTCTTTAAAAGTTGATTCATTCAGGAAGTAAAGAAAGGAGATGATGATATTGGGAAAAAAAGAGATTTGCTTAAGTATTTCCCGGTTCATATAGCAAATACACTAAACAAATCTCAAAAATTATTTTATTTTATTTTATTGATTAAGTAAAGTTGGATAAGGAGTTTGAAAAATGAAAAGATTGTTATATGCGTTTGTGCTGATGTTAAGTATAGCAATGGTTTCAACATTTACTCTGGCAGGTTGTGAAGGGGCAGAAGCAGAAGAGGAAGCAGAAGTAGAAGAAGCAGAGGAGGCCGTAGAAGAGGAAGCAGAAGAAGTAGAGGAAGAAGTAGAAGAAGCCGAAGAGGAAGAAGCTGCATTGGAGCCAGCTGATATCCAGTTCATGAATTCCAAGAGTGAGATACAGGCTCAGCTGGAGGAAGCTGCAGCGCTTTTCGGTGAAGAGCATCCCGGAATTACGGTAGAAGTCATAACTGCACCTGAAGGGTCATCCCCGTTTGAAAGAATTACGGCTTTATATGCTGCAGGTAATGCACCGGCGCTGGCAATGCTGGATGCCGGGCAGATAGAATTAATGGAGGAGAAGATTTTAGACCTTTCCAATGAAAAGTGGATAGCAGATGCTGCAGCAGGAAACCTTGCCTTTGGTACAATGCCGGATGGAAAAATTGTTGCCTTTCCTTTTACAGTAGAAGGCTATGCTTTTATCTATAATGGAGCAGTGCTGGAAAGTGCATCTGTTGACCCGGCATCCATAAAGACTCTTGATGACCTTACATCTGCCTTTGAAAAAATAGATGCAGCAGGTGTTGCTCCAATAACTATCTCGCCAATGGATTGGTCACTGGGTGCACATTTTCTGACAATATCCTATACCGTACAGGCTGCAGATTATCCTGGAGTAGTTGAATGGCTGGATGATTTAGGAAGCGGGAATGTTGAGCTAATAGAAAACGATGGATTCAATGGCTTGATGGATACTTTTGACCTGATGAAGGAAAATAATCTGGAAAAAGATGACCCGTTAGCACCAACCTACGAACAGGGTCCGGAGTCTCTCGGTCTTGGTGAGGTAGGTTTCTGGTTTATGGGCAACTGGGCATGGCCGCAGATCTCAAGTTTTGATACAGCAGATGGAGATTATGGTTTCCTTCCTGTGCCTGTAAGCAATAGTGCGGACGACTATGGGAATGGCAGGATAACTGTTAGCCCTACTAAATACATAACAGTAGATAAAGAGCAGAACAGTGAAGCACAGCAGGCTGCAGCACTGGCATTCCTTGACTGGCTGGTATATGAGCCATCCGGACAGGACGTACTGGTCAATAAATGCAGTTGTATCCCCGCTTTCTCGAACTTTACAATTGCACCGGAAGATCCGCTGGCACAGTCAATTATAAGTTATATGTCAGAGGGAAATACTTTGCCCATGGCATTATCGGTACCGCCGGATCACTGGTCTGTTCTGGGCGCATCAATGCAGAAATACCTGGCTGACGAGGTAGATAGGGCAGGATTGGCCGGAGAAATAGAAGATTATTTTGCAAGTGTAGAATAATCTGATTAAAGAAGAGTTATATTGGAATTGGCTTTGTGGATAATGTATTGATTTAACTTTATTATTGAAGAGAATGGATTTTATTGAGGATATCATAAAAGATATAACTGATTTAAAATCCATTCTCAAATATAAAGTGGCGGTATTTTTATTGAAGACCTGATAATAACTCCGGGTAATTTATTATAGTTATAAAAGCAGTTGAATATTAGAATAAAGTGTTACATGGATGTGTTTCCTGTATAAATTATTTTGATTCTTAAAGATGGCAGAATATAACAATATACCTGGTACTTTTTGTACAATAATTAGTAGGGGGGTTTGCGATAGATAGGGAAAAGAGCTTTTTTAGTAAACTTAAAACCTATTTTCTTTTTGCGGGACCATCAACTTTTATATTCACTTCAGTTATTATTCTTTCATTCATTTTCGGGGTATACCTTACATTTACTAACTGGAATGGTCTGTCAAGGGTTTATGATTTTGTAGGTATAAAAAATTATATTACTCTTTTTGCCAGCAAGGCATTCTGGACATCTTTTACCGTAACACTGAAATATGTCTTTGCCATGGTAATACTGACTAATATTATCGCTTTTTTCCTTGCTTATATTCTGACAAGCGGTATTAAAGGGGAGAACTTTTTTAGGGCGGGTTTCTTTTCGTCCAATCTGATAGGTGGAATTGTGCTGGGACTTATCTGGAATTTCATTTTTTCAGAGGTTCTTGTATATATAGGAAAGAACTTTATTCCTTTTCTTGCTAAATCATGGCTGGGAGATCCGACGAAAGCTCTCTGGGCATTAGTAATTACTACGGTCTGGCAGTACTCGGGTTATATGATGATAATTTATATTGCCGGATTTATAAGTGTGCCCAGGGATATAATGGAAGCGGCAAGCATTGATGGAGCAAGTGAGTTTGTCAGGTTAAAAAACATCGTACTTCCTTTTATGGTACCGTCTTTTATTGTCTGCATTTTTTTAACTTTTCAAAGGGGTTTTATAGTGTATGATATTAATCTTTCATTGACTCAGGGAGGCCCATTTAAAAGTACCGAGCTTATATCTATGCATGTTTACGAAAAGGCATTTTTGGCCCAGCAGTATGGTATTGGACAGGCTGAAGCTTTTTTTCTTTTCCTGATAGTTGCTATTGTAACGCTTTCACAGGTTTATGCTGGTAAAAAGCTGGAGATGGAATTATGAAAATAAATCTCAGGGGAGTAAATAAATATTTTAAATTGATTGCAGTTTCTATAGTGTTTATTCTATATGTAGCGCCGTTAATACTTGTTTTTATGAATTCATTTAAGACAACCAAGGAATTTCTATTAAATCCTCTTTCATTGCCTGCTTCAGTTAATTTTCAAAACTACATTATAGCATTCGACAAAATGAATTTTATGCGTGCTTTTATCAATTCTCTTATAGTTACAGTTTTTAGCACTGTTTTTATTGTATTGTTTTCTTCTATGACAGCATATATTCTTGTTCGAAGGAAATGGAGATTCAATAGATATATGTTTTTTATTATGGTGGGTTCCATGCTTATTCCTTTTCAGGCTATTATGATACCCATGGTAAGAATATTCGGTGCCATTAAAATGATGAATAGCATATGGGCGCTGGTATATCTGTATATTGGATTCGGAACTTCTTTAGCTGTTTTCATTTATCATGGATTTATAAAAAATATACCAATAGAAATGGAAGAAGCTGCAATGATTGACGGAGCTACCAATATGCAGGTATTTTTCTATGTAGTTTTTCCTCTTTTAAAACCAACGACCATAACCATTGCTGTACTTGATATGCTCTGGATATGGAACGACTTTTTACTTCCCAACCTGGTGCTGCTAAGGCAATCCAATATGACGTTACCCCTTGCGACTTACCGCTTTTATCAAACTTATACTGTAGACTATGGGCTTTTAATGTCAGGTCTGATTATGACAGTTGCTCCTCTTGTTATAATATATCTCTTTCTGCAGAGATATATTATCAAGGGTATTATACAGGGTTCGATTAAATGATTTATAAGTTTATAGAATGCATGTTAGAAAAAGTGGAGAAACAGAGAGCAGGTAAACGTGGCAGTAAAAAATGAAATAGTATTTATTACTCACGCCGACAGCATGGGAAAGGATAGAGGATTTCTTATTTTTTTAGAAAGGAGAGTTTAGATTATGGATACAAAGGATATGGACCCTAAATTTGAAAAGTATTTAAAGGAGGTTAAGCTAAAGCAAAAAAAAGTGTTTTCTGTACCTGACATTAAAAAGGCGAGAATACTGGCTGATGAGATAACATCTTCTGAGATAAGTAGGCCGGAGAAAGTTTTTGATTTAAAAGATATTGCTATAAAGGGATATAGAAACGATATAACTCTTCGTTTATATAAACCAGGAGGAAAATCTCCTTTACCGGTTTTATTGTTTTTTCATGGAGGTGGCTGGGTTTTTGGAAACCTTAAAAACTATGAGAGTTTTTGTACCCAGATTGCCAATCTTTCATCAAGTGCGGTTGTTTCAGTTGAATACAACCTGGCTCCCGAGCATAAATTTCCTGAGCCTTTGGAAGACTGCTACTCTGCTTTAATATGGATACTGGAAAATGGCAATAAATATGGCCTGGACCCGTCACGCCTGATAATATGCGGTGATAGTGCGGGGGGCAATATTTCTGCTGCTGTTACGCTTATGGCAAGAGATAGAGGTATTTCATCCATCGGGTATCAGGTTCTTATATATCCGGCAGTTGATCTTTCAAATTTTGACTATGAATCCTTTAAATTATTCGGGACTGGTAATTTACTTGGAACAAACGATATGCCTCTGGCAATTGAGAGATATCTTAATAGAATGGATGAGTGTTACAATCCTTACGTATCTCCAATTCTGGCAAAAGATTTCTCAAATCTTCCGCCTGCATATGTAATTACTGCAGGATACGATGTATTAAGAGATCAGGGTCATGAATACGCATTAAAGCTGGCGAAGGCAGGGGTGACGGTAACTATAAGGTGCTATAAAGAATTCATGCATGGGTTTTTTACAATGGATGCAATATCTGATGCGGTACGTCCGGCTATTGTTGAAACAGCGGTATTTTTAAAGAAAGTATTTGATGGGATGGTATGAGGCTTTAATTTAATTAAGATAAAGTTGCTGTTTTGGATAAATATATAGGGTTAGAAAGGGTGATTACTATTAGCAGCAGTCTGGATAAAATCGGACATCAGCGATTGGTAAAAAAAGCTGAAGAATCCATAAATAAAGTTAAGGATGAAGTGGCAAAAGACAGCTACAGGCTTAAATACCATTTCATGGCTCCGGCATACTGGATTAATGATCCAAACGGCTTAATATATTTTAATGGTAAATATCATATGTTTTACCAGTGCAATCCCTATGCCCCCAGATGGGGTACGATGCACTGGGGGCATGCAAGAAGCAAGGACCTTGTACACTGGGAATATCTTCCCATAGCACTTGCTCCCAGCGAGGATTATGATTTAGACAAAAGGGGAGGCTGCTTTTCTGGAAGTGCTGTTGATAATAATGGTACGCTCACCATTATTTATACGGGAGCTGCAAGAAGAGATGGAAGGCTGGTACAGTCCCAGTGTCTGGCTACCAGTGCCGATGGCATTATTTTTGAGAAATATAAGAGAAATCCTGTCATTCCGGCACCACCTGAAGAGGGGTCCGTGGATTTTAGAGACCCAAGAGTATGGAAGCACGGTAATAAATGGTATATGGTTATCGGTTCAAGCAATAACGGAAAAGGGAAGGCATTACTTTACCGCTCGGGTGATTTGAAAAAATGGGATTATATAGGGGTGCTTGCTGAAAGTGATGGCTCTCTGGGGACCATGTGGGAGTGCCCCGACTTCTTCCCGATAGGGGAAAAATATGTTCTTATTTTCTCGCCTATGGGTGTAGTGGGAAAGAACACCTTTTACATTGTGGGGGATATGGACTATAAAACAGTTAAATTCACATGGGATATTATAGGAGAAGTTGACTGTGGTTTTGATTATTATGTAGCCCAGACATTTCTGGATGGGATGGGCAGAAGAATAATAATAGGCTGGGTCAATGCATGGAACTGGATACCCTGGTGGAAAGGTTTTGGTTTTCCAACAGCTAAAAACTGGTGTGGAGCTATGTCGATACCCAGAGTTATAGAGATGGGTGATGACGGGCGCCTTAAGTTTCAGCCTGTAGAAGAGCTTAAAGTTCTTCGCGATAATCACTTCAGGTTAGAGAATACGAAGGTGATACCCGGTGTAAGAGTACTGCCTGGAAAAGTAAGCGATAAATGTCTTGAGATAATTGCAGAATTTGAACTTAAAGGCTGCAGGGCTAAAGAGTTTGGCGTTAGCCTGAGGTGCTCTGAAAGTGAAAACGAGGGAGTAGAAATTTTATACAATATAAAAGACGTCGAATTGCGTTTTAGCATGCGGCGGTCTGATTCCGGCAGTGAAGGCATAAAGACCTGCAAACTTGACACTGGCAGCAGTAAAGCCTTAAAGCTCCATATTTTTTTAGATACTTCCATATTGGAAATATTTGCAGATGATGGCCGGGTTTGCCTGACTAATAATATATATCCCAGATCCGGGATAAGAGATATTGATATATTTGCCCGTGGCGGAGATGTAAAACTGATATATATTGATATCTGGAAACTAAAATCAATATGGTAAAAAAAGATGATAAAACTATAGTTTTATAATTTTTAATGGGTTTTATAGACTATTTGTCTACCTGTAAATAGTGGAGGATTTTCGATGAGCGGCTGTTCAAATGATAAAAAAAACAATGTAAAAAGAAATGTAAGCGATAAGATCAGAAAGAGACTTCCCTGGATTCCTGAAGAAATCAGAGATATGGGAAGCATACCTGTGGGCGATATGCCTGGTGATAAAATAAAGATTAACTCTGAACATATCAGGAAAGCTCGGATAATTTTTCCGAAATTATTGGAGCTGCTTATACCGCCACTTGATGAAAACCCTTATAAACGTGCAGTTGTAGTTATTTACGGGGGGTCCGGTGCAGGCAAGTCCGAGATAGCATCCCTGATATCCTATTATCTTAACTGCATGGATTTAGGTAGCTATATTCTTTCTGGAGACAACTATCCCCACAGAATACCAAAATACAACGATGCAGAGAGGCTCCGTATCTTCAGGGAAAGTGGAATCAGAGGTCTTATTTCTAACGGACAGTATACTGAGGGAAGGCATGAAATACTGAAAAAGATCCAGGAAAGCGGCAATGATTCAAACCCGGATTATGTTAGCCGCTACCCGTGGCTTTCAGTTTACCAGAGTGCGGGAAGAAGCGGACTTAAGAATTATCTGGGGACCATTAAAGAAATAGATTTTAAAGAGCTTACGGTAATTATATCCCGGTTTAAAAAAGGCGAATCCAGGATATTCCTTAAAAGAATGGGAAGAGAAGAAACGGAACTCTGGTATGAATCTGTTGATTTCAGTGATAAAAATATTATGATTATAGAATGGACTCATGGCAGCAGCCAGAATCTTCAGGGCGTAGATATACCGATTCTGCTTTACAGCACTCCTCAGGATACACTTGAACACAGAAGGTCACGCAATAGGGATGGTGCGACCGACAGCCCATTTACGAAAATGGTGCTGGGGATAGAACAGGAAATGCTGATTTCACAGGCTCCAAAGGCGAAACTTATATTATCAAAGAGCGGTGAGATATTGGCTTACCGGGATTTTGTCAGGCTCATGGCAAAAGAAAAAGGCGCAGGAAGAAATAATGAATAGCAACGGTAAAACACCGGCAAAAGCAATAATTAAAGCAGGCCCGATGTTTAATGCATATCCTGATAGTATTGGAGGGACATTAGGGGATATTGTAAAATTTCTTCAGATTCCTGAACTGAAAGATGTATTTCAGTCATTTTACATAATGCCGAGCATTTTTAATACTGACCTTGATAGAGGATTTTCAGTTATTGATTATGAGTTAAATGAACTTTTTGCTTCACAGAAAGATTTAAGAGATCTAAATAAACTTGGCATATCCCTCAAATTTGATTTCGTATTAAACCATTCTTCAGTGCTTTCCAGACAGTTTCAGGATATCTTAAAAAATGGTGAGAATTCAAAATATAAAGACTTTTTCATAAACTGGAATAAATTCTGGGAAGGTTATGGCAAAATGACTGATGAAGGCTATATCCAGCCGGATTATGAGTATATTAAGGATATGTTTTTCAGAAAACCCGGGCTTCCCATACTTAAAGTCCGTATTCCCGGCGGGAAAGAAATTCCTTACTGGAATACCTTTTACCAGGAGATTAAATATGAAAATATTGATGCCCAGGAACTGATGAGAGTAATGGAGATCCAGTTTGTGTCGGCTCAAAAGTTGGCTGATATCATAAATAAGGCTATAAATGAAGGAAAGAAACCTTCCGATATCGAATTTGGGCGGTTTGAGCGTTATCGTAAAAATGTAATAGATATGCTCGAGTCCAGGTGTAAGTACCTGGGACAAATGGACCTTAATATAAAGTCTCCACTGGTATGGGGATTTTACGAGGATACGCTGAAAAAACTTGCACAGTATGGAGCGGAGATTATAAGGCTGGATGCATTTGCGTATACTTCTAAGGAACCGGGCGCCAGAAATTTTCTAAACGATCCTGGAACCTGGGAATTGTTGAGGCGTATAAAAGTACTGGCTGACAGGTACGGGCTGGTTATTTTACCGGAGATTCATTCAAGGTATGATAAAAAAATACACGAAAAGCTTGCCGAAGAAGGCTATATGACTTATGACTTTTTCTTACCGGGGTTGATATTAGACGCGATAGAGAGGAATACAAATGAGTCTTTAATTAAATGGGCCGGAGACCTGCAGGAGAAAGGCATAAGAGTTGTAAACATGCTTGGCTGTCATGACGGTATACCATTGCTGGACTTAAAAGGCCTGATAGCTGATGAGCAGATAGAGAGATTGATTGAAATGGTTGTTAAGAGAGGCGGTTATGTAAAGGATCTGCATGCTAAAAAAAATATATACTACCAGGTAAATGCTACTTATTATAGCGCCCTGGGTGAAGATGACGCCAGATTACTTCTAGCCAGGGCAATCCAGATATTTATGCCCGGAAAGCCGCAGGTATGGTACCTGGATCTTCTTGCAGGAAAGAATGACTATGCTGCTGTAAAAAAAGCCGGTCCGGGAGGTCATAAGGAAATTAACCGGACAGATCTGGTACTGGAACAGGCCTGCAAAGCACTTAAGAAAAAAGTTGTCCGTAAGCAGCTCTCTCTGCTTAAATTTAGAAACAGCTTCCCGGCTTTTGGTTTTGAAGCGAAATTTAAAATACTCAATTCTGAACCAGAAGTATTAAAACTTAGCTGGGAGAATAATGGTTATATGGCAATACTGGAAGCTAATTTGAAAAACTATTCCTACAATATAACTGCAACTGATAAAAAGGGCAGGGCTTTATATAATTTCAGGTAAGTCATGCTGGCACAGGTAACCGGCCTGAGGGCTGATTGGTTTGATGCTCGGACACTCCCGGGAATCTGCAGGGAAAACACGGGAAGAAATTGCACGGCAAATTGGACTAAAAAGTGCAATATCCGGAATAGAAAATCGCGCAGAGGATATTAAATTATCAACACTGGTACGTATGGCAGAAACTCCGGGAAAGAGTGTTAATATTAATATAGTCTAATTTATCCTTTTTAGTTAAAATATAAAATATGCAGATAGAAAAAAAGAAATTAAAAAGTGGTTTTGAGCTCCCGGTATTTGGTTTTGGTACCTGGACAGTCGGAGGAAGAGAGGAAAGAGACCCTGATAATGACGACAGGGCAGATATTTACGCCATAAAGACAGCAATTGAAATGGGAATAACCCACATTGATACCGCAGAGATGTATTCAGAAGGGCATGCCGAAGAACTGGTGGGCGAGGCAATAAGGGGTTATGACCGCTCCTCCCTTGTAATAGCTACCAAAGTCTGGCACACCAATCTTCATTACCAAGACCTTATAAATTCCTGCAGGCAGAGCCTAAAAAGGCTGGGCACAGATTACGCAGATATATATATCATACATTACCCCAACCCTTCTGTGGATATAAGAGAAACCATGGAAGCAATGGATTATCTGGCTGAGAAAGGTTATATAAAATATATAGGGGTTAGTAATTTCAGTGTTGAGCAGTTCATAGAGGCACAAAAGCATACCGAAAATAAAATAGTCTCTAACCAGCTTTACTATAATATGGCAAATAGAGAACCGGCAAAGAATGGATTCCTTGAATACGCTTTAGAAAATGACATAATGCTGGTTGCCTGGAGACCCCTGGAAAAAGGAATTTTTTCTGTAGCAGAAGAAAGTATAATTGAGAAGTTATGTAAAAAATACGGCAAAACAGGAAACCAGATTGCCATTAACTGGCTTATCTCCCAGGATAATGTAGCCACCATATCAAAGTCAGGAAGTGCCGGGCACTTAAAAGAAAACCTCGGGGCCCTGGGCTGGAAAATGGATAAATCCGATATAGAACTTGTTATGAAAAGATTTCCCAGGATAGCCACATCTGACTGAGAGTATTTAACCGCGAGAATATCTTAATTGCAGTTTGTTTTATAGTAGTATCTAAATTAACTGCATACTTAATAGTTTTATATAATCACAGGAGCCAGTACCTAAAACCAATTCAATTTTATAGCCAGAACTGTAATTGAAAGTGGTAGAATAATATAGTTATCAATTTCAGCTATTAATAATTTAGAAAGCAATATGATTACCAGTTTTTTGAGAATATTTGCTGCCAGGTCGATAAAGCCCTTTATTTTTCACAGGAATTACAGGGGCAACATTGACCTGAGTGTAAAAAATACAGGATTATATTTTCACATACCATTCTGTAAGATGCTTTGCCCTTTTTGTCCTTATTATAAAGTAAAATATGACCGTGAGCTTCTTAAAGAATTCTGCCGGACACTGCTTGAGGAAATAAAACTTATGGCCTCTCTTGCCGGTGGTAGAAAAGAGATAGAAAGTATATATTTTGGCGGTGGCACTCCCGCGCTGGCAGTAGATTATCTTCCCGAAATAATTGAAGTTACCAGAAAACTTTTTGATGTAAAAGGGGATATTGGTATAGAGCTCCACCCGAGGGATGTTACACCGGATCTTCTTGAGAAGCTAAAAAGATACGGGTTTAATATGATAAGCATAGGAATCCAGTCTTTTATGGATACTTCGTTATCTGCTCTTGAAAGAGAAAAAATTGATAACATGACAAAGCTTATTATGCTGGGTGATTTTAATTTCGAGGTAATAGATGTGGATCTGATATTCGGGATTCCGGGGCAGAGTGAAGAAGATTTGGTTTATGATTTCAGGACGGCTGCGGAAAATGGGGCGACCCAGATTTCGACTTATCCTTTTATAGAATTTACCTATGAGCCTGTCCTACAATCACCAATTAATTTAAGTAAAACAGACACTTTCAATAAAATTTCCAATTTTTTTTTAATATTTTTGATATTCTTCGCTATTTAGGCCCATATAGGCCTATATCTTCAATATATTATGCCACTGCCGGCTCAAATCCACCCTTTTTGGCATTGCTTATATCCATCTTTATCTTCTTTACTATTTTCTTGAAATTTAAGACCGCACACACAAGGGAAAATTCACCACCTGCCTTCTCATACCCCCTTAAGCTAAAACGGCGAAAACCTGCCGTCTTTATCTGGCCGAATACCGGCTCCACAATGATCTTGCGCTTTCCATATATCTTTCTTGAGGAATCCTCCCTCATCTTTTCTGCCATGGCAGCCAGTATTATTCCGCCATCATCAATATATACGGTGGCAGTATCTTTCTTACAGGCAGCGCACCTTTTCCTATAGACACATTCCCTGCATGCCCCTGGTGCTTTATAAATCCTCTTTTTACCGGTTGATTTAAATTCCAGTATCTGTCCTGCCGGACAGACAAACACATCCTTATCCTGGTTATAGGAGAAGTTTTTAATACCTATTTTGCCTTTGACTTCCGGATCCTTCTCGCCTTTTCCGGTAGCTATGTATCCGTCTATACTGCTGTCTTTTAGTGTTAAAATATTCTCCGATGAGCGGTATCCGCTGTCAGCTGTTACTTTTTCGGGAAGGCTGCCTGTATTCTTTTTGATCTCATCTATTGCTATGCCCAGTTCTTTTTTATCATTTGCGTTTTGCGTAAGGTGACATCCTACTATTATCTGATCCTTAGAGTCAACTGAAACTTGAGCATTGTAGCAGTAGGAAAAGTCGCCTCCCTTCTTCATTATCCTGGCATCGGTATCGGCGTAGCTTATCTGCTTTTTGGGATTTATCTTTTTGCCGGGGTTTTCTTTCTTCTCCCTGTCTTCAAGCTCCCTTTTTACCTTCTTTATCTTTTCCAGCCTCTTTTGTCTGATCTTTAAGTCATCTGGTATGCTGTATCCATTTCCGTTATGGTAGATCTTATCTTCAGCATTATCTATATCATCTGCCTTCTTAAGTAGTTCCATGATCTCGCACTCAAGCTTTTTCTCACCCGCATCAAGTCGGGAGTAGCTTGCCGCCTTGTGCTTTGAGGTGTCGGCAAAGAACTTGGAGCCGTCTATGGCTACGTGTCCCAAAGATGTCATATCCAGTCCTTTGGCCATGTCTATACTTATTTTGAAGCAATCTACAAAGAAGTGCAGGTTTCTCTTTCTAAAGTCAGATAGCACCCTGAAGTTGGGGCAGTTTAAGTGGGATATGTACATAAAGGCAAGATCTTCTTTGCATCTTTTCTCAATCTTTCTGGAACTGTATACCCCCTGGCTGTAGGCATAGATAAGTATGGATACGATAAGTTTGGGGTGATAGGCATGCTGGCCCAGCATGCTGTATTTTTCTTCCAGAGCCTTTGTGTCTATCTGGGAGAATATATCCTCGTATATGAAGCAGTCATGGTCTTTGGGAAGAAGATCAAATACGTTTTGGGCAAATAGCTTTCTGCCTCTAAACTCTTTGGGGTCTTCTTTAAATGGTACTGGCATGTAATCTTTCCTTGTAACAATTATGTTTGAATAACTGTCAATTATTATAACATATTTGTTTATTTACTGCTATGTGTTTATAGGCTTATACCCAATTAATTTCTATTCTCGGACAGGCTCCTA
>CAYROY010000092.1:0-12952 GCA_964426155.1 uncultured Actinomycetota bacterium
ATGCACGAAGTAATTATGCCAAAACTGGGTCTTACAATGGAATCCGGGAAAATAGAAAAATGGCATAAAAAAGAAGGCGATAAGGTTGCCGAAGGAGATGTTCTTTTTGAGGTTATGACAGACAAGGTTTCTCTGGAAGTAGAATCCTATAATTCCGGAATATTAAAGAAGATAATCAAAGGTGAAGGTGAAGAAGTACCTGTAACAGAAGTTGTCGCCTATATAGGTTCAGAAGATGAGGAATTTACTGAATCTGTCTCAAAGGCGCCTGAAAAAGATTTGGAGAAAAAGGAGCCCAAAGCAGCTGTAAAAGAAACTGAAAAAACAGCTGCAGTAGAAGATGAAGAAGAAATAATAGAGGAAGGTAAGATAAGAATATCTCCTCTTGCAAGAAAAATTGCAGGTGAAAATGGTATAGATATATCCATGATAAAAGGATCTGGCCCCAGGGGAAGAATAGTAAAGAAAGATATAGAAGAATATATGGCTTCTGCAGGCGGCATGGAGGGAGAAAGGGTTAAAATATCACCCCGTGCAAGAAAGAAAGCAGAAGAACTGGGGATTGACTGGAAGTCTGCAGGAGTCAGGGGAAGCGGGCCCGGCGGCAGGATTGTTGAAAGTGATGTAATATCCTTTAGTAAGAAATTACCCGAAAAGGCCGAAATAACCGAAGAGGCTGCTCCGGGAAGATTAAGAATAAGTTCAAAAACAGAGCTTACAGGTATGAGGAAGGTAATTGCCGAGCGGATGAGCCTTTCAAAATCCACCATCCCCCACATAGTACTTAATGCAAAAGCAGATGTCACGGATTTTATTAAGTTCAGGGAGCAGCTGAAAGAAATGAGTGAGAAAAAGTATGATATTAAGATTACTTTCACCGATCTAATACTCAAAGCAGCGGCTATGGCGCTGAAAGAAAACATTGGGGTAAATTCTTCACTTCAGAAGAATGAGTATATAATATATGAAGATATTAATGTCGGGATGGCTATTGCTGTAGAGGAAGGGCTTATCGTACCTACAATATTTTCCTGTGATAAGCTTAAGATTGTCGAAATAGCAAAAAAGAGAGTTGAACTTATAGATAAGGCAAAGAATAATAAGCTATCACTTGATGAAATAGGAGGCGGAACATTCACTGTGACCAATCTCGGCATGTTCGGTGTAAGAAATTTTTCCGCAATCATAAATCCTCCGCAGGCAGCTATTCTGGCAGTAGGTGAAATATATCAGGAACCGGCAGCAGTTGATGAAAAAATCCAGATAAGGTCCTTTATGGATATATCTGTTTCATGTGACCACAGAATAGTTGACGGGGCGAAAGGTGCAAGATTCCTGCAGGATTTTGTAGAATTTATTGAGAATCCTGCTATGCTCGTCATATGATAATCTGGTATTACCGTAGCAGGTAACATTTAATTTATGTATATGAAGGATGAAGAGACAAAGATTCTGTTATTCTGTGTGAACTGCAATAAGGAAACACAGCACACTGTCCACTACATAGGGAATTATCTTAAAAGTATAACCTGTGACAGGTGCCACGAGAAAATAGAGATAGACAGGAGGCACCTGAGGACAGTCTTTGCCGAGGATTTTATAAACAGGATACTTACCAAGCCGCACCGTATTACCGAGGATATGAAGAAAGCTGTAGCGACTCTTATGCCTTTCTTTCCCAGGAGACTTATCCGTGAACCATTAAAGGTACTTAAAGAAATATATGATATATTAAAAAAAGAGAACGGAGAGAAAGTCAGGAAGGACTAAGATTTCATATTATCTTCCCGGGTTTTTATACTTCAACAGATATATCAAATACCTTTTCAAAGCTTTCAAGGACCTGTTCTTTGACATTATTTATCGGAATATCTTTTTTAAGGATATTGAACATAGATGTTTGTGGATAATCTTTAAGACCACAGGCAATAATATGTTTGAAATATGATAGGTCTATGCTTACATTGAGTGAAAAGCCGTGCATGCTTATCCATTTCCTTACACGGAGCCCGATGGATGCTATTTTCTTATTTCCAATGAATACGCCTCTATGTTTTTCTACTCTTCTTCCTGAAATACCGAAATGAAGAAGCGTATTTATAATTACTTTTTCCAGATTATATACAAAAAGAGTAAGGTCTTTTTTAAAAAAGTTAAGATTAAATACGGGGTAGCATATAAGCTGGCCCGGCCCATGCAGGGTAATATCACCGCCCCTGTTTGAATTTATAAGCTCAATACCCTTTTCTTCAAGCACTGATTCAGGGGTCAGCAGGTTCTCTGCACTACAGTTACTTCCTATTGTAATAACAGGCGGGTGTTCCATTAGAAGAATGGCGCCTCTTAAACTGCTTTTATATATTTCACCGGTAAGTGAATTCTGGAAATCAAAGGCATCCCTGTAAGACATTATTCCTGGATCCATAACAGGTATTTTTCCTGAATTCATTTTCTCTATCAAACTATTAAGGTAATTATTCTCCATAATTTTTATACAGTATATTTAAAAAAAGATGTATTTGAAAATACTGCAAATAGTTACTGATATAATATTATACAGGATTATATATTTTCAAAAAAATTTTTATTGATGCTATTGGATCAAAAGATTCAATTAATATTCCGAAAGTGGTAGATATCTCAAAATACTGGAAGTAGAGATAATAGAAAGCTATATTTTATCTAACTAAGAAGGAGGGCAAAATGACAGATAAAAAATTTGATGTTGCCGTGCTGGGAGGAGGGCCCGGAGGATATGTGGGTGCAATAAGAGCTGCAAAGCTGGGTCTAAAAGTTGCAGTTGTAGAAAAGGATAATCTTGGTGGAGTATGCTTGAACTGGGGGTGTATTCCTACAAAAGCACTTTATCATGTAGCTGCAACAATTGATGAAATAAAAAAAGCATCCATTTTCGGAATCAAAGTAGGGAAACCGGAACTTGATTTTTCAAAAGCTATGGCAAGAAAAAATGAGATTATAAATATACAGAGAAAAGGTCTAGCATTTCATTTTAATAGGAATGGGATAGAATTAATAAAGGGGGAGGGAAAACTGGTATCTTCTGATACAATTTCAGTAAAGACTGCCAGCGGAGAAAATATTTCTATATCAGCTAAAAATATAATAATTGCAACCGGTTCTTCGGCAAAAAATATTCCACCTTTTGACCTAGCTACTGATGGGGTTATGGATAATACCGGGATACTCTCCCTGGAAAAGCTCCCCAAATCCCTTATTATAGTTGGGGGGGGAGTAGTAGGATCAGAATTTGCTAATATATTTGCTTCTTTTGGAACAAAGGTGACAATTGTTGAACTACTTCCCAGAATACTCAATACTGAGGATGAAAAGGTATCGAAAGTCATTAATAAAGCCTTTAGGAAAAAAGCAGTGGAAATATATACATCTACAAAGGTCGAAGAATTTGAAAGGGAAGGCGGCATATTTAAGGTAAAACTTTCAGGAGGAGAGAAGATCGAAGCAGAAAACATACTGATATCTGTAGGAAGAGGTCCTAATTCCTCTGGTATAGGACTTGAGGATGCAGGAGTCGAAACTGATGAAAAGAGATATATAAAGACGGATGATAAAATGCGTTCAAACATATCAAATATTTATGGTGTCGGAGATGTGACCGGACGTTTCCAGCTTGCACATGTGGCGTCTGAAGAAGGGAAGATTGCAGCAGAGGTGATTTCCGGGCAGGATAAATCAATGGATTATTCTGTTATACCGTGGGCTGTATTTACATCTCCCGAAATTGGGACCGTCGGGCTTAACAGGGTACAGGCTGAAGAAAAGGGTTACTCAGTATGTATGGGTAGTTTTCCGTTTTCCAATAATGGAAAAGCATATACCACAGATGAAACAGAAGGGTTTGTAAATATAATAACAGATAAACAAACCGGCCAGATACTTGGTGCCCAGATGGTAGGGCCGAGGACATCTGATCTGATTCATGAAGTAGCAGTAGCAATGAAAGGAGAGATACTGGTCGACGATCTGGCAGCAACAGTACATACCCACCCGACTTTTTCAGAGGCAGTAATGGAGGCTGCAGAAGATTGTTTTGGGATTGCTACACATAAATCAAAATAATAGATATAAATTAATATTAGGGAATAGGTAAATTTTTGTTCAGGTTAATAGCTACTGACGTGGATGGGACCCTTCTTGATAAAAGATCCCGGATAACAGAGCTTAATATGAAAGCCCTATTGGAATGCAAAAAACACGGAATAGGGATTATCCTGGCTACAGGTAAGACGCTGGATTCAATAAGAAGCCTGATAGAGGACATGGCGCTAAAGCTTCCCCAGATAGTACTCAACGGCAGCATTATTATCACACCTGAAGCTGATGTAATACATTCGATAAAAATAGACAAAGCTTTGTATTATGAAATAATAAAATTAATTAAGGATAATGGCTACCCACCAGTTGTAGCGCTGGACAATGGTAAGCTTTATCTTGATGGTTACCATCCTGACCTGAAACATCTGGATAATATGGGGGAGAGGTTTATAAGGGTAGAAAGCATCGAAAACCGTTTCTTTGCGGAGAATGCAGTTGATATTTTTACACCTATAAAAATCTCAAACCCTCTTGAGGGAATTTTAAGGGAAAAATATTCGGGTATACTTCAGCTTATAAGATCTGGCGAATACTTTTTTGATATATTAAACGTCGAAGCTACCAAAGGAAATGCACTTATTTCAATAATAAATGATCTGGGTATTAGCAGAAAAGAAGTGGTAGTATTCGGTGATAGTCCAAATGATTTATCCTTATTTGATATAGCAGGGCTGAGGATAGCTGTAAAAAATTCATACTTAGAGGTTAAAGAAAGGGCTGATATAATAACTGACGAAAACTATAGATCAGGCGTGGGAAAGGCTATATTTAAGTATATACTTAAAGATTGAGTAAGATTTTAGGCCAAAGTTATCATCAAAAGATTAATAAATATAGTTTCTACATATAATCACATAATTTAAAATATTTTGACATTATCGGTTTTTGTGCTAGAATTAAAATTCCTGACATTTATAATTAAACATTTATTATAAATCTATAAAAAACCTATGGATAATAACGGTTCAGTTGCATTAACCAGAAAGGTCATCTTAACTTCAGACAGGCCTGTGACCAAAGAGGATTTTATCAAAAAGATCGGTGAAATAACAAGAAACATAGTTGAATTCCTTAAAAAAAACGGTTGCAGAAAGATTGCTCACATCAAATTTATATCTACTACAGACGGAGAAGACTATCTTCAATACAGTGTCCAGGATATAAGCAGAGAACCGAGGATACAGGGGATACTGCGAAAGACTTTTGAAAAAATAAAGCTCACCCTTAATATAATTGAATTTGGTGTTGACCGCGATGATATGAACAGCAAGATTGATAATGAAATAAGAAATATCCAGGAGTATTTTTCGAGGTTAAAATAAATTCAATATAACATGAAATCTTTTTTAATATATTCCATTATCAAAAATCTTGATATACTTGAATAATCTATTTCCATTAATTTAACCGGATCAAGGTATGTACCATTGTATATAACACCAAAGTGAAGATGATATTCCTCACTTGAAGGATCGTCCAAACCACCTACTGAAGCTATTATATCCCCCTGTATTATAGTATCACCTTTATTTACATATATATTTTGAAGATTAAGATATGTGGTCCTTATTTTGGAGTTATGCCTGATTACGATTGTACGACCTCCAGTAGGTGAAATTCCTATATATGATACTTCACCATTTCCAGCAGCTGCAATCTTGTCTCCGGGATTACACAATATATCAATCCCAGTATGTCTGTAAAATTCTGACTTTTCAATATCATAATAAATCTCTCTGAATCCCCTGATTATTTTTCCTTTAATTGGATATATAAATGGTTTTTGATATGAATCTGAGCTATATGGGTATGCGGAGATAGATGAAGGTATAAAAAATAATAATGGTATTAAAAAAATTATAAATATCTTTAAATATTTCATATTAGTCTTTCTCCTTATTTTAGAGAAGGCCGTAAACGGGAAATACTATATCATAATTTATGTATTTATGCAATTAATCAATTATATATAAATAAAAATAAATTTTACAAGGAATATAAAATTTTATAATATTAATAAGTAAAAAAAATTATGATATTTATTTTATTGAGAGGAGAAAGTTATGAATGAGAGAATAGCAGAAATACTTTCATGGTATAAAAGCGAAAATCCTGGAACAATCAGAAATCTTTACCAGATGCTTTCAACAGGCCGTCTTGGAGGAACAGGTAAAATGGTAATACTGCCAGTGGACCAGGGATTTGAGCACGGGCCTTCCAGAAGTTTTGCCCCAAATCCTCCTGGTTATGATCCTTCATATCATGTAGAACTTGCAATAAAGGCAGGTCTGAACGCACATGCTGCACCTCTGGGAGCAATGGAAATAATAGCGCCGGAGTATGCAGGGCAGATACCCCTGATACTTAAAGCAAACAACCACGACTCAATGGATAAAGGCGGAGATCCCATACCTGCTGTAACTGCTTCAGTAAGAGATGCTCTGAGGCTGGGCTGTGCGGCAATAGGTTTTACCATATATCCCGGAAGCAGTCATTTTAAACAAATGTATGAGGAAATAAAGGAGATAGCCCTGGAAGCAAAAATGGCAGGGCTTGCTGTTGTGGTATGGTCCTATCCAAGGGGTACAAATCTTTCAAAAGCAGGGGAAACCGCTGTGGACATAGTTGCGTATGCTGCACACATTGCAGCTCAGATCGGTGCTCATATTATAAAAATAAAACCACCTACATCTCATATAGAGCTTGAGGAAGCAAAAAAGATATATGAAAAATATAATATACCGATAGATACCTTATCAGACAGGATCAGAAATGTTATGCAGGGAGCCTTTAATGGCAAACGTATAGTAATTTTTTCGGGCGGACCGGCTAAAGGAAAGGATGAAGTTCTGGAAGAGATTAGGCAGATAAAAGAAGGGGGAGCGTTCGGCTCAATTATAGGGAGAAATACTTTCCAGAGGCCCGAAGATGAAGCACTGAAGTTTCTTGATGAAGTAATCGATATATATAGCAAATAAAAACATTTAAAATTAAATAAAATTTTTCTTAATGAAAAACACCGGGGTTTTTTAATCTTTTTAATATTTATGATTAAAGATTGCTAAACCCCGGGAAATTATAAATCGTATAATTTTGTTATTTCAAAGGTATATGCAAATATTTTTATATATTTATATTTGCTGATTGTTTTTTATTCTATGTTAATAATATTTCCTACCCCATTCTCTATGTAATCACTATGGTATTCCTCTTTGAATAATTCTCTGATTTCATCTCCCGAGCAGTGAGAAGGAGCAACTTTCTTAACACCTAATTCTTTAAATTCCATAACTACCTGAGTCGGTGGGTGATGAAATCCCCCCAGAACTAAATAAATATCTTCTTTGGGAAACATCTCTTTTGCTTTTTTAACAATATTTACTACTCCAGGATGGGCACAGCCTGTAATTATAACCAGACCTTCTCTGGAATGTATGACTAATGACTGTTCTTCCGGAGGACCGGGAAGCTCCCCGGTTGACCATACAGAGTCAGAAATTTTTAGAGGCTTTGAAACATCTAAAAAGTTTGCTCCGCTGCTTTCAATCATTTTTCTGATTGAATCCGGAAATGAACCAGGTATATAGACTTCAACTTCGTTATTTTCTTTTAAGAAATCTTCCAGACCGCCCACGTGATCACCGTGAATATGAGAAATAACTACTTTGCTGATAGATTTCAGGTCAATTGCCATCTTTCCCATATTAAAAAGCAAAATCTCTGAGCTTGCACCTGTATCAAATAATATATTTTCTTTTTCCGTTTTAACCAGACAGCCAAATCCCCAATCAGTTTTTAATTGGGGATTTACCTGATAGTTATCATAAACAGAAATTAAAGTTAGGCCGAATTCATCTTTCTCTACCAGAGAAATTTCTACTTCCGGGTCCTCCTCTTCTTTAAGTGCTTCTTCCTGCAATTCTTCCTTAGGAAGTTCTTCGGATTTTCCTGATTCTTCAGTATGCCTGACTTCTTCTGTGATTAAAGGGCTAAATCCACACTGGTCCGCTATAGCTGATATAGAAAAAATAAATATTATAGTAAGGATAGCAAAAATAATAGAAAGTTTATTTTTACCCATTATGTGCCTCCTGGGTAAATTTTAAAAAAGTGATATTATTCTAATAAAAATAATACTCCTTTTAATAAATAATGTTAATTTTGTGAGAAGATCCAATGATATGGATTTAAAAAATGAGTGATCCTATCTATACCTAAAATTTTTAAATAATACTTTTTAAATTGAAGAACTAGGTTGTAAAGGGTTCTTTAATAACCGGATTTTTATTCATAAGTATGTCCACATACTGGGACCTGTAATATATGAAAGGATTTTTTACATTCTTGTTTGAAAGTATACCCCTAAAATCAGATAGCTTGCTATAACCCCATATTTCCATCCAGTTTTTAATATCATTTAGCATTTTACTAATATTTTCTATTTTATTTAAATAAAGTGTACTTACACATTGTATTGCATCTGCTCCTGCAAGTATCATTTTTATTACATCGCTACCTGTAAAAACTCCGCTGCTGGCGCATATATCAGCCTTTATATTCTGGTATAGGAGGCCGGTAAACCGTAAGGGAAGTCTATGATCACCCGGACTGCTGAGATAGAAAGGATTTATATGTTCTTTTTTATCAATATCTATATCTGGCTGAAAAAGCCTGTTAAATATTACAAATCCGTCTATGCCAGATTTATCTAAAGAAACTATGGCATTGAGCGGATTGGTATAAAAAAAGCTTAGTTTTGCGCTCACCGGGATATTCACAGTCTTCTTTACACCTGAAAGTATTTCAAGATGTTCTTTCTCAATAGTGACTGCATCTTTTTCTGTATCTGAAGGTGTGGAATACAGATTAAGCTCCAGTCCGTCTATTCCTGTCTCTTCCATTTTTTTTGCATAGTCTACCCATACTTCCCTATTAATACAATTTAGACTGCCTATAACGGGAATATTCAACTCTTTTTTTACTTCCTCCAGATTGAAAAGATGCTCCTTAGGACCGGCATGCTTTATATGGGGGAAGATATCTATCATCTCCGGGTGACGGTAGCCATACGCCTCCCGTTCTTCCTGCATCTGCAGTTCTTCAAGTTCGATCTGTTCTTCAAAGAGTGATCTGTATATTATTGCTGCTGCGCCCTGCTCTTCTATCTTTTTTATATTCTTAAGATCCTTTGAGAGATTGCATGCGCCTGCTATTATCGGGTTTTTTAATTCTATTCCCATAAAACTTGTTTTAAGATCAACCATAATAATTATCTCCTTATAGAAATGTTGATTACTGCACTCTTTAATAATAATATCATTTTTTGTCTTTTTTTAAACTGAAGGAAGTTTATAACTTTGATGGCTTCTCGGTTCGGCTGGTCATGTTGTGCAGGATTAAAATCATAGTTATTGAGTTTAAGTTAAAATATTCTCATACCATTAATATTTTAAAAATTCTTTTTGATAATTATTAATGTTTTTGTTTTGTGAGTTTATGAAGCTTCTTTTTAAATGAAAATTTAATTTTTCATTTTTTTAGTACTGATATAATTTCATTTTTGCTACCTTTACAAATTTTCGAACTGTTTGCTGAAAGAAACGATAGAGTTAAAGATTATATCTGGCAGACTTCATAATAGATAATTGGAACTCTTTAATAAATGACCCTATAATAACCTTATCGAAAAAATCGGCTAAATTTATAATCCGGATAATGTATATTATTCAGGTCGATTTGAATTGCAGTTTCATCCATTGCCTTTTGCGTATCAGGATTACCGTGTATATTCATATCCCATGAATCAAGACCTTTTAGGTATGCATAATAACCATATATTTCTTTTTTTTGTTCAGAACCGCTTTTATCCAATGGAATTACAGGTTCCGCTGGATCATAATTATCTTTGACATACCAGCCGCTTGTTGGATCTATCAATATCCAGTTATTATCCAGATAGACTTCTACAAATACATGGCCCTTGTGTACCTCTGCTTTTTCACTGTCTTCCTGGAACTGTTTTATCCAGGGTATACTGGCAGTTTCCAGCATAACTGAAGGATATCCCAGCTGCCGGGCAACAGCTGCATAGACCAGCGCATGATCATGACAGCCGCCCAGTTTACGTTCCTTTAACAATTGATCTACAGTTACTAAACCAATATGGCCACCCCCGGCGCTAAAGGAAGAAAACTTACTGGTAAGCCAATTATATATACTGCTAAGATGATTTATGTCTTTTTTTTCACAGTATAATTTTTCTATTGTTCCGGTATCTGATATTTTAGATTGTTCTCCCTGGGCAAGGTATTTATCAGGATTATCATAGTCAATACCAAAGGCAGTTCCATATTCCATAGCATCAGGTTGTTTTTCTGGTTCATTTTCTATTTCACATTCCCAGGAAAGCTCTAAAGTATCAGTTGCGGTACCTTCGGAATTAGTTGCACTCGCACTTAAAACGTAAGATTCATTTTCATAACAGAGATTTACCTGTACCTTATAACTACCCCATGCTCCACCTGAATCATCCCTTGAAAACTCCACATCAGGGGCAGGTTTACCACTTACAATTGCCTTAACACGGTAGCAGCAGACGCCATCTGATGATAAGTAGGTGGGGCCTTCATATACTTTAAGGGTAAGTGTCGGTGCTATAGCAAGGTCTTCCTCATCCGGCAATTCCTCTGTTTCTCCGTTGTCTTTACTTTCTTCTGTTAAAAGGGCTCTGCATCCACACTGGTCTGCAATGGCAGATATAGAAAATATGCATATAATGGTAATTAAAGAAAAGATAATGGATAGCCTACTTTTACCTATTGGATGCCTCCTGGATAAATTATAAAAAATAGTATATCTAATATTATTTTATTAATAATACAACTTTTAATACATAATGTTAATTCTATTGGATAGTTCGCTATTATGTATGGATAAAAATTATATTAGTGACCTGGAATATTATGCAAGGTTCGAACCAGAATTAATGAGTCTAAGTGAGGATAATTATATACCAGAATTTAGTCTACAATTAATTTTCTATCAATATAATAATCTTCTCAAATTGGGGTCATCCCATTCAATAATTCCTTATACTAAATTGCAGTCTCTTAAAACCTAACTATAATGATTATATAGACATAGAAAAATGATACTACTATAATAATTATATAATACTTTCAAATCCAAATAGGGGAGGTGCCATGAAGGGCAAGCCTATACTTAAATACTCCGCTCTTATACTTACTATATTACTTTCATTTTCCATTGCATTTTCAGGCTGCAGAGTTGCCTCTGCCGTTGAGAATATACAGGAGGCATATGAAGGGAAACAGGATGTCTCATACGATGACCTAAAGGAGCGTGCCTATCATTCTGCAGCTCAAGTAGTAACAGGTGAATACCCCGGCTCAGAACCAATAGTAGATTACAGCCCCGATAAAGTAGTTGAAGAGTCACCAGGGGTATATGTAGTTACGGTAGAAGGTCGGGATGGAACTGTTTATCACTGTGTCCTACAGTATTTTGAAGATGGGGATATGTTTGATGCGATAGAACTTGTCAGGGAAAAAGGTGAGCCCGGATCTGAAGAAGAATACATAGCAGGCCAGGAGCCGCAGGAAGATCTGGAAGAAACCAGTGAAAATAATATAAAGGGCGGAATGCTTTCAGAGGATGAGACATGGACTGGTGATATATTTGTAACTGAAAGTATCATTGTACCCGAGGGAGTAACCCTTACAATAGAGCCAGGTACAAGAGTTATGTTTAAGCACTACAGGGGTTATAAGGAACCAGAAAAAAAGTTGGGTCTTGAGGTAAACGGTGGTACTCTTTTAGCCCTGGGTAAACCGGATAGGCAAATATGGTTTACCTCAGACGCAGAAGAACCCATAAACGGAGACTGGTGGGAAATATTTCTAAGAGAAACCACTACCAGTAAGCTTGATTATGTTATAGTCGAATTCAGTCAGCTGGGAATCAGCCAATTTAATTCAAAAGTCCCCATAACCAATTCAATAGTAAGGTGGACAAACAGCGAGGGCCTTTATGCAGAGCAGTCAAGTCCTATCATTGAGAATAATACTCTCTATGAGAATGGCTATCATGAGATTGCCCTGGAACATTACAACCGGGACGTAGTTATAAGAAACAACATCTTAAAAAACGGCAGGGTTGCAATTCACACAGAGGAAACACATTCGCTTATAGAAAATAACTATTTCTATGGCTATGATATGGAGGTTATATCCATCTGTGCTGATTCAGAGGCTATAATAAAAAATAATAAATTTGAAAATATTGAAAATAAGGAGGTTGCGATAATAACAGAGGCGGAATCAACTGCTGAAGTAGAAGGAAATGATTTCGGCCAGGGTGATCTCAAAATACCTGTCTTTGATTACCAGGATATTAAGGACAATAAACTTGGATACTTACCGGGTGACCCCGAAGATAAGTATTTGTATGTTTACGAAAGTGAAGACGAAACCAGGCGAGTAGTTAAAAGAATAGGGGAAGGCCTGGGTTTTGGCTGGTCTCTTTTCTATGCCGATGGTTATCTCTGGACATTTAGCTTTGCTGAAAATCCGGGATTTGTAAGGCTGGATCCTTCAACTGGTGAGACTAAAATATATAAGGGTAATGGCGATATGATAAATGGCCGGGGTCTGGTATTCGATGGGCAGTATTTCTGGGCCAATGATTTTTGCCGGCTTAAAATATTTAAGTTTACATTGGATGGCGATTCATTAAAGATTTTAGAATCATTTGATGTTCCCGAGAAGGAAAATGGCGGTGCAATGGGGCTTGCCTATGA
>CAYROY010000093.1:0-6156 GCA_964426155.1 uncultured Actinomycetota bacterium
AGAGGTTTAATCAAGAAGCTTGTATATATTACAATAAATCTAATATTTTTTCAAAGCCCTTTTTATTTCAATCTCATGTTCCTTTTCAATAATATCTTCACGTTTGTCCCTCTTGCTTTTACCTTTTGCAAGTGCGATTTCTACTTTGACTATATTTTTTGAAAAGTACAGCTTAAGCGGTATCAATGTAAGACTTTTATCAGTAAGTTTACCCTGAAGACGGTCAATTTCTCTCCTGTGCATAAGTAGTTTCCTGGTCCTTTTGGGATCAAGTTCTTCCGTTCTGCTTTTCTCATAAGGGGAGATATGCATATTGAAAAGAAAGAGCTCGCTGCCTCTTATCCTGGCATAGCTGTCCCTTAGATTTACCCTATGATCTCTTGCAGATTTTACTTCACAGCCCCATAATTCTATACCGGCTTCAAATCTGTCAAGTATTAAAAAATCTCTTCCTGCTTTTTTATTGGTAGCAATAAGGCTGCTCCCGGAAGAGCCCTTCTTCTTTTTCTTCTTTTTGCCCGGGCTCAACTTCTGCTCCTCATTATTTCTTTGACTTTATCAACCGCACTCTCAAGCTGCAAATCTTCGGTGTCTTCAACTGTCAGCTCTATTTCAATATCAGGTTTTAAGCCAACGCCTTCTATAGAAACCCCTGAGGGTAGAAAATACTTAGCCGAAGTAAACTTTATCCCGGACCCATCAGAGAGCTCATGGATTACCTGCACAGTACCCTTTCCAAAACTTTTCTCCCCTATCAGTGTGGCCCTTCCGCTATCCCTTAAGGCGCCTGCCACCAGTTCTGAGGCGCTTGCAGAAAACCCGTTTATTAGGACTACCATAGGTATTTCGGTATACTTGCCTTTTTTTGCCAGATACTCATCAACCCTTTCGCTGTTTTCCGTCCTCCCCCTGACTGTTACAATCAGACCGCTGTCCATAAAAAGATCGCATACCTCGACCGCATCATCCAGGGTCCCTCCCGGATTATTTCTGAGGTCAAATATAATTGACTCTGCCCCATCGCTGACAAGCCTGTCTATTTCAGAATCAAGATAATCAGCGCCGCCATCCTGGAAACCTATATACTGTATGTATCCAATATTTTCTTCTATTATCTCTGCAAAGAGATTTGGGACGTAGAAGCGTTCCCTTATAATATCCACCTCAAATTCACTGTCATCTGCCGGCCGATAAAAAGTTATATTTACGCTGGTACCTTCCTCGCCCTTTATCATGGCTACTACGCTTTCTAAAACCATGTCACTTAAATCAATGCCTTCTACTTTTATTATCCTATCATCTTTTTCTATTCCGGCACTGGCAGCCGGAGTATCTGGAAGCGTCTGCACCACTACTATGCTCCCGTCCTCCTGCTGAGTGACAATCACACCTATCCCGCTCATGGTCCCGCTGTATGAATCAACTATCCTTTGATAATCTTCTACTGTAAAATATTCAGCGTGCCTGTCATCGAGATAAGACAGCATACCTTCGATTCCTGCCTTAAGAAGCTCCTGCCTGCTTAACTCCGAAAATGCATCACCGCTTATATAATCTAGCGCCTCTTCGAAGGGCTTGATGCTGAATCTACTTTTTATTTCCTCGGAAATATTATCCAGGATCCCGCTCTTTTCTTCCTGGGATACTCCACTAGTTTCCGAACTGTCATCATTTTTTATAAAATAACTTTTGAACAGATCAAAAGTAATACCCACCCATAATCCAGCAGAAAAAACAATTACCAATACCACTAATGAGACTATTACTTTTATTATTATTTTTTTCATCAGGTCACCGCTGGCATTTTATAAAATTAATGAAAATCATTCCAGGTATTGGAGGGGATTCTGGGCATTTCCGTTTATCCTGACCTCAAAGTGAAGATGCGGCCCCGTGGACCATCCGGTGGAGCCGACCAGACCTATTACCTGCCCTCTTCCTACAAACTGGCCCACTGCACATCTTATACTTGAAAGATGGGCATACCATGTCGCAAACCCGCCTCCGTGATAGACCATTACAGAATAACCGTAGCCTCCAAAATATCCAGCCTGGATCACCTGTCCGCCGTCTCCAGCTTTAACCAGTGTCCCATAAGGTGCAGCCAGGTCTATTCCTGAATGAAACCTCCTTACCCCGAATATCGGGTGGATGCGCCAGCCAAAACCTGATCTGAGGGAACCTGCAACCGGCCACATGAATTTACCCGAGGGAGCCGAACCGTATTTATAACTTTCAAGTATCCTGGTTAACTCGGCTTCCTTTATCTCGAGTTCTTTCTCCATTGCAATAAGAGCATTCTTATTGGCTCTTGTCTGATAGAGAAGGTCATTCTTTTCTTCATAAAGTTCTTCGATTTCTGAGGTTTTTGCTTCCGCCCTGGAAACAAGCATCCCTATCTTTTCCTTATGCTCTTTCTGCATCTCCCGCAGGTCTATTATTGATTTCTTTATACTAAGGGTAGCATTTCTTTTTTCCTTTATCTCCAATACGCTGTCTGTATCCTGTCTGGCAAAAAGGTTCATAAGCTTCATCCTGGATATAAATTCTATAAAATCTTCTGCTTTCAGCAGCATTTCCAGAACATTGCTTCCTCCATTTTTATATATCTGGGCAACCCTGTTATTGAGTATCTCTATTTTTGCAGAAAGCTCATCCTCTATCTTATTTAGCTCTTCCTCCTTTAACACAAGCTCTATCGTAGTGCTGTCAACAACTGATTTAGCATCTGCAAGCTGGCCGTTAAGACCGTCAAGCTCTGATAAAGCACCGAGAAGCTGCCCCTCTACCGTCGAGACTTCATTAATATATTGCTTCTCGGTTTTTTTAACTTCCTCTATTTTTTTCTGTGCCTCTTCTCTTTCTTTCTTGATCTGCTCCAGCTCTTCCTCTATGGACTGGGCATGCAAGGATTCAGGTCTTGCAAACATCAAGGATCCTGAGATTAAGACCAAAAGGACTATAAAAACTGCTGTAAATCTTTTTATCAGGTTATTCATAAAAAATTAAAATTTTAAGTCTTGACGAATCTTCTCAGTGCGATTCCGCTGCTTATGATTCCCAGCAAACCGCCCAGAATTATTATTCCGGCGTATATATATATAATAATATGGCCGCTTCCAAGTATTGCCAGTTCCTTTATCCGCATTGTATCCACAATCACCTTTTCTCCCCTTATCAGAAGGAAGTTTCCCAGGAAATAAAGAAGCACTACTGCTATAATGCTTCCCAGAAAACCTTCAAAAAACCCTTCGAAAAGGAAGGGTATCCTGACAAACCAGTTAGAGGCTCCAACCAGTTTCATAACTTCTATCTCTTTTCTCCTGGCGTAGATAGAAAGCCTTATCGTATTGAATATCAGCACCACTGTCGCCAGCAGAAGTAATATTATTATAAGGAAGGCAACGGTCCCTATGATAGCAGTTATCGAAAAAAGCTTATTTACATAGCTCTGGCCATAAACCACATCGTTTACACCTTCTATATAGCCGCCGTCCTTATCCATAAAGCGCAGTGCTACAAGCTCCACTTTTTCCGGATCGTTCATAGTTATCTCAAATGAAGCAGGAAGCGGGTTGCCCTGGATCTCCTTTAATATGTCACTTCCTTCATTCTGTTCCTTAAAACGTTCAAGCGCCTGCTCTTTTGAAACATATTTAATACCGGACGTTTCTTCCCAGCTGGATATTTCTTCTTTCAGATAATCCCTGAGTTCCACAGAAATATTATCCTCCAGATAAACTGCCAGTTCTACCTGGCTTTTTATGGAATTTATTATGCCCTGTATATCAAAGACAAGCACTGCAAAAAAACCAACAATAAATAAAGTAATGGCAACAGTTGTTATGGCAGTAAACCCCATAAGGAAGTTCCTCTTAAAACTTGTAAAAGTCTCGCTAAAGAAATATATGGGTCTTAACATGGTCAGTCTCCGTAAACCCCCCTCTTTTGGTCCCTTATTATTTCGCCTTCCTCCAGTTCTACTACCCTCCTTCTCATCGAGTTTACTATACTCCTGTCATGTGTGGCCATTACTACGGTGGTTCCGACAAGGTTTATCCGTGAAAGTATTTTCATTATCCCGTCTGAAGTAGCCGGGTCGATATTTCCAGTTGGCTCGTCAGCCAGAAGTATTGGCGGGCGGTTTACAAAAGCCCGGGCTATCGATACCCTCTGCTGTTCGCCGCCTGATAACTGGTGGGGATATGAATTACACTTTTTGTGAAGACCCACAAGTTTTAATACCTGGGGTACCTGGACTTTTATTTCATATCCCGGCTTACCTATGACCTCCAGCGCAAAGGCGACATTCTCAAAAGCAGTCTTATTGGGAAGAAGCTTGAAATCCTGAAAGACGCAGCCTATGTTGCGCCTTAATTGCGGTATTCTGCTGTTTTTTAGATTACATATATTTCTTTTTGCTATAAATATGCTTCCGCTGGTAACTGGAATTTCTTTTATTAAAAGTTTTATAAAGGTTGATTTGCCCGACCCGCTGGGACCTACCAGAAATAAGAACTCGCCCTTCTCGATACTAAGATTTATATTTTTAAGGGCCACAGTATCATTTTCATAAACCTTATTAACTTTTCTGAATTCAATCATGTTCATAATATGAAAAACTGATCCTGATCCCTGTATAATTTTATGTAGAGTTTACTCTGTGGTTAATTTTTTTTCAAGAAAACCTCTGATAAATGGGCCAATATCTCCATCAAGTACAGCCTGGACGTTCCCAATCTCCACATTGCTCCTGTGATCCTTGACAAGCTGGTAGGGCATCATCACATAGCTCCTTATCTGATTGCCCCAGCCGATCTCTTTTTTTTCTCCCCTGAGTCTGTCGATCTCCTCCTGTTTTTTTTCTTCCTCCAGTTTCAGCAGCCTTGACCTGAGTACCTGCATTGCGGTCTGCCTGTTTAACATCTGCGACCTTTCGTCCTGGCACTGTACAACCGTCCCGGTTGGTATGTGGGTTATCCTTACAGCTGAATCAGTGACATTTACATGCTGGCCTCCTGCGCCGCTCGACCTGAAAGTCTCTATTTTGAGATCTTCTTTCTTTATCTTTATATCAATATCATCTTCTACAAGCGGTATGACATCTACTGAGGCAAAAGATGTATGTCTTCTTCTTGATGAATCGAAGGGTGATATCCTTACCAGCCGGTGCACACCCTTTTCGCTTTCCAAAAGTCCAAATACATTTTTACCCGATACCGTAAAAGTAATACTCTTTATTCCTGCTTCTTCGCCGGGCTGCCTGTCTATTATCCTGCTCGAAAAACCTTTCTTTTCTATCCATCTGCTGTACATACGGAAAAGCATCTCTGCCCAGTCAGCAGATTCTGTGCCCCCTGCTCCCGGATGTATTGTGACAACTGCAGGATAATCATCATATTTGCCGCCCAGCATTGCTCTTTCTTCAAGGTCTAAAAGAGTACTTTCAGCTTTTTTAAGATTTTCTTCAAGGCCTGCAGAAATCTTTTTGTCTTCTTCGCTCTCAAGTATTTCTATGGCTATCTCTGCATTTTCTAAATAAGCGTTTATGCTTTCGACTTTATCAATAATGTCTGATATTTCAGTGATCTGTTGTGTGACCTTTTGTGCCCTGGACCGGTCATCCCAGAATTTTTCTGACAAAGCATCCTTCTGCAAATCCTTGAGCCTTGCCTCCTTGTTATCTATTTCAAAGACAATTCCTTAGATAAAGTAGTTTTTTTAATAGATCTTCATATTTTATTTTTAATTCCTCAAGCATATACCCTCCGGTTCTTATAGATTTCTCCCACAGCAATATTTATATTTTTTCCCGCTGCCGCAGGGGCAGGGATCATTTCTTCCAACTTTTTTTGTCTTTAGTTTTACTGTTTTCCCTTTTGACTGTTCAGGTGCCCCGGGCCCGCTTGCAGAAACATTCTTTAACTTCTGATCCTGCAGCTCCTCCTGCTGCTGCGTGGTGATTATCCTTGCATTAAAAAGGAGCCTTACTGTCTCAAACTTGATTTCATCTATCAGCTGCTTGAAAAGATTAAAAGCCTCGTGTTTGTATTCAACAAGCGGATCTTTCTGGGCTATTGCTCTAAGCCCTATCCCTTCCTTCAGATAATCCATCTCCAGCAGGTGGCTCCTCCACATATTGTCTATAACATTTAA
>CAYROY010000094.1:0-4599 GCA_964426155.1 uncultured Actinomycetota bacterium
CATTAATTATAATTCAGAAATTGGACAGAATTTGATTAACAGATGGTTAAAAGGGAAAAAAGTAAGAGCAGAAACAATAATAAATATCGGTAGGAGGTACAATTTATCTGCCAGAGGATTGTCGGGGGTAATTAAAGTGGCAAGGACAATAGCAGACCTGGAAGGTAGTGAAAATATAGAGGACAGTCATATCATTGAATCTGCAAGCTACAGGGCTGAAAGGATCTATGGATAGTAATCTAAAAGATCTTCTATATATAATGCACTATCTAAAAATAAGCTCTTCGGAATATATTGATATTTACAGGAAAAATAATGATGATGTAGGAGCTGCAAATAGATTCTTTCTTAAGAACGGACAAAAAAGAAAGTACACACAGACCTTATTTGATGAAAGTTTAGCCGGAAAGGATAATTCAGACAGTCATTATAAAAGGATATTGCAGGGGCTAGAAAAGGAAGAATTTAAAGCTCTTTGCATTGGAGATGATGAATATCCGGAACAGCTTAAGAATATTTTTTTACCGCCACCGGTACTTTTCTACAGAGGAAACATGATAAAACACGAATTCAATATCGCTGTAGTAGGAAGCAGAAAATGTACAAAATATGGGCTTGAAGCTGCTGAATATATAAGCAGGAATATCTCTGCAATGGGGATAAATGTCGTCAGCGGACTTGCACTTGGGATAGACAGTGCTGCTCACTCAGCAGCAGTTAAGGAAAAGGGTGGAAGTACTGCTGTTCTTGGAAACGGACCTGATATAATTTATCCTCCAGAAAACAGGTCTCTTTACAGGGAGATTACAGAAAATGGAGCCGTGATAACAGAATTTCCGCCTGGTACTCCTCCTCTCAGAAATAATTTTCCTGTCAGAAACAGAATAATAAGTGGATTATGCAGAGGTGTAATTATAGTAGAAGCCGGCAGGAAAAGCGGAGCAGTTATTACAGGTGAAATAGCATTAAGGCAGAACAGGGAAGTATTTGCAGTTCCCGGGAGTATATTTAGCGATGCCAGCAGAGGATGTCATATGTTTATAAAAAGCGGAGCAAAGCTGGTAGAATGCATAGAAGATATAATGGAGGAGTTTGATAATCTTTTAAATTTTAAAGATGGTGATAATAAAAGATATGGAATAAAATATAAAAAAAGATATGAAGAAATAGAAAAATTACTTGACCCGGACACTAAAAAATTATTTGACTACATCGGACACAGGCCTGAGAATGTAGAAAATCTTTGTTTAAGATGCAAGATGCCAATAAAAAAAGTATTAAATTCACTTGCACTTCTTGAGATGAAGAAACTTATTTCAGAAGGGCCTTCGAATCATTATAAAAGGTGTGATTAATCTTTGTGTTACAGGTTCTTTTCTATTAAAATAAATACATAAATGTATAAATTTTTAAAGAGGGGTAAATAGATGCCGTTATTTAAAAGAAAAAAAATAGAAAGACCTAAAAACCCACTTGGTGTGGCCCTGTTTCAATATGATAATATTATAAAAAAAGATATCGGACGCATACTGAATGCACTTTCATCAGATAAGAAGTTAAACTCTTCAAGGACAGATGCGATAATAAGTAGAACAGAATATAAGCTTGATGGGATAACTGATGATATATCTAAAGAAAATTTAAAAATTGATTATAGATCGGACAAAACCCGTTACATGATAATAAAGATGATTGATGATCTTAAAAAGTATCTTTTAAGAGCAAGAGAATATGATTACGATGGTTTAAGGCTTAACAGCATCAAAGACTTAAAGGGTCCTGAAAAGATAAGCGAAGATAGGGAAAAATTGAAGGAAAAAATGAAAGATATCGAAAGTGATTATTTATAATATGAACCCAAAAAGCGGCCTGGATCTTTATTTAGAGTATCTCAAGTATGAAAAAAACCTCGCGGAAAATTCAATAAGTTCCTATAAAAAAGATATTTGTCAACTAAACAGCTTTATGGAAGAACACAATATTTTAAATATTTGTGATTTTAATCTGGTAATATTCAGAAAATTTTTAAAATCACTTGACTGTAAGAAATATTCAAACAGGACAATTATCCGAAAGTATTCTGCCTATATAAATTATTTTCGTTTCCTTGAAGAAAATAAAATAATTAAAAGCAATATTTCGCAGTTTATTATTGTACCCAGGAAGAAAATTAAATATTATACGGTTCTTTCAAGGGATGAGATGAAGAAATTATTCAGCAGTATGAAGACGGCCAGCAGTATAGATATAAGGGATAGAACCATAATCGAACTTTTATATTCCACGGGTGCCAGGGTAAGTGAGATAGAAAACATGAAAATTGAAGACTTAAATTTAAAAAATAATGAGATCAAGGTTATGGGAAAAGGAAGAAAAGAGAGGATTGTATATATAAATAATATTGCCCTTTACTGGCTGGACAAATATATCAAAGGTGCACGCAATGAACTCAGCTACAATAATAAAAGCAGATCATATTCAAGGGACGGCCATCTATTTTTAAACAGCAGAGGAAGTGGTCTTACTTCCAGGAGTATAAGAGAGATAGTAAAGAAGAATGTTAGAATTGCAGGTATAAAGAAGAATATTACCCCACATAGTCTGAGACATAGTTTTGCCACGCATCTTTTACAGGAGGGTGCAGGAATCAGGGAAATACAGGAGCTTCTGGGTCACGCAAGTATTTCCACCACTGAAATATACTCACATATGGATATTGAAAAGATAAAATCTGATTACAGAAAATTTCATCCAAGAGCAGGGTAAAAATAAGTTGATTATTTGCCTGACAACATATATTATGTTAGACTTGGAATTTAAAAAACAAACACTGCTTAGTGGAATATGGTGTAAATAATTATTGTTAAAGCAGTGGAGGTAAACCATAATCAGGAGGTAATATTTTGAGTATCGTCACCATGAAGCAGCTTCTGGAAGTAGGAGTACATTTTGGACACCAGACCCAGAAGTGGAATCCAAAGATGAAAAAATATATATATGCTGCAAAAAATGGCATATATATTATTGATCTTACAGAGACCATGAGGCTTGTTCTTGAAGCTTATGAATATGTAAAGGAACTGGCCAGTATGGGAGGAGTAATACTATTTGTCGGTACAAAAAGACAGACGCAGGATATAATAGAAAATGCTGCCCAGGAATGTGGTATGCCTTTTGTAAGGAACAGGTGGCTTGGAGGAACACTAACTAATTTTTTAACCATAAGTACAAGAACTAAGAGGCTTAAAGAAATAGAAGAAATGGAAAAGTCTGGTGTATTCGAAAAATTACCTAAAAAAGAAGTACTTGGAATAAGGAAGGAATACGAAAAGCTCATTTATAATATAGGTGGCATAAGATATATGAAAAGACTTCCGGATGCTATATACATTATTGACCCCGGGAAGGAAATAATTGCTGTAAACGAAGCAAGGAAGCTGGGAATCCCGATTATTGCTATCACGGATACAAACTGCGACCCTGATTTAATAGATTTTATAATACCAGGTAATGATGATGCTATACGTTCCTGTGCTCTGATAACCAGGATAATTGCAGACGGAGTTAAGGCAGGGATTCAGGAAATGGAAAAGAAGAAGAATAGTCCGGAAGAAAAGGAAGCAAAAGAGCTTGAAAAAGAAGAATTAGAAGACGAACTTGAAGAAAAACCGGATGAAGGTGTCTGGGTATAAAAAAGGGAGATAGAATATGGAAATAAAATCTGATCAAGTCAGAGAATTAAGGGAAAAAAGCAAAGCAGGTATGATGGATTGTAAAAGAGCCCTTGTAGAAGCGAATGGAGATATTGAAAAAGCTGCAGAGATTCTGAGGGAGAAAGGTCTGGTTAAAGCATTGAAAAAAGCTTCAAGGGTGACAAAAGAAGGTATAATAGAAAGTTACATTCATCAGGGGTCGAAAATAGGTGTACTTCTGGAAGTGAACTGTGAAACAGATTTTGTAGCACGCAATGAGATGTTTAGATCATTGGTCCATGACCTTGCTCTACATATTGCTGCAAGCAGTCCTTTATATATATCTATAGAAGATGTGCCTGCAGAAGTAGCGGAAAAAGAAAAGGAAATTTACATAAAGCAGGCAGCAAATGAAGGGAAACCAGAAAATATTGCAGAAAAAATAGCTGAAGGAAAATTAAAGAAATATTATGAAGAAAATGTACTTCTTGAGCAGCGTTATATCAGAGATCCTGATAAAAAAATAGACGATCTTATAAAAGAAAAAATAGCTACAATAGGGGAAAATATAGTTATAAAAAGATTCTGCCGCTATGCGCTTGGCGAGTATAATTAAAAAAGGTTTAAAAGTCATTAATGTAAAATGGCAAAGCCAAAATATAATAGAGTTTTATTAAAAGTCAGCGGAGAAGCTCTGCTCGGTAATGGTAATTACAGCATGGATCCCGGTACCTTAAGTGAAATAGCAGGACAGATAAAAGAAGTAGCAGACCTCGGTGTCGAAATAGCAGTAGTTATAGGAGGGGGAAACTTCTGGAGAGGTACATCTGCAAGCGTAAACGGAATAGACCGTACAACTGCTGATTATATAGGAATGCTTGCTACAATAATGAATGCTCTGGGACTT
>CAYROY010000095.1:0-3785 GCA_964426155.1 uncultured Actinomycetota bacterium
ATTATGACAGAAGCTGGGATATTAATGTACAGGGAGATTGGATTTTTTATATAAATCTGGATGATGAGGTCAGTATCTATAAGATCAAAACCGATGGAAGTGAGCGTCAGAAGATAAATGATGAATGGTCCAGGTATATAAACCTGTCCGGAGACTGGATCTATTATATAGGTTCTTATAAAGACAAATACAGTATTTATAGGATGAAAGCCGATGGAAGCGCAAGACAACCAGTTGAATAATATTATTAAGATTATGGTTCACCAGAGGTAGATTCAAACATTATCCTAAAAAAATTAGAAGAATTGATAAACTTTTTGGTAGCCCCAGGTTACAAAATTTTGAGCCAAATCGTAATTGAACTATCTAAGATAATTGATGGGGTGACCCCAATAGGGCTTGCTGCCAAGACGTCTCAATAGCTAATTCTTCTACAAAATTTCTTTGAAGTAACAGGGGCTGTCATAATGGGATACTGTCCTGAAACTTCCTCCTGATATACACTTATCTCTTTAGGGACATAGGTTGCAGTCTTTCTCGCTTGATTTGTAGTTTATTCGGTTTTGGGGATAATTTTTAGATTTTCTTTTAAGAACCTTGCCATTGGGGCATATGTAACAGCCTCTATTTTTATCATATTTAAATTTACTTTTTGAAAAGTGGCCGGGTTTACTTATTTTAGTTTCAGGTCTTATGACAGTTTTTATGTTTTTATCCTGAAGGTAAGCAAGGCACTCTTCAGACCCATATTTAGTGTCAGCGGCAATCCAGGAAGGAGTGCCCAGCACCCTCTCATGCAATTCAACAAGATGCGGAACCGCTCCTGTATCATGAACTACCCTTGGGGATGCCGAAACAGCAGTAATGATTCCGCCTGTATCTGTGGCTATATGGGCTTTATATGAAAGCTGGCTTCCTATGCCAGGTTTACGGACAATAGTTGCATTCAGACCATCAAACCTTATAACAGTAACATCCCCTCCTCTTATCTCAAAGTCGCATATACCCTGAGGTTTATTTTCGAGTATTCCGTGGTAGCTTGCCCTTGCCTCTGTGCCTTCCTTTTTAAGTGAGAGCGGGAAAGGTCCGCAGTGCCAGAGAAGTTCACTGTTATCATCTTCTGGATGCCTTACTGTCACATCTGCAAAAATTACTTTTGCCCGGTTAAATGTAGCAGCCTGGGCAATGGAACAGGAAACTGCTCCATTTATATCGGTCTCACATGATACGGGAATATTTTCATCAAAGAGAAGAGAGTTTGCCAGACATGGCACTATTCCCAGATTGTCTCCCAGGGCAGTCCAGCACTGGATTGCAAAAGCATCTATACCATCTTTTTCTTTTATTTTATTTAAGGCAACTTTGAGACCAGCTATATTGGATAACTTATCTTCTTCTATTTCCACCCTAAAATTGTTCTTTATATATTCTACTGTATCTTTATGTTCTCCGTTGTCTTTTATTTCCCGTACCATATCTATTACATCAATAAGATTATAGGGAACTACCTCTATGCCGAATTTTTCAAGTAGTTCTCCCTCGTTTGAAATTACCGACCAGAAAGGAGCGGGTCTTGTACCCACCTGGCCTATGCGTAAAGATTTGAACACCTTTACCACATTGGCGGCGGCAGCAAAGTTATCAATTCCCCGGGAAAATACCGGGTCATCAAGCCTGCTGTTTATTATGTAGCTGTAAGGCACAGAATATCTCTGAAGTATTTTTGAAGTCGCAAAGAGGCCGCACTGACTGTCCCTCAATCTTGAACCGTCAGGAAGAGGTGCTTCATCCCTTGGTCCCCACAGAAGGAATGGAACAGCCATCTCCTTTGCCACTCTTGCAACAACATCCTCAGAGCCGAAGTTACAATGTGGTGCTATTATGCAATCGACATTTTTCTGCTTAAATTTTCTGACAGCTGCATCTATGTCCTTAACTTCAAAAAGGAGCCCGTCTCCATTTATATCTTCAATATCTACTATTGTTTTATATCCAAGTGATTTTATCTTATCCAGAGTAAGTTTTTTATATTTAAGCGCATCTTCCCTTGAAAATACCGTTCTTCTTGTAGGGGCATAACCTATAACAAGTTTATCTTTCGTGTCCAACTTTATCTCCTATCTATTAGATTAATAAAAATTGTACAAACTTATTATTATTTTATGTATATAATCAAAAAAAACAACAGGATTTACCAAACTGTTAATATTATTTTAAGTTTTTTGATAGAGGATTCATTTTTGGATATTTTATTTATTTGAAGATGTTAAATTATAATAAATAAGTTACAATTAATTATAAAATATCTTTATTGTAATCTTCATTTATAATATATATGTATGTGTGTTAATTGAATTGAGTAGATTCTTGCAGATATGATATAAATTTTACTTTGGTATTTGAATAATTTGATATATATTATCTGGTAATTTTTCATTCTTTAAATTTGTATTAATGATAGAACAAAGGGAATCAAAATGAATGATATATATAATGAAATCCTGGACTTTATCAATAGACTTGAAATCATAGATACACATGAACACCTCCCCTGTAAAGAAGAAGATAGGGATATGGATGCCGACATACTGAAGGAATATCTTGGACATTATTTTAACAGTGATTTAATATCCGCAGGACTTCCATCAAATGATTATGCCAGTATTATTAAAGAAAATATCTCTGTCACAAAAAAATGGAAACTGGTCGAACCATTCTGGGAAGCATGCCGTTATACAGGATACGGGAGAGCCCTGGATATTGTTGCCAGAGATATATATAATGTTGAAAAAATTGACGGCTCAACTATAGAGGAGCTTAATAGTAAATTCCTTAAAACACTAAAACCGGGACACTTTAAAAGAATCCTCAAGGATAAATGTAAAATAAAAAAAATTCTGCTGAATGTAGAGACTCTTAATAAAAAGTATGATCCACGTGAGGAGCGTAGTATATATTGTGACCATGAATTTTTCAGCCCAGTCTACAGAATTGAAAACCTGATATTCCCAAAATCCTGGTCTGATATAGAAAAAATAGAAAAACAGTCAGGTATAAGGATAACTTCCTTTTCCAGATGGCTGGAAGCAGCTGAAATTATTATTGAAAAAGCTTATTCCATGGAAACAGTTGCTCTAAAAACTAATCTTGCCTATGTAAGGACTTTAAAATATGAAAGAACTGATAGGTCCAGTGCGGAAAGTGACTTTAATAGTATCTTCAGTACGAAACATATGCCTGACTGGCATGAAAAACCGGTCTTAGCAGGTAAAGCTTTTCAGGATTATATGTTTCATTTTATTCTGGATATAGCTAATCATAAAAATCTCATTGTTCAAATACACACAGGCATACAGGAAGGGAGTGGAAATATTCTATCAAATTCTAACCCGGTACTCCTCACAAACCTTTTTCTGGAATACCCGGATGTAACCTTTGACATATTCCACATAGGTTACCCATACCAGAATGAGCTCACGGTACTAGCAAAAATTTTTGCCAATGTTTTTATTGATATGTGCTGGGCTCACATCATATCTCCTAACGCGTCTGTAAATGCACTACTGGAATGGTTTGATACGGTTCCTTTGAACAAGATATCTGCTTTTGGAGGGGACTACATTTTTATAGATGGAGTATACGGCCATCTAAAACTGGCACAGCAGGATATTACAAAAGCACTTTCCATAAAAGTAAAAGAAAAGCTTTTCGATATAGAGAAGGCAAAGAAAGTGGCAGTTATGTTATTCCATGATAATCCTAAAAATATATTCAGACTAAAAGTC
>CAYROY010000096.1:0-9191 GCA_964426155.1 uncultured Actinomycetota bacterium
GATTCTGTCCAGAAGGGCAAATCACTTTTCAGGGACAGGAAAGGGCAAAAGTTATTTGAAATAGATATAGATATATTTGACGACGGGACGCTGCCGGAAGGGCTTGCATCCAGGCCGTTTGACGATGAAGGGGTAGCCAAGGGAAAAACAATTGTATTTAAAAAAGGGGAGCTCCAGACCTATATCTACGATACTTACACGGCCAGAAAAGATAATACAGTTTCAACCGGGAATGCTGTAAGGGCTTCATACCGTTCCACACCCGGTGTAGGTGTGTCTAATTTTTACATAAGCCCGGGCAGAAATGATACTGCGGACCTGATAAAAAATGCCGGAAGGGGACTTTATATAATGGATATAATAGGCCTGGGATCAGGTACAAACCCTATTTCAGGACATATGAGTGTAGGTGCAAAGGGTCTCATGATAGAAAACGGCGAGCTTACCCGGCCCGTAAGGGAAGTTACTATTGCGGCGGATATATTAAGCTTCCTATCGGGTTTCAGGATGCTGGGAAATGACCTCAAGTTTATACCTGCAGGAGGCTATATGGGCGCTCCTTCCATCCTTATTGAAAATATTGCAGTAAGCGGGAAATAATGATAAGTGAATTATGTCTTTATTTATTAAAAAGGATTTATAATAAATTAGAAATTTCCTGGTAATATAAAGCGGCATTCTGCTGCAGCATATCTTTAATATAATATATATTAGTAGATTATTATTCGGTATTATAAGCGCTTCTAATAGCTTGTCTTTCTTTTTATCTTGCTGATAAAGTAGGCCAGGGCAAAGCCCGCTCCAAGCGATACCAGGCTGATTATGACAGGTATTAAAGAAAGATTGATGTATCCCAGCAGCTGCATTACTATCTGAAAGATTGAAGCTATTACAAGACCTATTATGAAATAATAGGTATTTGAAGGAAATCTTTTTATCAGGTAATCTATAAGCCTTGCGCAGCCTATTATACCAGCCACTACACCTATGCCGAAAATAATAAGCTGCAAAACCATCATCTCACTTAAGAAATTAAGAATATTTTCGTATTCTCCCAGGGCAAGTAAAATTGCTGAACCTGAGACACCGGGTATCACCATGGCTGAGGAAGAAAGAAGCCCGCAAAAGAAAAGCCACATTCCGTATTTAATACTAATATCTGTTATTTTAATAATATTAAACAATGTGTGATTTACTTTAAAGCTGTCTACAGGATTATCTTTACCGGTGATAAAAACAACAAGGATAACCAGGCCGAGTCCTATCAAAAAGAAAAATATCCTTAAAGGTTTTGCCTTCATGTCCGGATATACGGTTATAAGGAACGGCAGAGAACCCAGTATGAGTCCGATAAAAAAGAAGTATGTCGGCTGGGCGAATAAATCTGAAGACAGGAGAAAACTAAAAATCCTGGCAAGTAAAAGGATTGCCGCAACTGCCCCGAGTACAACTGGAAGTAAAAAAAAGAAGTATCCCTTCCTTTTTTTCCTGCTTGTTACAAATTTTCCTATGGCCTCTACAAGCCTTTCATATATTCCCATTACAAGGGCCATAGTGCCTCCTGATACACCGGGGATCAGATTTGAAATGCCTATTACCATGCCCTTAAAAAAATTTATTGCAGGCTCTGCCTTTTTTAAAAATATCTTCTCTTTCATATTTAAATACCGGTTATTAAAAATCCCATGTTTTAAAGTTAGTATATGGGTAAGTTATATATGTTGTGATGGTTAAATACTCAACCTTGCGGCCGGCTGGATCACCTTTTTTTAATTTTTTAGTTTTTGTGTTAATATTTTGAAATCATTAATGGGTTGATTAAAATCTAAAATATTATATAGGTTGAATATTGTACAGTCAATTGTTTTAGGAATAATTCAGGGAATCACTGAATTCTTTCCCATATCCAGTTCCGGCCATCTTGTTGTGGTCCCCTTTTTCTCCGGATGGGAATATCCGCCGCTGTACTTTACGGTTACTGTTCATTTTGCCACGCTCCTTGCAGTAGTAACAGTTTTTTTCAAAGATATATACAGGATAATAAAGGCGCTTGCGGCCGGGGTATTTATAAGGAGTTTGCGAAGTTCATATGACTTCAGGATCGGTATTTTTATAATAATCGCCACAATACCTGCTGCACTTGCAGGTTATTTATTAAATGAACATATAGAAAGTTTTTTTTCAAAGCCGCTGGCAGTGGCAGGGTTTTTACTTTTTACAGCATTCATGCTGTGGATAAGTGAATTGATGGGGAAAAAGAAGCAGCAGAGGCCCGTAATGGGGTTTTTTACTGCTATTGCAGCAGGATTAGGGCAGATGCTTGCAATATTTCCGGGGATTTCAAGATCAGGGTCGACAATATCATTTGCACGATTTTTTGGAGTAAAAAGGGTGGAGGCTGTAAGGTTTTCATTCCTCCTTTCAATACCGATTATACTCGGCTCTTTTATTTTTGAGATCTCCAGGTCAGCCGGAGCTATATTCAGCGGCGGCAGCAGCTTGATATGGACCCTGGTTGCCGGTTTTGTATCAGCATACATTTCCGGTTATTTTGCAGTAAAATACCTTCTCTATTTTACGGCGAAGAAAAACCTTAATGTTTTTTCTGTTTATTGTGTTTGCCTTTCTGCAGCTATTTTTATATTTTATATAATTGAAAACACTATTTGAGAAAGGTGGTCTGAAGCCCATGATGAAAGGAGTGATACTTGCAGGGGGGCTTGGAACCCGTCTTATGCCCTGCACAAAAGTAACGAATAAGCATCTTTTGCCGGTATACAACAAGCCAATGATCTACTACCCGCTGAGAACACTGGTAAAGGCAGGAATCGAGGATATCATGATAGTTACCGGGGGTAACTATGCAGGAGATTTTTTAAGACTTCTGGGCAACGGAAGCGAATTCGGCCTGAAGGATATAAGCTATACCTATCAGGAAGGTGAGGGTGGAATAGCACACGCCTTAAAACTTGCCGAAAATTTTGCCGATGAGGAAAAAGTAGTGGTAATGCTTGGAGATAATATTATAAAGGATGATATAAAAGAGGCTGTAGAAGAATTTGAAAAACAGCCGGAGGGCGCCAGGATATTTCTGAAAGAAGTGCCCGATCCTGAAAGGTTCGGTGTTGCCGAGATACGGGATGGAAGAGTCATAAATATTGAAGAAAAACCGGAAAAGCCCCTCACCAGCTATGCAGTTGTTGGTATCTATATGTATGATAACTCGGTATTTGAGATAATAAACAGGCTTAAACCATCTGAACGTGGAGAGCTCGAGATTACGGATGTAAATAACGAGTATATAAAGAGGGGCACCATGACCTATTCTATAATAAAAGGCTGGTGGACGGATGCAGGGACATTTGATTCCCTCTACAGGGCAAGCAAGCTGGTAGCAGAAGACGGTTTATAGAAAAAATATATTCATAAATCCGTAGACTTATTCCATGTCATATAATATTTTATGGATCGACCCATACAATGTTGGTCGAATTGCAGACAGCACATGAAATCACCTCGTGAAAACCCTTCCAGCCGCTATCTGATAAAAGATATGCCCAGGTCAGGTCGTCCTTTTTGCAATTTTCACTTATGGCCCACAGGTTTCCCCTCACGGTTTTATCATCAGATATCTCTTCATTGGAATCTGCGGTTCTTATTACAGCATGCACCGGTCTTCTTATTGAAGGTCCATTTCCATCTTTTCCATTATTTTCATTCTGGAATATAATAGCTTTTCCCTCTTCTTTTACAATCCCGTAGAATTTATGAACGTTTCCGCAGTCAAGACATTTATACATCCTTCCTCCCGGTATAAAAAATTTGTTATTACCAGTTATTATAGTATATTATCGGTTATAATCAATAAAATTTAATAAAATTATATATAAATCTATAATATATATATAAAGACATATTATAATATCAGGCAATTTTATTATAATAAACGATATAATAATTGACGTAATAAAATCACTTTGCTAATATGCAGGAAATTCTGCTAATATAGATTAGATATAATTTAAAAGGAGCAGGAGAAATGGTGCATATGAAAGTACCTAAGGACCAGGTAAGAGTGAAAATAAAGACAGAATCTGCAATAATAAAAGGAACTGTTTACACTCTTGTAAACGGAAGGCTGAGTGACTACATGACCTCCCAGAAGGGAAAATTTTTGCCTGTGACTGATGCAGAAGTATATTACCAGGCAGAACAGGGAAGAGATATAGACGAAAGCGGCAAAAAAAGGGAGATAGTCTTTATCAATACTGAAAAGATTGAGATGATAGAATATTTATAGTTTTCAGCCGGTCATTACCTGAAGCTTGAAATGCAATATGCAGTATATGGGAGTCGATATATTAAAGGCATATTAATTAAAGATATTATAAGTACAGAAAGGACTATTTATGCCAGTCAATACGTTTGAGGTGACACAGGAAAACTTTGAGAATGAAGTGATAAATTCAAGCACCCCGGTGCTTATTGATTTTTGGGCGGTATGGTGCGGACCATGCAAGATGGTAGAACCAGAGCTTGACAAGATTGCTGCCGAAAAGCCAGGCGATGTGTTGAGGATAGGCAGGCTGAATGTTGATCAGAACAGGGATATTGCTATAAAATACGGCATAAGCAGCATACCGACCCTTCTTCTATTCAAAGACGGCAATGTTGTAAAAAAACTTGTCGGCGCAATGCCGAAGCAGAGGATATTGCGTGAAATTGAGAGTTATCTTGATTGATGTCAAAAATATTTCTGGGTACTTCAGGGTACAGCTATTCTGACTGGAACGGCATCTTTTACCCTGCAGGCCTTGACAGGAAAGACCAGCTGGAATTCTACAGCTCCTATTTCAACACAGTTGAAATTAATTTTACCTACTATACTATTCCTAACCGCCGTATTTTCGACAACATGGCATCCAGGGTGCCTGATGATTTCATATTTTCAGTAAAGGGGCATAAAAGTATGACCCATACAAGGGACTGCAGCCGGGATGACTGGAGATCTTATCTGGATGCACTTTCGCCACTTCTGGATTCAAAAAAACTGGGGCCGGTTTTAATGCAGTTTCCCTGGGCTTTTAAGTTTTCAGAAGGGAACTTGAAATACCTGGAAATGATAAAAGGATATTCTGCAGGGATCGATATATGCGTGGAATTCAGGAACAGCAGCTGGATGAGGAAAGAAGTATTTGATTTCATAAAGGGTCTGGATATCATATTCTGCAATGTAGACGAGCCCCGGCTAAAGACACTTCTGCCCCCGACAGATATAAATACAGCATCAAGCGGCTATATAAGGTTTCACGGAAGGAATTCTGCTAACTGGTGGAAGCCGGGGCAGGCCTATCAGAGATATGACTACATGTACAGCCAGGAGGAGCTGGCTGAATGGATGCCCAGAATAAAAAAACTGTCTTCTAATACCAAAAGTACTTTCATATATTTTAATAATCATTATAAGGCAAAAGCTGTAAAATCTGCACGAATGCTTCAGAACCTGTTCAAAGACTGACGCTGTTTTTTAACATTATTTTTGTGTGAAAACCGGGTTTTTACCTACATAATGGATTACATTATACTTCACAAATCCATTCTAATTATATAAAATCTATAGGACAGTTCGGGAACTTATTAATCGGCTGCGTTAAATATCCTTGAAACGGATAGACAGGGTAGGAATATGTTTAAAAAAGTTGGAAATAAAGTTGATCTGGTAAAACTGGAAGAAAGAATACTTAAATACTGGAAAGAAAGAAAAATATTTGAAAAGACCCTTAAGAAGACAGAAAAGGGAAAGAAGTTTGTCTTTTATGAGGGCCCGCCTACGGCTAACGGCACCCCTGGTGTGCACCACGTCCTTTCAAGGGTGTACAAGGATATATTCCCGAGGTTCAGGACTATGAGGGGCCGGCATGTTACAAGAAAGGCCGGATGGGATACACACGGTCTTCCTGTGGAGCTGGAGATAGAGAAGAAACTCGGAATAAATTCAAAGGATGAAATAGAAGGTATAGGAATAGAGAAGTTCAACCGCCTCTGCAGGGAAAGCGTGATGGAATATGAAGAGGACTGGAAAGAGCTTACCGAAAGAATAGGATTCTGGCTTGACACCGAAAATGCATATTTTACCTTTAAAAATAAATATATAGAGACTGTATGGTGGATACTTAAGAAGATATGGGATAAGGGTCTTTTGTATGAGGGCCACAAGATAGTGCCGTACTGCCCCAGATGCGGTACACCTCTTTCCTCCCATGAGCTTGCACAGGGATATAAGCAGGTTGAAGATTATTCGGTTATTTTAAAATTCCCCTTAAAAGACAGGGAAAACACTTCACTTCTGGTATGGACGACCACACCCTGGACCCTTATATCAAATGTCGCGGCAGCAGTAAGTGAAAGCTCCGCATATGTAGAAGTCGAATACGGAGATGAGAGGCTCATACTGGTAAAAGACCTTTTATCCATCGTATTTGGTGAAGATAAACCTTATAGAATAATTGCAGAGTACAGCGGTAAGCAACTGGTATCTGTTCCATATACACCGGTCTACGATTATTCATCAGGCAGCCCGGGGGCATTCCGTGTAATTGGAGGAGATTTTGTATCTACGGGAGAGGGTACGGGAATAGTCCATATAGCACCCGCCTTCGGAGAGGACGATATGAGGGTAGGAAAAGAGAACGGACTTCCTTTTGTCCAGATGGTAGACCTTAAGGGTAATTTTCTTGAAGTAGTAGATAAATTCGGGGGAATGTCAACAGAGAAAGCAAATCCCCTTATAGTAGAAGACCTTAGAAAGAGAGGACTACTGTTCGAGGTTAAAAAATTTACCCACTCCTATCCATTCTGCTGGCGCTGCGATACCAGGCTCCTTTATTATGCAAAGAAGACGTGGTATATAGCCACTTCAAAGATAAAAAAAGACCTTATTAATTCAAATGAAGGCGTGTCCTGGTATCCGGATCATATAAAACACGGGCGATTCGGAAAGTGGCTGGAAAACAACGTAGACTGGGCGCTTACCAGGGAAAGGTACTGGGGTACCCCTCTTCCCATATGGGAGGATGAAGAGGGCCATAAGATATGCATAGGCAGCATCGAGGAGCTTAAAGAGCTGGGAAAGGATGTACCCGGGGATCTTGATCTTCACAGGCCGTTTGTAGACAATATTGTGCTTAAATGCCCTGAATGCGGAAAGGATATGCACAGGGTCTCTGATGTAATAGATGTGTGGTTTGATTCAGGTTCAATGCCCTTTGCACAGTACCACTATCCTTTTGAAAACAAAGAGATCTTTGAGGATAATTTCCCGGCAGATTTCATATGCGAGGCCATAGACCAGACCAGGGGCTGGTTCTATACACTGCTGGTTATATCGACAATACTTAAGTGCAGGTCGAGCTTTAAAAATGTACTGGTCCTGGGCCTTATAAATGATGAAAACGGACAGAAGATGTCAAAATCCAGAGGGAATGTGGTGCAGCCCTGGGATATTTTAAATACAAGGGGTGCCGATGCACTGAGATGGTATTTCTTTACCGGCGTATCACCCTGGCTTCCCAAAAATTTTTCCTTAAAAGCCATAGATGAAGTCATAAGAAAATTTATACTTACACTCTGGAACACGTATTCTTTCTTTGTAATATATGCAAATATAGACCGATTCGATCCTGCAGAGCACGATCTTCCAGTCTCAGACAGGATGGAGATAGACCGCTGGATAATATCCGAACTCAATATAACCATAAAAAATGTGAACAACCTCCTTGAAGATTTTAATGTCACTGAAAGCGGAAGGATTATACAGGATTTTGTGGACGAACTCTCGAACTGGTATGTAAGAAGAAGCAGAAGGAGATTCTGGAAGAGCGAGGAAGACACAGACAAGATAAGCGCATATCTTACTCTGTATGAATGCCTGGTGACGATAATAAAGCTCTGTGCCCCTTATATACCATTCATAACAGAGGAGATATACCAGAACCTGGTCGCAGGTGCGGGCAGGGGGGAGGAAAGCATACATCTTGAGGATTTCCCCGGATGCCAGGAAGACCTGATAGACAAAAACTTAAGCTTTAAGATGAATACGGCCAGAAAAGTAGTAGGTCTCGGGCGGTCAGTAAGGAGCAGGATAAATATAAAGACAAGGCAGCCGCTTGAGAAGGCGGTCATTTACTTTGAAAGAAGCAGAGAGAAAAAGGATGCAGTAGAACATTTTAAAAAGATAATACTTTCAGAGCTGAATGTTAAAAAGATAGATTTTGCAGAAAAGCTGGATGAACTGGTCGAGTATGAGATAAGGCCAAATCTAAAACTGGTGGGTAAAAAATACGGCCCGCTGGTGCCTGTAATAAAAACGGCGCTTTCGTCTGCAAATTCTGTTCAGACAGCCATGAAGGTAAAAAACGGCAAAAAGGTAGGGCTTGAGGTAGATGGAAAGCATTTAGAACTGGAGCCGGAAGAAATTCTTGTAGATATAAAGAGCAGGGGGGATATGGAAATAGAGACTGACGGAGAATTTACAGTCGGACTTTCCACCAGTATTGACAATGAGCTTGAGTGGGAAGGTTTTACAAGGGAGCTTGTCCATCAAATTCAGAACCTTAGAAAGGAAGCAGGTTTTGAAATAGAAAATAAAATAGATCTGGCATTAGAAGTAACGGAGAATAAGAAAAAAGTTATTGATAAATACGAAAATTATATTAAAAAGGAGACTCTTACAGATAACATCCTTGATGATTTTTCCCGGGACATGTATGTGAAAACCATAAAAGTAAATGATACAGGCATGAAAGTAGGTATAAAAGTAGTAGGAAGTATTATGTAGATGGTTAAAAAAAGAAGCATACTCATGAATTTTTATTTTCTCCTGACCGGGATAGTGATAATGGTAATCGATCAGGTGACAAAGCACATGGTTTCCCTGAATATAAGCAGGGGAGAGTCGCTGGAAATAATACCCGGGTTTTTGTATATAGTAAATGTTAAAAATACGGGTGCAGCTTTCGGAATATTACAGGATTATACAAAGGTCCTTACAATAATATCGTTTGTGGCCATACTTCTTATAATAATACTTAAAGTAATGTTAAACTTCGATTATGTCTTTTATAATATAACACTGGGTTTTATACTTGGAGGGGCACTTGGAAACCTGATCGACCGGTTCTTTATCGGAGAAG
>CAYROY010000097.1:0-10653 GCA_964426155.1 uncultured Actinomycetota bacterium
ATGCAGCCAGAGTATCTTTTTAGGAGGTTTTTTATTAATATCAGAATCTTTTTTTTGTTTTTGCAGAAAAGAGTCTAATTCAAGATATATATTTTTATATAGTTTTACTGCCTGTTGGGTACCCGGAAAAGCGTGAAATGGAAGAATAAAATTAAGGCCGTTAAAATGCGGGGGGTATGTTAAGAGCTCTTTCCTGACATTATTTAATTTTACTGCCCATTTTCTGAATTCATTTGAAAGTTCTATAGTCTCTGCAAATCTATCCAGGTCCACACCTTTACCGGTAATATCCCCGATTTTTTCAGCCAGCTTCTCCAGCTGATCTGCCAGGTATCTCAAGGAGCGGGAATTGTAATGATAGGGAACATCCAGGTGATAATAACGATTTTGAATATTGTAATTTACTGCATAGTGATAAAAGGACTTCTGGGCGGCATCACAGGCAAGATTTGTGCATAATATAAAATCCGGCCTGGGGAAAAGGTCCAGTTCTACTGCTCCTGAAGCGCTTCTGTGAAAAGTGCAGAGGTCCTGGGAATACCATCGTGCAGAAGCTTTTTTAACCGTCTGATCCGAAAGGCCGAGGCCTGCGGTAAAACCTGCCATAACCTCCGGCAGCAAAGGTGAAACACCCATAGCATTAAAAAATTCATAGGGCAGAAAAATTGAGCCAAAACCCACAGGCTTATTGCCGCTGTATGCATCTCTTATACTTTCTATGCTGAAGATATTTAGATACTTGTCGGAGATGGAGGAGAAGGTGTTTCCATATGCAAAGAGTACAGGCCTTGTAGCGATTATTCCAAGAAGCCTCCTGAAGTAACGCTGGTCAAGATTTCTCTGAATATTTGTTTTTATCTTTTCTTTTATTCCCATTACTACTAAAAATTCTTAAAATCACAGCATTTCCAGAAAGGCCTGTGTCCTGGTATTTGACTGGCCTTCCGAAAAATTACTATATTCTATCTCCAGATAAAGTACAGGTATTTTTAAGCCGGCAAACTCTTTTCTTATAAGGGGGAATGTATAGATAACATTATCGCAGAATTTAAGGCTTATGAATATGATCCCGCGGATATCATTATCGAACGCTTCTTTCTTTAACTGGCTGATCTTGCTGCCCATATCAGACATGCGCATGCAGGCTGGTTTATTAAGATATCTTTCGGCTATAAGATGCAGTATCTTTTTCCTGTCTGCCCCTTCCATAAACGATGGTATACGTACAGGCCCCTGATAATAGCGGCTTGATACACAGAGATCATCCGATACCAGGTTGACATCAAGATCCGTAAACATTTTCCATAGTTTTTGTTCAGTAATAAAATTACCTATTATCATAATGCCCGGCTTACGGGTTTTATCCTTATTGTTGTTTTTAGATATTAATTCTTTAAAAGACTGAAGTTTGTCAAGAAAGGTTTCAGATGTCCGGGAAAGGGATATTTCCATCACCCTGTAATAGTCAGATATATCAAGCGAGCATGTATTATTGAAAAACGATGTACTGAATTCTTTTAAAAGGTTCCTTTTCCTGTTATGCAATCTTAAAGCTTTAAGGAGGTCCTGATTGGATATTTGTTTGCCTTTTATGCCTTCTATGAATACAAGCATATCTTCCAGGTTGGAACTGTAAAAATCTATCGAGCGGCTGTCTGTATTCCTGGGCACATTTAACATAAAAACCGGCAGGTCCTTAAGATAATATTCTGCAGTGTCATATAACCTTCTCATACCGTCGCAGGAATCAGTGAAAACCGCCCCCTGAAGCCCATCTTCCGAAGCTAGCAGGGATTCCCAGGCAGATTTAAGATAAGGACAGAAATTTATGGGGAAATAGCTGCCGGATTTTACAGTATTTTTGTTCCCCATTACGCGAACCGGGGAAAAACCGCTGGCTGTTATCAATTCTTCGGGGGTATATGTGCAGAACCAGCCTATTTTTTTCAGCTTTTCTTTTTGAACTCCTTTTTCTTTTAAGAAATCTTCTATGATTAGATTATTTTTCATCTTTTATTATAGCTTCGTTTCTTTCAAATGGTTCGTGTATGCCAATATGGCCCCAGAAATCTTCTACATAATATCCTTCGACCTGGCCGCTGTCACGGCCCTCTATGGTAATTTTTACCTTTTCTATTTCCTTAAACTCTGTAAGGGTGTTAACTATAGAATAAATAGCAAGGGTCTCAGTTGTAGAGCTGTGGGGAATCTCTTCAAAATTATCTATAATCCTTATATTGAAATCTACAGCGGCCATTCCATCTGATACATTTACAGAATTAACTTTGGTATCGGATGGCAGTGTAGGATAGAGACCCTCTGCGGACGGCCCCTTTATTAGCTCCTCCAGCACAGTCCTGTATATGTTGCCGGTATTTTTGATCATCCTTACCTCCCCTGCAAGATAAGCATCCTTATCGGTAACATCTGCAAAATAAAGGGTAGCCGATTCTGAACACGAGCAGAGGATGATAATAGAAAATATGGTAAGAATAATGATAGAAAAAATAAATTCCAGCTTTTTCATGACATCGCCCCTCTCCTTTAGGGTACAGATCAATTCTTGAAATAATTTATTATCTTAGATATTCTACAAAATTTATTGATGTGATGGTATCATTATTTTTCATATGCGTGGTTTTCCATCCAGATATTTTATTTGTTTCATGCATAATGCAGGAAAGATTATGCCAATTTATGAGCTATTTTGGAGTTTTAAAATGGGAATAAAATTATTTCTTATAAGACACGGCCAGACCAGATGGAATCTGGAGGGCCGATATCAGGGTGACAGGGATATAGAGCTAAACAGGACAGGAATAAAGCAGGCTGGTCTTGCAGCAAAATATCTATCAGGGGTAAGTTTCGAAAGCATATACAGCAGCCCGCTTAAGCGCGCTGCCAGGACAGCAGATATAATTAATGGTAAAAGGAAACTGGATATAAGGGTGGCCGATGATCTCAGGGAAGTCGATTTTGGAAAATGGGAAGGATTAAAGTTCCAGGAGATAAATAAAAGGTACAGGGAGGATTATCATAAATGGCTTGAAGACCCGTATAATAACAGGCCTACCGGAGGCGAAGGTTTTAGGGAACTGACAAAAAGGACAGTAAGGGTTATTGACAGCATAATCTCAGAAAATCCCGATGGCTCGAGCATAGCCGTAGTCACACATGGAGGTGTTATACTTTCATTGATTGTGAGCTGGCTTCAAATACCACTCCCCAGATGGAAATCCTTAATACAGAGGCAGGGTGCGATAAATATTGCTGTAATAGACAGGGGCTTTCCCTATATATCAGCCATTAATTACACAGGCCATTTAAGGAAGATTTATGATGACAGCGAAGACAGGGTAATAGAGATTTACAGCAGCCTGAGGAATGATAGGCGGAAACGTGCTGCCCTCTAAAATAATCAAAATCCGTATTGATTAATAGCCTCTTTTGTTATAATATCCCTACTGTTGATATAAGTTGAAAAATTGAATATTTTTCATCTTTCTGTTCTGCCGGGATTGGCAGGACCTAATTATGTTAATTAGTCCATAGGAGGATAGCAATTGAGAAAATATGAACTTGGTGTTATCTTTAATTCTTCACTTGAAGAGGAGAAGATAGACAAAGAGATAGAAAAGCAAACTTCACTTCTCGAAAAGGAAAATTGCGCGGTAGAAAAAATCGATAAATGGGGTGTCAGGAAACTCGCTTATCCAATCAAAAAACAGGAAAACGGATTTTATGCCTTTATCTATTTTACAGGCAACAGCAGAGTAATCCATGAGCTCGACCGCATAAACATGATAAATGATCTTGTGCTGCGTCATTTGATAGTAAAAAGTGATCAGCAATAAAAATATTAATTTTTAGAGAAGGTGATATGAAATGGCTTTTGGGATCAATAATATAACCATTCTTGGAAATATCACACGAGACCCAGAACTGCGTTTTACACCAAGCGGAACAGCAGTGGTCAGTTTCGGTATTGCAGTTAACCGTAATATCCAGAACAGGGATTCAGGGGAATGGCAGACAGATGTTGATTTCTTCAATGTGACAGCATGGTACAAACTTGCTGAGAATTGTGCAGAAAGCCTTTCAAAGGGAGACAGGGTGCTGGTGTCAGGCAGACTGTCACAGGACAACTGGGAAGATAAGACAGGGCAGAAGCGTTCTGCGGTAAAGATAATAGCAAATGTGATAGCACCCAGCCTTGAATTCGCAAGCTGCAAGCTTGAAAAGAACCCCAGAATAGATGATGGAGCAGTCTCCACACCAGAAACTAAGACTGAAGAGGTGGACTTTACTGATGAAGACATACCATTTTAGAGTAATAAATTCCTGATAGAAATGAAAGGAGATAAATTGGCGAGAAGAAACAATGATAAAAGGGACAAGAAAACACTTGCAGGAAGTTTTAGGCAGAGAAAAAAGTACTGTTATTTTTGCAAGGAAAACATAGATACAATTGATTATAAAAACATAGGCCTGCTTGAAAGATATATTTCCGATAAGGGGAAGATAAGACCGAGCAGGTCTTCAGGAAATTGTGTCCAGCACCAGCGCATGGTTGCATCAGCCATAAAAAGGGCCAGGGTTCTTGCGCTGATACCCTATTATAAAAGATAATTACCGGATTTCTGGATATGTCCTTTGATAATTTGAGCAGGATAAAAAAAACAGGGCCAAACCTGTGGCTCCTAATTTTTTTTACATTTTTGGCTCTCGTATTTATATTTGTTATACCGGGAATCGGCTTTCTGGGTGCAGTACTGCTGCCTATACCGGCATCACTGCTGGTAGCCGGTGGAAGGATAAGGGACGGTATCGTCTGTGCAGTATTACCGTTTCTTTTACTTCTTTTTTTTGACTATATATTGCCAGTTGTTTTGATTGCGGCTGTTATATCTGTAGTGTTCATACAGAGGCGTGCCGTCGGAAATGATTGGTCGGCATGGAAGTCGGTATTCTCAGTGTTTTTTATTTTACTGGGATGGTTATCTTTATTTATGCTGCTGTACCTTATATTCTACGGCCCGGAATTTTTTACCGGGGCCTTGCAGACATATAATATGTATATAGAGAATCTTGCTGAAGATCCTCTGGTCTCGGGGTATGCAGGATTAATAAATGCGGGGGGAGCCGGGTTTGATGCAGTAATATCACAGACGCAGGCAGTACTTAGATTTATCCCCAAAATACTGCCTGGAATAATTGCTGTATCTTTTTTTATGATAAGCCTGTTAAATTATATTTTTTCTTATATCGTATTTAAAAAATTCGGTATAGAGATAGAGAAAATCCGGCAGTTTACCAGATGGGATATACCCTGGTATTATATATGGGGGCTAATAGCAGGGCTTTTAATGATACTTGTCCCGGTAATAAGCGGTTTAGGTCAAGAAGGCAGGACAGCGCTGGTAAGCTTAATTGATATATCAGGTTATAATCTTATAATTATTTTCGGTATGCTTTACATGGTTCTGGGTATCTCAGTTATGTGGGGCATATTCGAGAGGTTTAAGATGGCATTTTTGTTCAGGGTTTTAATAATAGTATTTTTATGGTTTTTTTTCGGATTTGCGTTGATTATATTTCCTATTCTTGGAATTATAGATATATGGGCAAATTTCAGGAAGCTTAAGCGAGCTTGAATAATACAATTTGAAGTTTAATACAGGAGGAAGACTTGAAAGTAATACTTAAAGAGTATATGGAGAAATTAGGAGACATTGGAGACGTTGTAGATGTAAGGGCAGGTTTTGCTAACAATTATCTGATCCCTCAGGGGATTGCTATATTAGCGACGAGGGGTAATATAAATCAGATGAAACTGGTCAAAAAGGCAGCATTAAAGGTCGAAGCCAGAAATATTGAAGAAGCAAATGAAATGACTGGAAAGCTTAAAGACCTTACCCTCAAATTTATAGTAAAAACCGGGGAAGAAGGTAAACTCTATGGCTCTATAACCAACAAGGATATTGCAGAGAAAATAATGGAAGAAAGAAATATAGAAATAGACAGAAAAAAAATAGACCTTCCGGAGCATATTAAGGAACTGGGAGAGTATGATATTGATGTCAAACTATATAAAGAAATAAAATCAGCTGTTAAGGTTATAGTGGAACCCGACGAGGAATCCAGAGTACTGATTGAGGCACATAAAAAGGAAAAAGAAGCTGCGGAAGAAGAGGAAAGGCATAAAATTGATGCAGAAATAGAAGAAGAAGCAGAAAAAAGCAAAGAAAAGCTAAAAGAGGAAAAAGTTATACCAGCTGAAAAAGATAAAAAACCGAAAGCTTCTGAGCCTGAAAAATCAGGTAGTATTGATGAGGAATCCGGGAAAGAAAGAAAAAAGCAAAAGTAATAGTTTTACGTACTTATGCAGGATAAATTAAAAAAAGAAGGCCGCTTTACACCGCTGGATACAAGCAGGCTGCAGCGCATACCCCCATACAATATCGAGGCTGAGGAATCACTTCTGGGCTCTATGCTCATTTCAAGGGATGCAATTTCTTCAATAATAGAATTGGTAAAGGTGGATGATTTTTACAGGGGTTCAAACCAGATGATATTTGAGGCAATAATGGAAATGTATGCAAGGGGGGAACCCTCAGATCCTATTACCGTCGCTGACCATCTTAAAAAGAAGGGGCAGCTTGATGAAGTAGGCGGTAAGATTTTTATTCATTCACTGATAAGCAATATACCTCTGGCTGCGAATGCAGAATATTATGCAGTAATTGTCAGGAACCATTCAATACTGAGAAAGCTCATCTATGCTGCAACGGATATTGCTACAATGGGTTACGAGGTGCCGGAAGATATCAATGCTGCAGTTGATAGGGCGCAGGAACTTATATTTTCTGTATATAAGGAGCTTAATAGCGGAAACAGCAGGAATAAAGTTGCGGTTATGAAAGATATTGTATCAGAGGTATACGAACAGGTGGAGATGCTCCACGAGTCCGGCTCTGATATATCCGGGATCCCTACAGGTTTTATAGATTTTGATCACTATTCTTCCGGACTTCATAATTCAGATATGGTTGTAATAGCTGCCAGGCCAGGTATGGGAAAAACCGCCTTTGTGCTGGGAATGGCCAAAAATATTGCCATGAGCCAGAAGATACCTATAGCTATATTTTCGCTGGAGATGTCAAGGCAGCAGATTGCCCAGAGACTGATGAGTTCTCAATCCAGGATTGACCTCCAGAGACTGAGGGACGGAAAAATAAGGGAAAAAGAATGGACAAAGCTTGCCAGTGCGATTGAAAAACTGGCAGAATGCAGGATTTTTATAGATGACTCAGCATTTCTTACCGTAATGGACCTGAGGTCAAGGGCCAGGATGATGGTTTCTACATACGGGATAAAAATGCTTATTGTCGATTACCTGCAGCTCATGCAGTGTGAGTCCAATTACAGAGGAAATAAAGTGCTGGAAATAACTGAAATATCGCAGAACCTTAAAAGCATAGCCAAAGAGCTTGATATACCTGTAGTAGCCGTTTCCCAGCTATCCAGGGAAGTAGAAAAGAGGGACAATAAAAGACCTCAGCTCTCAGATCTTAGGGAGTCGGGATCGATAGAACAGGATGCCGATATGGTAATCTTTATATACAGAGACGAATATTATGACGAAAATTCTAAAAAAAGAGGCATGGCCGAACTGAATATAGCAAAACACAGGAACGGCCCCACAGGCAGGGTGGAGCTTCAGTTTAATAATAGATATGCGCTTTTCTCAAATTTAATAAAGTCAGATCAGACAGAAAGCAGGGGTGAAGCTGATGTCTAGTATTGCTATTCTTGGATTTCAATGGGGTGATGAAGGAAAGGGAAGGATAGTGGATCTACTCTCTGGCAGGGTAGATATGGTCGTGAGGTTTCAGGGAGGCAATAATGCAGGTCACACTGTAATAAAAGGTGATGAAGTATTTAAACTGCACCTGATCCCCTCCGGAATATTAAATCCAAAAGTCATATGCATTATAGGGGACGGTGTAGTTGTAAACCCGGCAGTATTGATCGGTGAACTTGATGAACTGGAGAAGAAGAATATCAATACAGAAAACCTCAGGATAAGCGGCAAGGCTCATCTTGTTATGCCCTATCATATAATACTTGATAAGGCAAGGGAACACAGACTTGGAAAGTACAGTATAGGGACCACTCACAAAGGCATAGGACCTGTTTATGCAGATAAGGCTGCCAGATCAGGGATAAGGGTGCAGGACCTTCTGGACAGGGAGATATTCAGAGCAAAGCTGGAAGAAGAATTATCTCTGAAGAATTTGATGATAGAAAAAATATATGGTCTGGAGCCGCTGGATATAGAAGAAGTATATGAAGATTATATGCTATATTCTGAAAAAATCGGTAAATACATAGTGAATACAACCCTGATGATCAACCAGTATCTGGATAGTAACAGGGAGGTACTTTTCGAAGGCGCGCAGGGTACCATGCTTGATATAGACCAGGGAACATATCCTTATGTAACTTCTTCATCCACTACTTCTGGAGGGGTGTGTATTGGAGCAGGAATAGGCCCGGGAAGGCTGGACGAAGTAATAGGGGTTGTCAAAGCATACACGACCAGAGTAGGTTCAGGCCCTTTCCCAACAGAAGAAAAGGGCAGTACTGGTGAATTCTTAAGGAAAAAGGGTAATGAATTTGGCACCACTACGGGAAGGCCCAGGCGCTGTGGATGGCTGGATGCTATGATATTGAAATATTCTGCCATGATAAATTATCCAGACAGCATAGTAATTACAAAACTGGATATACTTTCGGGGCTGGACAGATTAAAGATCTGCACCGGGTATGAGTATAAAGGTGAGAAATACAGCGACCTCCCCTGTCATCAGACTGTACTTCACAAATGCAGGCCTGAATATATTGAGATTGAAGGCTGGAAGGATGATATAACAGGTGTAAAAAATTACGAAGACCTGCCGGTACAGGCAAAAGAATATATTGAGACTATAGAGAAGGTTGTAAAAGTCCCGGTTTCGATGGTAAGTGTGGGACCGGAGAGGAGCCAGATAATAATCAGGGACCTGAGTCTTAAAAGAAGGCTTTTTAATAGCGGACGCCGCTCTACCTTAATAGTATAAAATACAGGAAGATTATATATATCCTGAACTGACCTGTTTATTTTTTATGAGCGAAAGAAAGAGGAGAAGGGTGAAAGTATTAGTAATAGGGGGAGGAGGAAGGGAACACTGCCTGGCCTGGAAAATATCTGCAAGCGATATGGTTGAAAAGGTCTTTGCAATACCCGGCAATGCAGGAATTATGAATATTGCCACCTGCATGGATATAGATATCTCTCCAGCAGGTTTTAAAAAGATTGCAGATTTTGCTGTTTCTGAAGGTATAGGGCTGGTAGTAGTGGGCCCCGAAGCTCCTCTTGTAGATGGAATTTCTGATTATCTAAACAACAGGGGTCTTTTAACTTTTGGCCCCGGTAAAGAAGCCTCTATGATAGAAGGAAGTAAGGTATTTTCTAAGAGACTCATAAATAAATACAGGATACCGACTGCAGAAGCTTCAGTATTTGAACGTTCAGAGTACCAGAATGCAGTAGAATTCATAAAAAACCGCAACAAATTCCCTCTTGTTATAAAAGCAGACGGTCTGGCGGCAGGCAAGGGTGTGGTGATAACGAATAATACCGACGAGGCATTACAGGTGCTTGACGATTTTATGGTAAAGCAGATTTTTGAGGAATCCGGCAGCAGGGTCATACTTGAGGATTTTCTTGAAGGCTATGAGATATCGATACTTTGCCTGTCTGACGGAAAAAAGATAGTGCCCATGGAACTGGCGCAGGATTATAAGAGGATTTTTGACGAAGACAGGGGAAAAAACACAGGAGGCATGGGCAGTTACAGTCCTGTTCCAATGGTGGATGAAAATGTATATAAAAAAGCACTGGATAAAATAATATATCCGACAGCGGATGCCTTGAAAGGTGAAGGCATAGATTACAGGGGCATACTGTATGCAGGTATCCTTGTTAGAGAAGGGGAACCTTATCTTCTTGAATACAACTGCAGGTTTGGAGACCCGGAGACGCAGGCAGTGCTCCCGAGATTAAATGATGATCTGGTTCCTCTGCTTATTGATTGTGCATCAGGTAGCCTCACAAGAGAAAACCTGTCCTGGGACAATAAAAAATGCGTTTGTGTGATAGCAGCTTCTAGGGGATACCCGCAGACTTCTTCAAAGGGTGATGTCATAAAAGGTCTGGACGAGATAAAAGATATACAAAATATAGAGGTCTTTCATGCTGGTACGGGTAAAGACAATGGTAATATAGTTACAGCGGGCGGAAGAGTCCTGGGTGTGACTGCAAGAGAGACTACTTTTAAGAAGGCACGCCAAAAAGCTTACAGTGCTCTCGAGGTAATAAGATTTGATGGGATGCAGTACAGGAAAGACATTGCAAAAAAAGCGGAGGTTTAGACACTAAATGGGTAATAAAAAGAAAGTAGCAATAGTAATGGGAAGCTTATCCGATGAATCGGTAATGAAAAAGGCTGTAGATACACTGAAGGAATTTGGAATAGATTACGAAGTCCATGTGTTATCTGCACACAGGATGCCGGAAAAGACCAGGAGGTTTGCTGCCAGTATTGCCGG
>CAYROY010000098.1:0-3700 GCA_964426155.1 uncultured Actinomycetota bacterium
TATGGTAGATAAGAAAAAAGGAATAAAATATAATATAATAAGTTAAATGCTGTTAAAACCTTATCCTCTTAAAGGTAAGATTATTTGAAATTATAATAAGTGCCGTTATCGAAGTTATTATATGGATTAGAAAGAATACATATGAAATCGGGGTGGGGGGTATCTTATGAATTCAAGGGAAAAATTTTTAGAAACCATGAAATTCAATCTCCAGGCGCCGGCCAATAAATGGGAATTTGGCCTGTGGGGAGATACAGTAGAGCGGTGGTACAGAGAAGGACTCCCACAGAAACATTATCCGTTAGTACCCTCCAGTATAGTAAATACCACCTCTTCCCTTTATACCCCTGTATGGGTGCACCAGTGGGAGAAAACAAGGACATCATTTGAAAAAGTCTATAGTCAGCCGGAAAGGAAGATAGACCTTCCTAAAGGTATTGGCGTCATGACAGGCGGTCTTTATTGGCCTACCCAGGGATTTCCTCTGGACAGGGATGTGACCGATTATTTTAGATTTGACAGGACCCATACAGTGGTAAATGTAGAACAGTTTATATACCCCCCTTTTGAAGTAAAGATTATTTCAGAAGATGAAAAATACATAGACTATATTGATATAGATGGAGGCACAAGAAGATTCTCAAAAGCTCAGCAGGTATTGCCTGCAGGGCTTGACTGGATTGTAAAAGACTGGGATTCATGGAATAAGATAAAAGAAGAGAGGTTCAGCCTTGATAATATAGGGGGCCGTTTCCCGCCCAACTGGGACGAGCTGGTAGTTGAGTATAAAAACAGGGACTATCCGCTGACAGTAGGGGGCTATCCAAATGGTCTTTTTGGAAGTCTTACTCATCTGATGGGTTATTTAAATCTTTTTCTTTACTATCATGATGATCCAGCTCTTATAAAGGATATATTGGAAAGGTTAACAGATGTATGGATTGCTGTATGGGAAGAGGTTATAGCTGATGTCGATATTGACCTGGTAAACCTCTGGGAAGATATTTCTGCCGGCAAAGGGTCCATGATCTCTCCTCAGGTATTTAAAGAGTTTCTATCCCCTTACTACAAAAAACTTGTAAGTTTCCTTAAGGGCAGGGGAGTAGATATAATAATGGTTGATACAGACGGAGATTGTAATGAGCTGATACCGTTATTCCTTGAAGCTGGTATTACCGGTCTTTACCCTATGGAGGTGAGTGCCGGTATGGATGTGGTTGCCGCCAGGAAAAAGTATCCGGAACTTCAAATCATGGGAGGCATACCGAAATCAGACATAGCCCTTGGCAAAAAAAGAATAGATGAGTTTTTAGAACCGGTAAGCTGGTTACTGAGTCAGGGCGGGTACATACCATTTGGAGACCATTTTATACCGCCGGAAGTGCCATGGAATGAATTTAAGTACTACAGGGAAAGATTGAATCAGATAATAGACAAGAAATAATCAGCCTGCTAATTATGTGAGCCAGAAAGGAAAAAGTAAAAGATGAGGCCCCAGAACTTTGAGATAGAAAACAGTAAAATCAAAGAAAAGTTTTTAGATCTTAAGAAAAAAGCTCCCCGGGAATTTAAAAAGAGATTAAAGCTCTCATGGTCAAACTGGGGATTCGGCATGGAATCTCTTGCCGATACCGCAAAAAGACTAAATAAATACGGGTTTAAGCATATAGAGCTCCACGGGAACAGGTACGGAAATGATCTGGGCTACAGGGCTTCTGATGTTCAGAAGATTCTAAAAGAGTCTGATATAGAAGTCTCGGGTATATGCGGTATGTTTTCAGCCGAATGCGAGCTTTCTTCCAACAGTCCCGTTGTAAGGCAGAGAGCAATTGATTATATCAGGGGAAACCTTGAAATGGGAAAAGACCTTGATGCAAAATATTTCCTTATAGTTCCCGGAGCTGTGGGAAGACCCGATCCATATGATTATATGGAATTTGAAAGGTCGGTGGAAACTCTTTCAATAATAGCGGATGAATTCAGAAAGGCAAAGATAAGGGGAGCAGTAGAGCCCATAAGAAGTGCTGAAGTATCTTTCTGTCATACATTTGAAGATGCAAAAAGATACATAAAAGCTCTGGGAAGTCCTGGGGTATGTCATATAAATGGGGACCTCTACCACATGCTGGTAGAGGAGTCTCATATAGGCAGGGCTATAATGGATGCCGGGGGTATGCTTACAAATCTTCATCTGGCAGATACAAACAGGGATGCACCTGGTGAAGGTTTTATGGATATAGACACAGTGATAATGGCCCTATATATCATAGGATATAACAATGATGAGAGTGCATTTGTAACACCTGAACCCCTGGGACCGGGTGGGGACCCTTATCCTGCAATGTATGGAAGTCCGGACCAAAAAAGGCTTGATAAGTTGGTTAAGAAAACTGCAGAATATTTCAGGGAAAGGGAAGAAGAGGTGCTTTCTTTATAAATATAGACGATTATATGTAAAATGGTACAATATTTATTCTTATTTAAAAACGTGGTCACAAAGGGGATATAGATGTCAAAAGCTAAATACGTAATAGGCCTTGATTTTGGAACTGATTCAGTACGGTCGTTGATAATAGATGTAGCAGATGGCAAAGAAATTGCAACTTCTGTATCATACTACAAACGCTGGGGCAAGGGACTATACTGCGAACCTTCTAAAAATCAGTTCCGGCACCACCCGGCTGACTATACAGAATCAATGACCGAAGCAGTGAGGGGGGCAATCAATATGTCCCCGGAAAAGACAGCCGAAAACATAATAGGGATAGGTGTAGATACCACAGGCTCCACACCGGCACCTGTTGACAGGGAAGGAAGGGTACTGGCCGAAATAGACGGGTTTTTAGATGACCCTGATGCCATGTTTGTGCTATGGAAAGATCACAGTGCAGTGGAAGAGGCGGAGCATATAAATGATGTTTCCCGGTCATGGGGCGGCATGGACTATACAAAATATTCGGGAGGCGTATATTCATCAGAATGGTTTTTCTCAAAGATACTCCACATAATAAAGGAAAATAAAAAAGTAAGAGAAGCTTGCCACTCATGGGTGGAGCTTGCTGACTGGATACCGGCTGTACTTACCGGAAATATAAGACCTTCAGATATAAAAAGAAGCAGGTGTGCCGCAGGGCACAAGGCAATGTGGCACGCTTCCTGGGAAGGCCTTCCCTCAGAGGAGTTTCTGGCAGGTGTGGATCCTTTTCTATCAGGTCTTCGAGATAGACTTTATATAAATACATATACCTCAGATAATCCCGCAGGCTGCCTTTCAAAAGAATGGGCTGAAAAGCTAGGCCTGCCGGGAGGTATTCCTGTGGCAGTAGGGGCCTTTGATGCCCATATGGGAGCGGTGGGAGCGGGTATAGGGGAAGGTACCCTGGTAAAGATAATAGGCACATCCTGCTGTGACATGGCAGTATCACCTCCGGATAAGGTGGGGGATAAGACTGTAGCCGGCATATGCGGCCAGGTTGACGGTTCCATACTTCCGGGTCAGATAGGCTTTGAAGCAGGCCAGTCCTCTTTCGGAGACGCCTATGCCTGGTTTAAGGATATACTTATGTGGCCTGTAGATATCTTAATTTCTGATAAAAAAAGAATAAGAGAAGCAGATGAGAAGATAATCCCGGCCCTTTCTATCCAGGCAGAAAAGATATCCCCCCGGGAAAGCGGTCTTATTGCTCTTGACTGGTTGAAC
>CAYROY010000099.1:0-14389 GCA_964426155.1 uncultured Actinomycetota bacterium
CTGGCGCTTCCCAAACCGGACTATACCATAAGTATAAAAAAACTTGATTCCTTTACGGATTATTCAGTGAACCGTAGGGAATGGTTCTATCAATACTATGAGATAACTAATCACGGAAATGTGATACTTGATCTTCAGCCTATAATTCTATGGATAAAGCTTAATCCGGAACACGAAGAGGAATGGGAACTATCTCCGATATGGGAAGTCCATATCTGGAATCCCGAAACAGGCGAGTATCATTACTCCAATAAAAATATCTATGAGACATATATTTCTGACTATTGGAAAGTTGGTGGCTATATGACAACTGAAGAAGAAACGACATATAGTACCGACGGCACCACAAAGACAGTTGTGGTCACAGAAACCATTCAGAAAACGGAAGAGACCGGTCTTAATCTTAAAAGGGTGATGACCACTTCAACTGTTACAACAAGAACCGAGACTGATCTGACTACTGGCACCACCACAATGACTACATCTGAGGATACTAACACAGAACTGGTGGAACCTGAAAAGGTAGGGACGCTCATAACGGGACTTGCCCCGAATGAAAAGATAAAGATAGGTGTGAAGATACAGAATATATCTGCTGCAGACAATGAGGAGATAATAGTACACTTTCATTTTGCTCCAGTAGATTGTGACGGATATTTCTACACTGACGAGGAAGTCTCAACACTGGATATCTACTGCAAAAGCAGCGACAGGAACCCATAGATTTTTTAGCTTTTAAAAAGACACCTTCCTATATATAATTAATGTATTTAATTTTTATCCTGTAGTGTGAAAGTGGTGTAATATAATGAAGAATGATAAATCAAGGCCTGGTAAGGGAAAGAATAATAATGATACTGGTAACCAACAGGATGATGAAATTATGCCTGATTTAGGGATATTCGAAGAGAAGCTCCACGGGAATAAGAGAAGGGAGAAGAAGGGAACTCCGGAAAAAGGTATTACTGAAGAACTTGAAGTAGAAGAGCTCGAAAGTGAAATAAAGGTCCTAAGGAATGAATTAAAGGAATATAAAAAAATTGAAGAAGAATACATTGACAGATTAAAAAGACTGCAGGCTGATTATGACAACTACAGAAAAAGGACTATAAAAGAGCATCTGGAACACATAAAGAGAGCAAATAAAGAATTGGTCTCAAAGCTACTTCCAATTCTGGATAATTTCGAGATGGCGCTGGAAGTGGGAGAGAAGCTGAAGGGGACAGGAGATGATTTCTATAAAGGGGTTAAGATGATATACGAAAACCTCCTGGAGCTTTTAAAAAAGGAAAACGTGACAGTAATAAAACCTGTTGGAAAAGAGTTTGATCCGCGTATATGTGAAGCAGCTGTAACGGAGCACGTAGATGATGTAGAAGAAGGAATGATACTGGAAGTTTTGAGAAAAGGTTATAAAATGGATGACTTTGTCATAAGGCCGGCCGTGGTCAAAGTCTGCAGAAAGAACTAGTAAAGATTACAATCTTAAAATTGTAATTATTTAAAATGCAGTCCGGATCTACCCAATAATTCAGGTCAGGCAGAAGAGAAGGAAAGACAGGACTTAAAGCAAAGGTTTATTCCCAGAATATTCATCTGGTTGTATTTTAACTCTTGATCATAATGATCTTAATAATATTTCTGTTAAGTATTTTAATTAAAGCGTGACAATACCTTATATCATATGTCCTACAGCGAAAACGCCAGTATATGGTTCTGGAAAATCTCTACTCTTTGACTCTTTATCTTTTTTACTGGATTGCTGAAAAAAATAGCTTTAAAATTAATTGAATTTGTGGTAAAAGATTGATAATTTTGATCAATTTTTATAAGCGAAATTTAGAGATTGGTGGTCTCTTTTGTTTAAAATAATATCAAAAAGGGAGCTTGCTCCCGGTATTACCAGGTTTGATGTGGAAGCTATGCTGGTTGCAAGGAAAGCCCGTCCGGGACAATTTGTGATAATAAGGATCCGTGAAGGTGGTGAGAGGATCCCGCTTACAATCGCAGCTTACGACAGGGGAAAAGGTATTATTTCACTTGTATCATTAAGAGTCGGAAAATCTACTGCACTGCTCGAAGGTCTAAGAAAGGGTGATAATATACTGGATCTGGTAGGTCCACTTGGGAACCCCTCTGAAATAAAAAATTTTGGAAGGGTTATATGTGTCGGAGGAGGAGCCGGTATTGCTCCTGTACTTCCTATTGCAGGGGCATTAAAAGATGCCGGTAATCACATAATATCTATAATAGGGTCAAAGACAGAAGGAATGCTGATACTCGAGGATGAAATGCGTTCTGTATCAGATGAATTATATATATGCACCGATGACGGTTCTCTCGGATATAAAGGGTTTGTCTCGGGTTTTCTGGAGGAATACCTGATAAAAAATTTAATAGATGGGAAAAAGAATAAGACCAATGTAGACAGATGCATTGCAATCGGTCCTGCGGTGATGATGGCGTCAGTTGCAAAGGTGACAAAAAAATTCAGTCTAAAGACCATCGTATCACTAAACTCTATAATGGTGGATGGTACAGGAATGTGCGGGGCGTGCAGGGTAGAAGTCGGGGGTGAGACAAAATTCGTTTGCGTTGATGGACCAGAATTTGATGGGCATCAGGTAAACTTTGATCTTCTTATGTCCAGACAGAGAATATACTGCAGGCAAGAAGAAACCTGCTATGACCTATATAAGGAAGAATGCAAGCATAAAAAATAATTTTCCAGGCAGGCTTAAATTTTTATTCATGAAAGGTTTGTAATGGCTGATAAAAGTGAGAGCAATAAGAAAAGGACAAAAAAAGTAAGAATACCCAGGACATCCATGCCCGAACAGGATCCGGAGGTAAGGAAAAAAAATTTTAAAGAAGTGGGAACCGGCTATACCGAGGAGCAAGCTCTTTTAGAGGCTTCCAGATGCATTCAATGTAAAAATCCAACATGCATCAGCGGATGCCCGGTTGAAATAGATATAAAGAGTTTTATAAAATTAATAACTGAAAAGAAATTTAATGAAGCTCTGGAAAAGATAAGGGAAAAGAATACACTGCCTGCAGTCTGCGGCAGGGTGTGTCCGCAGGAAGACCAGTGTGAAAAAGAATGTATACTGGGGATAAAGTACGAACCTGTAGCAATAGGCAGACTTGAACGCTATGTTGCAGACAGGGAACTAAAAAGACTTGTTGAACAGGGAGAGGAATGTATATACTCAGAGGTTACACGTAAATGTACAAAAGAAATGGTTGCTATAGTAGGGTCCGGGCCTGCAGGTCTGACCTGTGCAGCCGAACTCTCTAAAAAAGGATACAGGGTGACAATTTTTGAAGCCCTTCATAAAGCTGGCGGGGTCCTGGTTTACGGAATACCAGAATTTAGACTTCCAAAGGATATTGTACAGAAGGAAATAGATTATCTAAAATCAATGGATGTGAATATTAGTGTCAATACAGTAATTGGTAAGACACTGACAGTGGAGGATCTATTCAATGAAGGTTTTAAAGCTATATTTATATCTACAGGTGCGGGTCTCCCACATTTTATGGGAATTCCAGGTGAGAACCTAAATGGTGTTTACTCAGCAAATGAATATCTGACAAGATCAAACCTTATGAAAGCATATAAATTTCCAGAGTGTGATACACCGATAATCAGAGGTAAGAGTGTGGCCGTGGTCGGTGGTGGAAATGTAGCTATGGATTCTGCAAGGACAGCGCTGAGACTTGGTGCAGATCATGTATACCTTATCTACAGAAGAGGAGAGGCTGAAATGCCTGCAAGAAATGAGGAAATAAAGCATGCTATAGAAGAAGGTATAGATTTTAAATTATTAAATAATCCAGTAGAAATCAAAGGAAAGGATGGTTGGGTCGATAAGATCAGATTAATCAAGATGAAACTTGGTGAGCCAGACCAGTCCGGCAGAAGGAGGCCTGTACCCATAAGTGGATCTGAATATGACATAGAGGTAGATGTGGTCATAATGGCCATAGGCCAGGGTCCAAATCCCCTGCTTACTTCCAGAATAAAAGGCCTGAAATTGAATTCTAGAGGATATATAGACGCTGATCCCGAGACAGGCAAAACATCGCTAAAAGGGGTCTTTGCAGGGGGTGATATAGTCACCGGAGCGGCAACAGTTATACTTGCTATGGGGGCTGGAAGAAAAGCTGCAAAAAATATTGATAAGTACATACAGACAGACAAATGGTAGAAATAATTTTATCATATTGATTTGAATTATATGGTTTCATTTTCCTAAAAAGTGGTAAAAATAATAATTAAACTGACAGAGTTGGGTTTAAGTCAGGTGATTTCTCGGATTGACGTCAGCAGGAAAATAGGATAATATTGATAATAGTAACAATTATTACTAACATTTAGAGAATCCTGGTTCAAATAATAAATAACAAAGTACAGGGTAATTGATATGTCTAAAGTCAATAATGATATTGAGGAGAGGGAAAGAGAAAAGTTTTACGAAGACAGGATTGCAAGCTCCGGTTTTAAAATAACTAAACCCAGGGATATAATAATCAAAGTTTTATCCAGGTCTTCAAAACTCATGACTGCCGATGATATTTATCTTGAAGTAAAAAAAGAGGATCCTGCAGTAGGAGTTGCAACAGTTTATAGAACAGTGGAGCTTCTGACCAGATTAAAAATAGTATGCAGAATAATACTGGGCAGTGGACGTTCTTATTATATGCTTTCCAGAGAGTGTGCAAGAGAAACGTTCATTTATATGATATGTGACAATTGTAAAAAGATTATAACAAACAACAAATGTCTTAATAGTGCTGTAAAGGTAAGGTTGAAAGAAAATGCAGAAGAATCTATACTTAAGAATTGCAATCTGAAAATTGATAATTATCAGATACTTTTTACAGGCCTCTGTGATGAATGTAGGAAAGCAATGGAAGAACAGAAAAAAGCAGCAGATAGTTAAATCCTGTTGCCCGCAATATTCAGTTAAACACTTTAAAATCTTTAAATTTCTCTAAAAATCTTCTTGCAAAGATAAAATTAATCTGTTACATTCTCCCCTTGACAATAATTTTTTACCCTATATAATATAGAAATTAGATAGGATAAATAATAATCATTATTATTATCAATAAGTTTCAGCTTACTGAAAAGCATATAAGAGAAATCTGATACTTTTAAATTGGAGTGAGTTAAATGGCAACAATAATAGATGGAAAGCAGATAGCCGAAGACATAAAAAATGAAATAAAGAATGAGATAATAGAATATGAAAAGAAAAATGGTTTAAGACCGGGTCTGGGTGTCATCCTTGTTGGTGAAAACCCTGCTTCCAAAGTTTATGTAAACAGCAAGGCAAAAGCATGTGAACAGGTGGGAATATATTCAGAAACTATAAAAATGGATGATACTGTTGAAACAGTCGATATTTTAATGGAAATAGAAAAACTTAATAAGAGGCCGGATATACACGGGATTCTTGTCCAACTTCCTCTTCCCGGGCAGATAGATGTAAGAATGGTGCTGGAATCTATTGCTCCAGAAAAAGATGTAGATGGTTTCCATCCAATGAATATGGGAAGTCTGGTAGCAAAACAGGATTTTCTTGTTCCCGCGACGCCTGCAGGGATAATGGAGATGCTCAAAAGATACAATATCCCCATGAAAGGTAAAGATGTTACTGTAGTAGGGCACAGTGAGATAGTCGGCAAACCAATGAGCCTGCTTTTTCTGAATGAATGGGCCACGCCGACAATCTGCCACATTGAAACTAAAGAACTTAAATCACATACTATAGGAGCAGACATACTGGTAGTGGCGGCAGGTGTTCCATATCTTATAAAAGAGGATATGGTTAAGGAGGGTGCAGTAGTCATAGATGTTGGTATTAACAGGATTACAATAGAAAAAGCGGGGCCGGAACTTCTGAAATGGCGTAGAGAAGATTTTGATAAAAAGGGCGCCACTTTAATAGGTGATGTAGATTTTGTAAATGTAGAACCGAAAGCTTCATACATTACTCCTGTACCAGGCGGAGTAGGTCCAATGACAATTGCCATGTTGCTTTCGAATACTTTAAAACTGGCACGAAAAGCAGTAAGGAGGGAAAAAGAGATGAAAGAATGTCTGGGAGAGTTTAAAGACATGAGTAAAGATGAAGTCATTGATGCTTATGATGATATGGTAGAGAAACTCTTTGCTAGGATCAACGAAATGCAGGATGAGATCGACAGTTTAAAAAGAGAAACAGGCGGAAATGGAAGACCTGCAAGAGTTGATGCAAAAAAAGTCGAAGAAATGGTAAATGCAGAATAGCAGTTTAACAAGCAGGGTTTTTCTATTAAGTAAAAAAATATAGGATAATGTTCAAATTAATATTAAAATAGTTGTGATCATTATTTAATATATTATAGTGATTTTATCTATTTATTTTAAAATGGACCGGGTTAATAATCCGGTCCATTTTGCTACCCCGTTAAAAATTATAGAGATTCGAATATATATAATGAGAATCGAAAAGTAATTGAACTGTGAAGAAAATAATTTTATTATTAATAAGACAGAAGGGAGAATTATATGAATTTTAAGATGGATAAAAAAAGATTTTTAGTCCTGCTCATCATTCTTGTACTATTTTTGCTTTCAGCGTTTACCGGCTGCGGAATAGAAAATCAAATTACGGCCCCGGAAGGGAAAGGTTATATAGAAGAGGGAATACCTGTTGCAGCGGAGGAGGAATTAGCAGAGGAAGCCCCTTCAAGAGAAATGCCGCAGGAAGATTATGCAGCAGCTGAAGATGAAACATATGGAGAAGAAGCAAAATACAGCGATACTGCAAGTGTTGAAAGCCGTAAGGTTATAAAAACAGCCTATATTGACCTTGAAGTAGGTGAAGGAGAATTTGAAAAGATAGTTTTTGACATTACACGGCTTGCTGAAAAAAACGGAGGTTTTGTCTCACATACCAGCAGTTATTCTGATTCAGAGGGCAATCTTACTGGCGGTAATATTACAATAAGGATACCTCACGACAGATATAATCCTGCACTTGATCTGATAAAAGATATGGGTACTGTAAAAAGCATATCGGTATCGGGTCAGGACGTAACCCAGGAATATACAGATCTTGAGAGCAGATTGAGAAATATGCAGGCCCAGGAAGAGGTTCTTCTCGACCTTATGGCAGAATCAGACAATGTAAGTGATAGCATAGAAGTACAGAGGGAGCTCAGTAATGTCCAGGAACAGATTGAAATGATTAAAGGAAGAATGAATTATCTTGACAACATGGTAACCTTCTCAACTATAGATGTATACATTCACGAACCAGAACCAATTTCAGAATCAGCTGGCTGGGGATTCATTGAAGCATTAAAAAAGGGGTTGCGAGGAGCAGTTACAGTTTTTAATTTTGTTGTTATATTTATTATAGCTGCAAGTCCTGTGATCTTACTTATAGCAATAATTATAATAATAATCTGGCTCATAATAAGAGCTAGAAAAAGGAAAAAAGGGCAAATAGATAAGAAATAGGATTCTTAAAATAGAAATAATTATATAAAGGCAGGCCTTTTGATCCATAAAGGTTCTGCATTTATAATTAATTAAAACTATTTGATTTATAGATTAATTGTTAAAGGATATTATTTTCCAAATATTGTTATCTAAAAAAATTAATATGGTATAATACCTAAGGTTTTAATAATATAGCCAAAACAGCAAAAAGGGAGATTACAAATGAGCGAGTGGACGGAAATAACAGCTATACAGGCAAGAGAAATACTGGATTCCAGGGGGAACCCTACAGTTGAGGTGGAAACCGAACTTAATGATGGGACAGTAGGAAGAGCCTCAGTACCCTCAGGAGCATCAACGGGTGCTTTTGAAGCAGTAGAGCTAAGGGATGAAGATAAGAATAGATATAATGGAAAAGGAGTTCTAAATGCCATTGAAAATATTAATTCATTTATAGCACCTGAGCTTGAAGGAATGGATGCTCTTTATCAGAGGGAAATAGACAGTGTTATGCTTGAGCTGGATGGTACTGAGAATAAATCAAAAATGGGGGCGAATGCAATACTGGGTGTATCCCTTTCTGTCGCAAAGGCTGTTGCACTGTCGCTGGAGATGCCTCTTTACAGATATATTGGCGGAGTTAATGGACATATACTTCCTGTTCCAATGATGAATATACTTAATGGAGGAAAGCATGCTGATAATAGTGTAGATCTTCAGGAATTTATGATAATGCCCCTGGGTGCAGGTTCATTTATAGAAGCTCTTAGAATGAGTTCAGAAGTATTTCATAGATTAAAATCGGTGCTTGGAAAAGAAGGGTTAAGCACCGCAGTAGGAGATGAGGGAGGATTTGCTCCGGATCTCAACACTAATGAAGATGCCATAAAATATATAATAAAGGCTGTAGAACAGTCAGGTTATAAACCGGGCAAGGATATATATATAGCTCTTGATCCAGCCTCAACAGAATTTTTTAAAAATGGAAAGTATGAACTTCAGGGAGAGGGGAAGACGCTGACATCTGCCGGGTTGGTAGATTATTATATAGAACTGGTTAAAAAGTATCCGATTATTTCTATAGAAGACGGAATGGCAGAGGAAGACTGGGAAGGCTGGAAGCTGCTTACCGAAAAACTGGGTAAAAGTATCCAGATCGTGGGAGATGATCTTTTTGTTACAAACACTGGAAGGCTAAAAAAAGGAATTGAGAAGAGCGTGGCCAATTCTATTCTCATAAAAGTAAATCAGATAGGTACATTATCCGAGACTATAGATGCGATAGAAATGGCATACAGAGCTGGATATACAGCAATTATATCGCACCGGTCAGGAGAAACCGAGGATACCACCATTGCAGATATCGTTGTAGGTCTCAATGCAGGACAGATAAAAACTGGTGCCCCATCGAGAACTGACAGGGTCTGCAAGTATAATCAGCTGCTCCGTATCGAAGAAGATCTGGATGAAGAAGCTTGCTATCCAGGTATGAAGGCATTCTATAATCTGAAATAGTTTTTTTTAGTTTCTTTTCAGTGATTTTAGAATTATTGACATAAAAAATAGATTTATAAACAATGATATTCTCAACAATATAATTTATATAGTAAAGGTTTTTAAAAGATAAGATGGATTTAAATGAAAAGATCAGAAAAGTCCTGAAAGACACAGAGGTACTCCTTGACCCTGAAGAGTTAATATCATCTTATCATTCTACCACCGTGAGATATTATTTACTTGCCGTACCCATGTATCTTCGATTTGAAGGCAGAAGTGAAGACTCGGAGACTATAGTCAGAGAGGGTAAGATAACATGGCAGAAGCCAAAACTACTTACCCCATATTATATGCTCAGGGTTGAAGGTTTTAGCGAAGAAGCAAAAAGAGCATTTGAGATGTTAGCTTCTGAAGATAGTGATCTTGCGATGATCCTATACAAGCTGAGACTTGCAAAAAATACAGAGAAGATCGATATAGTATCAGAGTCATTTGAAAACGTATTAAAAAAAATCATTAATGATATACAAAAGAGAAAAGATAAAAATACTGCGATAATAAAAGGTGTAGATGAGTTCTGGGATGTATCGCTTTCAAAGTTTACCCAGGAGCTTATGGCCAGGAGTGTGTATTTTTCACAGCTTCCGGATATGCTGGAAAGTAGTGCTATAGGTATCAACGGCCGCGGTTTTCCTGTTATAAAAAGAGACTCCTCGGGAATACCCATAGCTGCCCTCAGAGAAATAGAGATCCTGTTTAAATTATTTGAAAAAAATGAGGTTAAGCCAAAAAGGCTTAAAGAAGAACTTGACCGGTGGGGTGTTTTTGAGCATTATCAGGATAGATTCTTCAGATATTTCAGAAAGTAATAGTAATCTCAAAGTCTATGACTCTATCGGGTTTTGATAGGATGTTTCCTTATAATTGCAAGAATTAAAAGGGCTGACATAAATATAATCGGCATTAACATTGAAATAAATAAGTTTTGAATTGCTAAAAATCTAATTAAAAATGGAGCCATCCCGCCACTAAAAAATTGTAAGACAAAAAGTATGGTGAGTGCAGTATCTTTTTCTGAACCAAATATTAACCCTGTAGAGGAAACGAGTAATGGTATTATACCTGAAAAACCCAGACCTGCAATTACTGCTCCCATAAAATTTATTATCTGTGTTGAAGGAAAAATTAAAAGGACCAGACCTAATATACTAATAATAGATAAACCTGTTAACAAAATACCAGATTCATATTTATATGATAAAAAGCTTACCAGCAGTCTTCCTAAGAGTATACCTGTCCAGAATAAGGACACAATAAGACTTGCACTATAAAGGTCAAATGATTTGTCAATTCTAAAAAAAGTTGGCGACCAGGAAAAAACTGTTACCATAGAAATCATACACAGAAACATTAAAATCCCTGTAGAAATTAAATATTTATTTTTATCTTTATCTTTAAATATTTTTTTACAGAAGTGATTTTACTTTTTTTGGGTAAACCCGAGCCGGCTCTCTTTCTTTTATTTTTAAAAAGATAAGAAATAAAAGAGATTACAGCAAGACCTATAACCGCAAGATAAATGAACTTCCAGTTTATCTGATTATCCAACAGGCCTGAAGCAAAAAATGGTGCAGCCAGTGCGCCAGTTGCAAAAAAACTGTATCCTAAATTAACTACGCTATCCTTGTTTTTTACTTCTCCCTCAAGTATGCTGATATTAGCGTCCATAAGTATTATTCCTGCCAGAAATCCAGAAGAAAAATAAAGCAAATAAAAAATGAATAAGGATGTTGTAATAATTAATCCTGCTAATACAGGTATTAGCACAATATATGAGAATATAACCACATTTATAATATTAAATTTTCTGTTCAGAAATATAAAAGTAATAGTTCCTATAACCTGGCCGATTAAAATCAAAGATGTTATAAGATTTATATTTTCGGGCGGTACATTAAAATAAGCACCTATATCTATAAGGATGGGACTTGCAAGCATCATGAAAAAATTAAAAGTAAACATTGATATGAAGTAAGGAGATTCAGCTAAATAATTTTTAGGATGTTTCTCTTCAAGTTATCTGCTTCTTATAAAGTTATTTAAAACTTAAAAACTTTCTAATAATGTCCCAGGCATAGTATAATATTACACATAAATATTTTTTTGAAGTTAAATGTTAAATATCTGTATGGAAATATAAATAAGTTGCGTTAAAATCCATCCCGGATTGGATATAAGGATTAATAAAGATCAATAATTGTCTAAGATAGTTGTCTGAAAGTATAAAAGGGATTTTTCAATACAGCTTCGTTAGTAGTAAATGGCATCTGGCATAAATGACAAGATGAATAAAAACAGAGGACTGGTCCTGGTAAATACCGGAACAGGAAAGGGTAAGACTACTGCTGCCCTTGGAACTGCATTGAGAGCTGCCGGGCACGGTAAAAAAGTCCTTATACTTCAATTTATAAAAGGATCATGGAAAACAGGAGAATTAAAAATAATGAAAAGACTAAAACCTGAAATAGATATGATTCAGCTTGGAAAGGGTTTTATAGATATAGAAGATGGCAGATTGAAGATAACACGAAAAGATAGGGACAACGCAGTCAGGTCATTCAGGCTAGCACGAGAGAAAATAATTAGCGGTTGTTACGATCTGGTAATACTTGATGAATTAATAAACCTTATAGCATACGGTATGATAGATACAGAAGAAGTTATTAAATTGATAGAGGATAGGCCCGTGGGAATGGATCTGGTATTGACAGGAAGGGGAGCTCCGGATGAACTAATAAATATTGCGGATACGGTTACCGATATGCAGGAAGTAAAGCATGCCTACAGTAAGGGGATAAAGGCAAAGAAGGGTATAGAATATTAATCCAGAAGTATAAAATCTGTGACAACTATCAATTACAGAAAAATTTTTGGTAAGAAACTGGAGGGAATTTTAATGGAGTGCACATACAACAGGTCTATAGAATATTTTATTGAGCTTAACAAATAAGACATGAAAGTTTTCTTAATTCTTATTATAGGGGGTATGTAATATAGAGATAAAGAGTTCCAGTTTCAAAGCAGAGGGTATAACATTTTATTACCTCTGGTCTGGAAGTGCCAAAAAGTCAAAAATTATTTATCTTGGGATCGAGAAATTAAAAATAGAACAATTTTTAAAAAGTTTAAACAGGAAAGAATGTCAAAATAATGATATTCATATATCCGATGGCAAATATCTGGCATTGGAAAATAAAATAGCGGGTTATTTAAAAAAAGATATAAAGGATATTGATTTAGAGCCGCTATTCCTTATAGGGAGTGCGTTTGACAGAAATGTCTGGAGTATAACCCGTAAGGTGCCTTTTGGAAAAACATCGGATTATTCTTCGATAGCCTCTGCGGCCGGAAACAGCCGGGCCTGGCGGGCTGTGGGAAATTCACTGGGCAGAAATCCTCTAATGATCATAGTACCTTGCCATAGGATAATAAAAAGAAATGGTAAGGTAGGCGGGTTTTCTTCTGGTGCTGAATTGAAGAAAAAATTTCTTGAGATAGAAGGTGTAAGGATGGATGATTAGAACTTTTATTTCATTTTAAAAATCCTTTAGTTTGTATTACATAACCTTTTGGATTTAAATTTTATTGGATAAGTCGATTCATCTGGTTGAAAAAGAGTATAGAGTTAATATAATGTAGTCAATTGATAAAAAATACAGGAGATAAATATGAGTGGGTTTTTGGATAAAGTAAAAGACTTTTTTACAGTCCCTGAAGACAGCAGTTCAAAGTTTATTAGATTTAATGTTATATGTGGCAGATGTGGTGAAGAAATACCTGTAAGGGCGTCTAAGACAAGTGATATATCAAGAGTATACGAAGGCGAGGGTCCTTCAGGTGCGGAATACTTCTTAAGAAAAGAAATACTGGGAAATAATTGTAATAACCTTATTTATATAAGTATTTATTTTGGTCCAGGATATAGATTAATATCCAGGGAAATAACAGGTGGAAAATTCGCTGATTGATAATTTTATTTTACTTAGATAAATAAAAATTTTATGTTACAATCAACCTGGATTTAATAAACGACCTTTTTATTTGAGACCGGGTTATATGGATTATTCTAAAGGCTTAAGCGTTATCATTCTTGCTGCAGGTAAAGGCAAGAGGATGAAATCATCAGTTCCTAAGGTACTTCATAAGATATGCGGTCAGCCTGTAATTTATTATATTCTTCAGCAGGTAAGTTTACTTTACCCAAAAAATATTTTTGTAGTAGTCGGTCACATGAAAGAATCTGTAAGGGATTATCTAAAAGAGACTTTCCCTACAGTAATAGCTATTGACCAGGACATACAATCAGGGACAGCAAATGCGGTAAAAATGACCGAAAGTTATTTTCCTGATATGGGTGATAATATACTGGTCATCAGTGGTGATACTCCGCTTATAACTTCGGCCACGCTGGACTCGCTGGTAAAAATAAGATGTAGTAAAAATATTGCCGCTTCACTAATGACTTCAATTTCAGAAGATCCTTCAGGCTACGGAAGAGTTGTAAAAGACGTAAGCGGGCAAATTATCAGAATAGTAGAAGATTCTGATGCCTCGCCTCAAGAGAAAAAGATTAAAGAAGTAAATTCTTCTATATATTGTTTTGAGAGGAATATTTTAAAAGAAAATATCAACAGTATAGGAAAATATAATTACCAGGGTGAATACTACCTTACAGATATAGTGGAGAGAATTATAGGTAATGCTGAAACTATAGAGACCTTAATCACTAAAGACAGCCGTGAAGTAATAGGAATAAATAATAGATATCAGCTATCTGAGGTAGAGGATATAATGAGATGTCGTATAAATAAAAAACATATGGAAAACGGTGTTACTATAAGGAATCCTTCTACAGTATATATAGAAGATAATGTCAGAATAGGGGAGGATACCATGATCGAGCAGTCCTGCTGCTTAAAGGGGGAAACATTAATAGAAAGATGCTGTAATATCGGCCCCTTTACAATTATAAAGGATTCAAAAATAGGCAGCTACTCAACTGTGGAAAGCTCTTTCATAATCAGCTCCGAGATAGGGTATAGAAATTATATAGGTCCTTATAACTATATAAAACCAGGCACGATAACAGGCAGGGGTATGGAAATAGGATCACCCAATGAGTATAAATTGATGTCTTCTGTCCATGAAGGCTTGACCGGGAATATCTCGACTCCTGAAAAAGAGGATTCGGGAGGCGCCTCTTAAAAGATATTATCTAAATACAGTAGTGGAAAAAATAATAAATAATTTTTTTAAACATTTGAATGTGAAAAATTAAACGGGAGAGATATGGCATGAAACAAAATCTGGGCATAAAAGAAGAGACAAAAA
>CAYROY010000100.1:0-15323 GCA_964426155.1 uncultured Actinomycetota bacterium
GTATCCACTCTGTATATGAAATATATGCAATATCCTCTTCAACTATGATAATATTTGCAGAATCAATACCGGGGCACTTTCCAGTTATATAAGGTTTTGTTTTATCAGCTATGTTTATTATATAAAGCACGCCCAGATCATTTGTTAGATATGCATAATTTCCTGATACATCGACATCAATTGCCTGGCCCGGAATAGCAGTACTGCTGACCTTTTTATTAAAAGGTATGCCGCTGAAAATACCGTGATCTGCTTCCTGTAATTCTACGTCCTCTATGGTTTTACTGTCTTTTTGCGCTATATCTGATAATTTATCCTGTAAATCAAAAGGAAAAAAACAACAACCTGTAGTAAAAAATGCAATAGCAAATATGGCTGTAATAATCAATATGAATAATTTTATTTTTATTATCATTTATCCGATTGTCTAGATCTAAAAAATGATTTAAAGATTTACAGTAATATTATAAAGGTTTAAATATTTTTTGTATTTCATTGTTTTTTAGAACTCTGTAACTTCCTTCTTTTATATTTCCAATATCAAGTCTGCCTATCTTAATCCTTTTGAGGTCCACAACATTATAACCCTGCTTTTTAAAAGCTTTCCTTATTATTCTTTTCCTTCCTTCATGTATTCTTATTATCAAAAAGTTTGAAGCTTTAAATTCACTATTAAGCTTTAACATATCAGGCTTGAATAATTTATCATCTATAATCAGGCCTTTCCTGATTCTTAGCAGATCTGTATAACTGATATTTTTGTCAAGTTTTAATTCATAAGTTTTTTTTATATTAAATTTTGGATGAGTTATCCTGTATGCAATATCTCCGTCATTAGTAAGTATAATAAGGCCTCTTGAATCTTTATCAAGTCTTCCGGCAGGATAAAGGCGGAGCTTATTATTGTCTACAAGACTTAATACAGTTTTTCTTGTAAAATTATCTTTTACTGTTGAAAGATAGCCTTCTGGTTTATTAAGTGCAATAACTACCTTCTCTTGAGGCCTGACTTCTTTTCCATCAAATTTTACTTTGTCACACCTGCCGACCCTGAAAGAAGGGTCTTTTGTCAGAGCTTCATTGATCTTTATTCTTCCTTCTTTTATTAAATCTCCACATTTTCTCCTTGAACATACCCCGCATTCAGCAAGATATCTGGACAATCTAATCTTCTGATAATTCTTCATCTTCGTTAAAATCTTCAATTGGCGGAAGATCGTCAAGGCTATTTATTCCAACAGCCTCCAGAAATTTATCAGTAGTCCTATAAATTATTGGATTTCCGGGCTCTTTAAGTTTTCCTGATTCTTTTAAGAGACCTTTTTCAACAAGAGCAACTATTACACTATCAGTCCTTACGCCCCTTATCTCTGCTATCTCTGTTCTTGTAATAGGTTGCCTGTATGCTGCAATAGCCAGAGTCTCAATCGCTGCCTGAGAAAGACGCGGCCTAATATTGGTCTTAATAAATTTTTTAAGCAGATCCTGTAATGCAGGATTTGAATACATCCTGTATCCTCCGCTTATTTTTTTTATTATAAAGCCCCTGTTTTGTTCAATATATTCTCTATCAATTTCATCAATAATTTCTTTTGCTTTCAATTCCTTTATTCCAAGTGTCTCTGATATTGTTTTTAATTTTACTGGATCTTCTGAAATAAAAAGGATTCCTTCTATACAAGTCTTAATCCAGCCGGGACCGATCAATTTTAAATTATTATCGATCCCGCCTGATAAATTATATTTATTCTCTTCATTCATAACTTTTTTTTATTATTATATTTCCGAAAGTCTCAAACTGCGTTATATCTATTTCTTCATTTTTGTATAATTCAAGAATGGATAAAAAACTTATTATCTTATCAAGTATATTTTTATGGAAAGAAGAAATTTCCTTAAATGTAACATTGTTTTTAATTTTAAGAATTTCTTTTATTCTGTCCATTTCACTGAATATGTTCAATACGGCACGGTTATTATAAACTTTTGCCAAATCGAAATCCATTATGAGACCTGAAAACATCTTTCCTGCGGTCATCCATAGCTGCAACGGATCAATTTCATTCATAAAATCTGTCATTGAATCAAAAAGATCTTTTTCTATCTGACCTTCCCTTACAAAGTAAAGAGACTCTTCTTCAATTATGCTGCTGATATAATTGGATACTCTCTTGTAAGTCCGGTATTCCTTCTCTCTTCTTCTCAAAATATTTATATCAGTGACGGTGCTAATCTCATCTTCATTTTTTCTTGAGGGGAGCAGACTGCGTGATTTTATTTCAAGAAGCAATGAAGAAAAGTATACAAATGCAGACATAGTCTCAAGGATAGCATTTTTTTTATCTTTTAAAAAATCCAGAAAACCCCTTATTATATAACTAATGGAAATATCACAGATATCGATCTTTTTATTTCTGACCAGTTCTAAAAGAAGACCTGCCGGACCCTGGAAAATATCACCGTATTTGAATGTATATACACTGTCCTTTTTAACATCCACTAATCTATCCCCATTTTTTTTCTTACATCCGATATTGTTTCAGATGCTTTAATATTGACTTTCTGGCTGCCTTCTTTTAGTACTTCATAGACATATTCTTTATTTTTTAACAACCTTGACCTTTTTTCCTGGAAGCCTTCTAAAGAATCAGATATTATGCTTGCAAGTTCGTCTTTGCATGCTGTGCAGCCTATTTCACCCTTTCTGCATCGTTTTTCAATAGATCCAATTTCTTTATCCATATATATTTCATAGAAAGTAAAAACATTGCATACTTCAGGATGACCCGGATCTGTTTTTCTTATTCGTTCTGGATCTGTTATCATTTGCCGTATCTTCTTTTTAACAGTATTTCTGTCATCAGAAAGAAATATGGCATTACCGTAGCTTTTAGACATCTTTCTTCCATCAGTTCCAGGCACTCTGGTACTCTTTGAGAGCATTTCTTTCGGTTCAGTGAAATAATCTCCATATATATGATTGAATCTCCTGGCAATCTCCCTGGTTATTTCAAGATGCGGCAGCTGATCTTCCCCTACCGGGACTATATCTGCATTTACTATCAGAATATCTGCAGCCATAAGTACAGGATAAGAAAAAAATCCGAGCGTTGAAAGGTCTTTTGCCTTCAGCTCTCTTATCTGCTCTTTATATGTCGGGCATCTTTCAAGCCAGGACATAGGGGTTATCATCGATAAATATAATGTTAGTTCGGGTATTGCCCTTATATCTGATTGCCTGTAAAGATGTGTAATCTCAGGATTTATTCCGAGAGCGATAAGATCTATAACACATTCTATGAGATTATTTTTAATATTTCGCGTATCCTGATATTCTGTCGAAAGTGCATGCCAGTCAACCAGAAAGAAAAAATTCTCATATTTATCCTGATTTTGTAACATATTTTTTATATTTCCATGAAGATGTCCAAGGTGTAATTTTCCGGTTGGTCTAAAGCCAGTCAGCATTTTTTTTCGCATTTATTCTCCTGATTTACTCCTGATTAAAATTAAATTACTAGTTTTATAATATAATATATCAAGGTATATATTTTTTAAACATCTATTAATATACGGTAACTAACCAATAAGATATTGCCACCAGGTACAGGCATTGTAAATTATATTAAAGACAGGGGAGATTATACTCCAGAATACTCTTCCACCCAGGAAAAGAAAAATAAAAATGAATATAAAACCATACCTGCCAAACGAAAGGAATCTGTACATGGCATTATCTGGAAGGAAGGATGCCAGTATCTTTGAACCATCCAGGGGAGGTATCGGTAAAAAATTGAATATAGCCAGGAATACATTAATATAGATAGTATTTCTGAAAAATTGATTTAATAGATCAAAGAATACAAAACCTGAGCCTGCGGTATCCATAAACCCATTTGTAATTTTTATTATAAGATAAAAAAACAATCCATATATAAGACCTACAGCAAAAGCAATAATAATATTAGTAAGAGGTCCCGCAAGAGATGTATACCTCATACCCTTTCTGTAATTTTTAAAATATGAGGGATTTATGGGTACCGGTTTTGCGTAACCAAATACCACACCTGAATTTAATAAAATGAGGAGTAGTGGAAGTATAATGCTTCCAAAAATATCTATGTGCTTCAACGGATTCAGGCTAAGTCTTCCATAGCTTTTGGCAGTAGGGTCTCCGCACCGGTATGCTATCAGACCATGTGCATATTCATGGAGTACTACTCCCAGCACCAGGCCGGGTAACCATGTAATAAGAGACCTTAAAAAATCAATAAATTGTTGCCCGAACGAACTCATTTTTTCTCTCCTATTGAGGATGATTTTATACCATAACAGAATGTATTCTTTTTGCAAGTAAAGAATTGATTGATAGAATAATACAAAATATATACTTGCGTTAAGTCTTTATTCATCATATACAGATTTTTCGCGCGGGTGGAACTTAAAATAAGCATCTTTCAGGTATTCCTTACTCAGATTAGTATAGATTTCTGTTGTAGATATACTACTGTGCCCAAGCAATACCTGCACGGTACGGAGATCTGCACCGCGCTGAAGTAGATGAGTTGCAAAACTGTGTCTGAAGATATGTGGATGAATATTTTTTCCTATACCTGATCTTCTGGCATATTTTTTTAATATTTTCCAGAAACCCTGCCTTGATAATTTATTTCCCCTGGTATTTAAAAAAATATAATCCGTTTTAATCTCTTTCTCAAGTTTACCTCTTCCAGAAAAAAGATACCTTTTAAGGTATCCGATTGCTGTATCTCCTATTGGTGTTATCCTTTCCCTTCCTCCTTTACCGGTAAATATAATTAGATTTTCTTCATAGTTAATATCGCCTCTTTTTAGCCCTATAAGCTCGCTTACGCGAAGGCCGCAGCTATAAAGAAGTTCAAACATTGCCCTGTCCCGCAGATCAGAAGGGGTACTTACAGGAATAGATTCAAGAAATTTACTGACTTCCTGCTGATCAAGTATTTTAATTATTTTTTTTGATGTACGTGGATTTTTAATAAAAGACATAGGATTTTCAGTTAATATCTGATGTCTTATTAAAAAATTATAGAATCCCCTTAGGGTCGATAAGACCCTGGAAACTGATACATCGTTAAGACTTTTATACAGATATTTTAAAAAGCTGACAATCTGCTGCTTTTTGATGCTCTTGTAATTAAACCCGGGATTTTGCAAAATGTAATTTCTAAACTTTTCGAGATCACTTTCATATGCCATAAGAGTGTTTTTAAGTAAAAGCCTCTCAAATCTAAGGTATTCCATGTATTCAGAAATATGTTTATCAATATCCAAATTTTGCTTGATATTTTTCTGTTATTATCCAAAAATACTTAAAATAGTGTCATCTATAAAAGATTTATTCAATTATTTAAATAATCTCTGGCCATAAGAATCCCCGAAATAGTTTTGCAATCCTTTATTTTACCTTCTTTTATCCATAGTATTGATTCTCCCATTTTTACTTCAACTATCTCAAGAAATTCATCCTCATCGAGATTATTCCCGGATCTTTGAAAATCCGTAGCGATAAATAAGTGGAGGACTTCGTCGCAGTATCCAGGAGTAGAATAAAATGATGACAGAAGTTTTAATTTCCCGCCAACTGCTCCTATCTCTTCTTCAAGTTCCCTCTCTGCACATTCTTGAGGATTTTCTCCGGGTGCTAGCTTTCCAGCAGGTATTTCTATTGTTATATCCGATACAGGATAACGGTATTGTTTTACAAGCAGTATGTTATTATCAAAAGTTACTGGAACTATTGCCACAGCTCCAGGATGGGTGATTTTTTCACGTGAAGCCATCCTTCCATTAGGCAGCCTAACCATGTCATGGTACAATTCAAGTATTTTTCCACTAAAAATACTTTTAGAACTGATTCTTTCTTCAAATAATTTTTTATTCAACTAATTTCCTTAATTTTATTCTATATTTATTTTACATATTTCCATTATTAAATCTGCAAGTTTTTCCAGCTGACGCACCTTTACATATTCTGAACTGGTGTGGACATTTTCCATACCAGAACTAAGGTTAACAGATTTTTTACCTCTTGAATTAAAAATATTGATGTCACTTCCACCGCCTGAAGGAGAAATTACGGGAACAATTCCGATATTTTCAAGTGCCGATATAGATGCTTTTACCGGAATTTCTTCGGGATTAATTATAAAGCCGTCATATTCCCTTACTAATTTATAATCAATAACGGTACCGGTTTCTATTGAGGCACTTTTTAAAGCATTTATCATTTTATCAGTTACTTTTTTTAATTTTAATGGATTAAGACTCCTTGCCTCCATAAGCATACTGGTTTTTTCAGGGACAATATTTCTTGCCTGACCGCCAGTTATATTTCCAATGTTTGCTGTTGTCTCTTCATCTATTCTTCCGGTTCTTATTTTAGAGATTGCCATGCAGGCTGCTTTAATTGAATTAATACCCTTTTCTGGTTCTATTCCAGCATGTGCTGCTTTACCCTTAAATTCAACATCTATAGAATCCTGGTATGGCGCCTGATTATAAATAGTCCCGACATCACCATCAGCATCAAATACAAATCCATATTTTGCAGGTATCCTATCGAAATCTACATATTTTGCGCCTACTAATCCTATTTCCTCACATATTGTAAAAATTATATAAATATCACCGGTTATTATTTTATTTTCCTTTATCGACCTTAATACTTCCAATATTGCAGCAACTGCTACCTTATCGTCTCCTCCTAGTATATAATCATTTTTATTTTTTATTATCCCTTCATTTATCACAGGTTCGATATCACCGTCTACCCTAACAGTGTCCAGATGGGCTCCTAAAAAAATAGGGGTCTTATTACCGGACAGTCCCCTGTATAATGCTATTACATTTCCCCCATTGGAACCATATTCCTTTCCTGAATTATCGACATATACTTCCAGACCGAGCTCTTTTAGAATTTTAACAACGTATAAGATTATATCCTTTTCTTTTTTTGACGGACTCTTAATACTGACAAGTTTTATAAAAAGGTCCAGAAGTCTTTTTTTGTTTATAATATCTCTATCCATTTTTTATCTCTTCTCCAGTTTAACTTGAGCTGAAAACAATATTATACCGGTTATTAATAGAGTCACAGCAATTAATGATATAGTAATAATCAATCTTATAAAAAATTGATAAAAAAATCCAAAGGGAAACATGGTTATAAGAAGCGATCCTTCCTTGAACATATAATTTCCCTGAGGGAAAAATACTCTGTGAAAATTTTCAAATAGGGATGGGAAATTATTTCCCGTAAAAAATAAAAATATTATTATCGAAAGTACAATAAGGGAAGACCAGAAAAATAAAAATCCTATTTTTCTTAAATTTTTATTTTTATCTATTCTTAAAAGCAGTGTAAGCAATATTATGAATATTACTGTACTGGTAAAAAAAATATAGAATAATTTTTTTATGACTTCCCTGACATCTTCCATGTGGCTTATCTCATCTTCTGTAAAAGATGCTGTCCCGGAATCAGGTTCAACATAACGTATATTACCCTCGAGATTACCTCTGTACATAAAGAAATTAAATATATTTAGAGTCATTTTTTCTACATCTACCCTTTCAAGAACTTCAAAAACCCTGGTCTCAGAATAAAGTCTTTTATAATAATTAAAATTGAACAGGTATATAAACAAAGGGGTAAGGATAATAATCGTTATAAGGAAAAGAGAAGTTAAGGCTATCAGTATTTTAGAGGTGGTTCTTATATCCCCTGCACCTTTCCTTCCATTTCAGTTTTCCTGGAATACATAGAATAGTATATTGAGGCTTTAATAAAATCTTTAAAAAGCGGATGTGGTTTATCGGGCCTGGATTTAAATTCAGGATGAAACTGAACTGCGACAAACCATGGATGATCTCTTACCTCGATTATTTCAACCAGTTTTTTTTCTTCATTGATGCCTGTTATATCCATTCCGTGACTTTCAAACATATCTTTATATTTATTGTTAAATTCAAATCTATGTCTATGTCTTTCAACTATATCTTTTTTACTATAAGCATTAAATGCTTTTGATCCTTTTTTTATGCTGCATTTATATCTGCCAAGCCGCATGGTCCCTCCCTTTTTATCCTGATTTTTCTGGTCAGGCATAAGGTCTATAACTGGATCTTCTGTATCAGGGTCAAACTCAGTGCTATTGGCATCTTTGAGCTTTAAAACATTCCTTGAGAATTCTATTACAGCGCATTGCATACCGAGGCATATTCCAAGAAAGGGTATCTTGTTTTCCCTGGCATATTTTATTGCTTCAATTTTACCTTCTATGCCCCTCTTTCCAAATCCATATGGTACAAGTATGCCGTCTACATTGCCCAGAAGATTATTTTTCTCTTCTTTGGTTTTTATCATTTCAGAATTTATCCATACGGCTTCTACATTTTTATGGTGATGATATCCACCATGATTTAGTGACTCGACTATGCTTATATATGCGTCTTTTAAATCTGTATACTTGCCAACTATGCCTATTCTGACATTACCCTCAAGGCTTTTTATTCTCTTTATAAGATTTTTCCAGCCTTCAAGATCAGACTTGCCTATTTTTATATTTAACTTTCGCATAACTCGTAAATCCAGATTCTGTTTTTTTAGCATTAGCGGTGCTTCATAAAGATGCTCCAGGTCGAGAGACTCTATAATATCCCTGGTGTCTATATCACAAAAAAGGCTTATCTTTGATTTAATGCCGTTATCAAGTTCTTTTTCACTCCTGCAGATAATTATGTCGGGCTGTATACCTATACTCCTCAGCTCTTTCACGCTATGCTGGGTAGGTTTAGACTTTAACTCTCCGGTGGTTTTAAGATAAGGTATATATGTTACGTGAATATAAATGACATTTTTTCTGCCAGCATCCTCTTTAAATTGCCTTATAGCCTCCAAAAAAGGAAGACTTTCTATGTCACCTACTGTTCCTCCTACTTCTGTTATGATTATATCAGTAAGTTTTCTTTCCAGAGTTTTTTTAATTGAATTTTTAATTTCATCGGTTATATGCGGAATTACCTGGACCGTAGACCCCAGATAATCGCCGCGTCTTTCATTATCTATAACGTTCTGATATATTTTTCCAGTTGTAAAATTATTATACTTTGAAAGGTTCTCATCTATAAATCTTTCATAATGACCGAGATCAAGATCTGTTTCACCACCATCTTCTGTTACAAATACTTCACCGTGCTGTATAGGATTCATTGTCCCCGGGTCAACGTTTATATAAGGATCCAGTTTTTGTATTGTAATACTGTAACCCCTGGATTTTAAAAGCCTCCCAAGAGAAGCTGCGCATATCCCCTTACCAAGTGAAGATAATACTCCGCCTGTAACAAAAATAAATTTAGTTTCCAATTCCTGAAGTCTCCTCTATTAGATTATTTTTGATAATATCAGCTTTTTTTATTAACTCTTCCGAATGCTTTTGTGATATCTCACTCTCTTTCATTCCGCTGAGCATCCTGGATATCTCTTTTATTTTTCCCTCTGAATCAAGCTTGTTAATTTTTATCTTGGTCCTTCCTTTTAAAACATACTTTTCGATTAGATAGTGTGCAACTGAAAAGCATGCAATCTGTGCAAGGTGCGATATAACTATAATCTGTTTGTTTAATGAAAGGTTAAAAAGTTTTTCCCCAACAACGAAAGAAGCTTCTCCCCCTATTCCGGAATCTATTTCATCAAATATCATTGTTGAAATATTATCTGCATTACCCATAGCTGACTTAAGCGCCAGCATTATCCTGGATATCTCACCTCCTGATGCGATTTTTTTAAGGGCACGTGGACTTTCACCTTCGTTGAGTGATATAAAGAATTCAATTTCGTCAATTCCATTCAGTTTAAACTTTTGTTTTATTATTTCTCCATTCTGAACTTTATCAATTTCAGGTAAATTATTTTTTATTTTAAATAATGCCGACTTAAAGCCAAGATTTTCAAGCTCATCAATTATTTTTTCCTCAAGTTTCTTTGATATCTCTAATCTTTTATTGCTTAAACGTACAGAAGATCCTGAAAGCTCTTCAATGGCTGACATCAACTCTTCTTTTGTTGTTTCTATATCTTTATCAAGGCTTTCATAACTATCTATTTCACTTTCCAATTCCTTTAAGTACTTGCCTGTATCCGATATTTCTATATTGTATTTCTTTTTTATTAATGAAAAGCTGTAGAGCCTTTCCTGAATTGCATCAAGTCTTTCTTTACTGAAATCAAGATCTGATAAATAACTCTTTAGAAAATGGCTTAATTCTTCAATAAGGTCTGTCAAAAATGCCATTCTTTTAGAAAAATTTGTGAATCTATTGTCCATTTCAGCCAGTATTTCAAGATTCTTTTGGATTTTAGAAACTGAATCCGATAAATTGGAAGAATCTATGTCGCTGCCTTTTATTGCTTCTTCGGTCTCAGAAGTAATGCTGTAGATGCTCTCAAAGTTTTTCAGTATTCTTAATTCATTTTCAAGTTCCTGTTCTTCACCTTCATAAATATTAAGCTTTTCTATCTCCTGATATCTGTAACGGAGATCATTTAATCTAGCTTCGCGGTTATTCTGCATATTTTCAAGGTTTTCAACCTTCTTTTTTGTATCATTATAAAGATGGTAGCATTTTAAATATTCTTCCTTTAGCGGATAGATTGAATCCTTACCGTAACTATCCACTATATCGATATGTGTACGTGGTTCCAGTAAATACTGATGATCATGCTGACCGTGTATATCAAGAAAACAATATCCAAGATCCTTGAGTATACTTACTTTTGTAAAAAGACCATTTATAAAAGCCTTATTGTTCCCATTACGGTTTAATTCCCTGGATATTACTATTTCGGTATTAAAGTCCTCATTATCAACCAGTTTATTTGAAATAAGAAAATTTTTTACTTTATTATTATTACTAAAATCAAAAAATCCCTGCACCAGAAGTTTTTCTCTGCCTTCCCTTATAAGTTCGCTGTCTGCTCTTTCACCAATAAGTAGATTTATGGCTTCAATGACCAGTGTTTTCCCTGCTCCGGTCTCACCGCTTAAAACATTGAGGCCCTTCCCAAATTTAATTTTTACATCATCAATAATAGCAAAATTTTTTACCTGAAGTTCTTTTAACATAGAAATATTTCCATCAAAAATTGTTTACCTGTATATAAAATAAAAAAGTATTTTAAATTCTTTCAATGAATTTTTCCTTAAATACCTTAAAAAAAGCATTTGGATTAAAACTTACAAGATTTAATTTTTTGTCTGATTTTATTACTCTTAAAACATATTCAGATGGACCTTCCAGGGAAAAAGATTTTCCATCAACACTTATCATATCTTTTTTATTGCTTGAGTTTAATTTGACCTCTAATAAATTATTGGGTCCAAGTATTATACTCCTGCTAAAAAGAGTATGGGCACAAATTGGAGTTATTATCATTGTTTCTGCTTTAGGTTCAACAACCGGACCTCCAGCAGAAAGAGAATATGCAGTTGAGCCGGTTGGAGTGGCTATTATTATCCCGTCTGCTGAAAACTTTTTAATAAAGATTCCATTTACATTAATTTCTATCTTTATTACTTTCTCAGAATTGGACCTTGTTATGGCAAACTCATTTAATGCCAGGCCGGGTAGATCCGGGTTTTCAATTGATATATTATTTTTTATAAGGTGTCCTTCCAGGAGCATCCTCTTTTCTAGATGATAAGAACCATTGATAAGGTTGTTCATAGCTTCTTTTATATTTTCGGTATCTACCTCTGTAAGAAATCCAAGATTTCCTACATTTATTCCAAGTACAGGTATTTCATTTTTAAAGCTATACTTTGAAGCTCTTAAGAAAGTACCGTCTCCTCCAACTGAAATTATAATTTCCGGAATCTCTATAAATTTATTGCTTTCTACTGATGGAAGTGAATATCTTTCCGGCATAAGATCTCCTGATGGTAAAAAAACATCTATTTTTTTTATTCTCAGATAATCATAAACTGTTTTAGCTATATCCTGTGCTCTCTTATTATTATTGTTTGATACAATACCTATTTTTTTCATATTAAATTATTTCTCTTTAAAATAATTATGGGCTTTTTTTACAACGTCCCCGATTATTTTATCATAATCTGGTTTATATTCAGCCGAATTTATAGATTTTCTAAGATAAATCCAGAATTCTATATTTCCCCTGTATCCTTTAATTTTTGAGAATGATATACCTTCAATTATTACTTCAAAGTTTTTTAAAAATTCTATTATTTTATTGATTGATTTTATATGGAGTGATTTATCTTTTACTACTCCTCTATTTCTTACATCATTTCTTTCCAGTTCGAATTGCGGCTTCAGGAGTAAAAGGATTACTGCATCCAGAGAAGTGGAATCGAGTATTTTTTTAAAAATCTTTTCTATCGATATAAATGATACATCAACAGCAGCAAGATCTGCCTTATATTTTAACTGTGAGGTATCAAGGTTCCTTATATTTGTTTTCTCCAGTATTTCAATATCTTTATTTTTTCTGAGGTTCCAGGACAACAGTCCATATCCCACATCGATTGCAGTAACTTTACTGGCACCGTTCTTTATCAAAAAATCTGTAAATCCACCGGTTGATGAACCTATATCTAATGCTTTAATTCCTTTTGCATCGAGATTAAAATCATTAAATGCACCTTCAATTTTATAACCGCCTCTGGATACATATTTTTTAAGGGGTTTTATATTAATTTCTGAATCTGCAGGTATCATTTCACCCGGTTTATAGATTTTATTCAGACCCGCGCTTACGCGACCCTCCATTATAATAGTTATGGCCTCTTTAGCAGAAGATACAATGCCTTTTTTTAAAAGAAGGTCTGTTGCCCTTATTTTTTTAACCCTTTCTATATTTATCAGGCCTTTCTGACCAGTATAAACTTTGCAATATTTTCAAGAAGACTAAAATCCATATCAATATCCCTGATTGCATTAAGGGCATATTTTACCTTTTCTTCTGCTATCTTTTTTGACATCTTAAGCCCCCATACATAGGGAAATGTATTCTTTTCTTGAGAGACTAATTTTTTGTTTTTGACATCTACATCACTTTCACTATCTTCCATATCAAGTATATCATCTGTTATCTGAAAGGCAGTTCCAATATTTTGTCCGTATGTTCTAAGTTTTCTTATTATCTCATCTTTCACATTACAGAGTATAGCGGCACTGGTTACAGACACATCTATAAGTCTTGCTGTTTTATCAAAGTGCATCTTCTCCAGACTATTTTTTGATATTCCTGATACAGAAGTGGAAATATCTACAAACTGGCCGCTCACCATCCCCGATAATCCTGTGGCCTCTATTATTTCGCCCAATAATCTCACCTTGGTCTCAGGGCTGCAATCCTGTTTTTTTATAATTAGTCCGAATGCTTCAGCAAATAAAGCATCTCCTGCAAGAATTGCTGAAGCTTCTCCAAATTTCTTATGACATGAAAGCCTGCCTCTTCTGAAATCATCATTGTCTATAGCAGGCAGGTCATCATGTATCAGTGAGTAATTATGTATAAATTCAATAGCACATGCAGTTGGCATTACATGATCTGTCTCGCACCCCAGGCCTATAGCGGTAGAAAGACATAAAACAGGCCTCAATCTCTTACCCCCGCCCGTCAAACAGTAATTTATTGGTTTAAAGAGCCCTTCGGGTATATCTTTATAATCTTTTAGATAATCATTTAATCTATCATTTATTAAATTAACAAGATATGATGGATAAAGGCTTTCATTATTGTTTTCTGATATATTTTTTATTGAATTCATATAATTTACCTTATATATCAGGATAATGTATTTTAAATAAGAAGTTACTTATAATTATATTTATTATAATGAAAAAATGAAATTGTAAAATTTTATCTGTAAAATATATTATTTTTTATATTCTGAAATATTATTCAGAAACTTGCCGAGAATTCCATTAATAAATTTTGGTGTATCGTCTTTTTGCCCCATTGTCTTTGCTATTTCAATAGCCTCATCAACAGAGACTTTAAGCGGAATATCTTCTTCATAAAGCATTTCATATATGGCAACTCTTAGTATATTTCTGTCTATTATGGCAATTCTTTCAAGAGACCAGTTTTCCGCTATTCTGCTTATAATATTATCTATTTCCTCAGAATGGCTATCGACCCCTTTAATAAGGTTCAGGGAAAAATCTTCAAAGGTCTGTCCGGCCAGTATGCTGTTTTCTATTAATTCAGATACATCCTTTTCCAGCAGATCCTTCTGGTACAAGATTATTATAGCTGCTTTCCGGCATTCTCTTCTGCTTATTTTTATCATGATTAAAATATCATAACCTTATACCCTTGTAATATATTCACCATTTCTGGTGTCTATTCTAATTGTATCACCGTTATTGATAAATAATGGGACCTGTACAGTTGCCCCTGTTTCGATCTTTGCTGGTTTATAGCTGGTGCCTACTGTATCACCTTTTACACCAGGTTCCGTTTGTGCAACTTTTGCTTCAATGAATATAGGAAGTTCTACAGAGATAGGTTTTCCATCATGATATACAACTGAAATCTCCATATTCTCAAGAAGATAATCTTTTTCAGATTTTAACTGTTCTTCACTGAGCTGTACCTGTTCATAAGTGTCAGTGTCCATAAAATTATAATGCTGATCCCTGTAAAGATACTGCATCTTTTTTGTCTCCAGAATGGCCTGCTCCATTTTTTCACCGGACCTGAAAGTCTTTTCTATTATTGCTCCTGAATTAAGATCTTTTAACTTCGTCCTTACAAATGCTCCACCCTTACCTGGCTTTACATGCTGAAAATATAAAATCTTATATAAAGAATTATCGTAAATTATTGTAATTCCGTTTTTGAAATCACTTGTATTAATCATATAATATTAATTATCCCGTCTATAGAATTTTTAATATCTGAATAAATATTGAATACTAAAAGACTAACGCTTATATTTTATAGATTATGATAGAAATGTAAAATCTTTTTTTGATTTATATAGATTTTCACAACCATTTTTACCTATTATAACCATATCCTCTATTCTTACTCCGCCAATATCCGGTATATATATACCGGGCTCTATGGTGATTACCATATTTTCTTTTAGTACTGTTTTATTTCCAGGTCTGACTGCAGGGTATTCATGGATTTCAAGACCCACGCCATGACCGAGGCTGTGCCCGAAATGGTTCCCATAACCTGACTTTTCAATATGTTTTCTGGCTATTTTATCCAGTTCATCACATCTTATTCCTTCCCGGCATGC
>CAYROY010000101.1:0-4800 GCA_964426155.1 uncultured Actinomycetota bacterium
ACTATTATTACTATTTTATAAATATTCCTCATATTACTCTACATCAACTATTTATTTCTTCTATTTCGCTTTCCAGGGTGTCTTCTTCCTCTGATTTATTTACTTTTTCTATATCTTCTATAAAAGGCCCTGTTTCCCAGAAATTATTTATGGTAAAGTTTATTAATTCAATATTATTTTCTGCAATTGTGTTTTCAACCATACTCTGTATCCATACAGTATTGATATTTTCTATCTTCTTCAGTTCTATTACCAGTTTTAGGATATCGGTATAATCACTGGCATCTCCTGTCAAAGAAAAGGCAATTATATTGGTCCCTTCAGAAGCATCACCTTCCCTGTATTTTTCCAGATATGAATGCAACTGCGAACCGCGGGCATCAAATGTCTTTATATATGCCCCTTCAGGCATCAATCTGCCTATATCATATATTATATTTGACCATACAAGATCATTTTTTTTCAAATCATTTATTAATTCTTTTTTATCGCTGACTTTATTACTGAAATCATTATATACTCTTAATTTATTGACCTGATCCTGTATCTTTGCATTTGCACCTTCGTAATCAGACAGCCTGGATGTTAAGACATTATCTATTTCAAATATAAATACAGAAAGAAGTATGATCGATACGAACATCAAAATAACCAGCACCATGAAAATATTCAGGACTATACTCTTTACGTCCCTTTTCTTTTCTTCCTTTGGAAGAAGATTTATTGTTCCCCTGGTCATTTACTTATACCCCTTAGTGCCATTCCTATCGCAAGAGGATCAAGGATTTGTTCCATATCAGCATTTTTATAAATACTGCTTTTTTCCATTAACTGTGTTGAAAAATTCTCAGATATATTTAATCTCTCAACTTTATGATTTGTCCTGTATTGGATATATTCATCAAAATTTTTAAGCTTTTCACCTGTAAGCAAGATCTTTTCTATATTTACCCCGGTATCAGTCTGGATATAATGTTCAATAGAGACTTTTAACTCATTTACAATATTATCAGCAATGCTACTTATAGATTTAACTACTCCGTCATCTTCAAGTGCTTCTTTAACCTCTGATGAAACCTCCTGGCTTTCAGCTTGAGCTTCAGCTTTCTCCCCATCTTTAACACTTTTAACTTCTGTATTTTCTTCTTCTTTTTCTTCAGAGGATTTATCGGGTGATTTCTTCTTACCGGGAACATCCTTTACCAGATTGCTAAAATCAAAGCTGTATGCTACTTCTCTTGCAAGACTTCTATCTAGACCTGTTGAGCTCTCAATATTGTTAATAAAAGTTGAAGCAGAATTTGAAAGAAAACGTGGAAACCTCAAAATACTATTTTTGATTACTTCTATTATTGATATTTCCGGGCCAATATTAACAGCAAAATATGTATTTTTATCTTCTGAAAGACCGCAGACTAGCTCTAATGTCCTGAAAAGAGAAAAACAATTAAGATCTATTGCCTGTGCTATTAGTCCCGCTCCCCTTACTGATTCAATAACATTTGAAATCATGCTTTTCATGGCCCCAACAAGCATTATTTTTGAACTTTTATCACCTTTTTCCATTATATAATAATCATAATATAGATTATCTTTTGAAATAGGAATGAAATCATTTATTTGATATCTTAATGAATTATTGATCTCATCTTCCTCTGTAAGAGGTAATGATACTTCTTTTACAATAACCTTAAGATTTGAAATACCTATATATAAATTTCTTCCAGAAATTTTGTATTTTTTCCAGGCCTGTCTCAATTCTTTTGAGAGAGGCACAGGATCCTGTATTTCTCCTTTATTTATAGACTCGCGGGGTATTTCAAAATTTGCAGCATTCTTTATCATTATCCCTTTGCGGGATTTTAATAATTCAACTATTGTAACCTTGCTCGAGCTTATATCCATTCCTACTGATAACATTAGAACCACATCCCGAATTTAAAAAAAACCTGTATACCATTTTAAGATATTATCTCCCCAAAATAAAGCAATAATACTACCTGTTGATAGAAAAGGCCCAAAAGGGATCATCTGTTTTAATCTTCTCTTTCTGATTATTAAAAATATACCAAAAACAGAACCTGCAAGAAATCCAATAAATAGACCCGGTATCACATTTTTTACAAGGAATGCACCCATCATCATGCTCAGCTTTACATCTCCCATCCCCATACCTCTTGGATATATCAGGTTTATTATCAGCATAAATGCAAAAGCTCCTGCAGAGAATGCAAAAGGGTGCCACCAGTTACCTGGATCCATAAAAATATTAAGCCCAATCCCGATGATTGTAAGCGGTATTACTATTACATTTGGTATAATTCTAAATTCGATATCTATAAATGATACAACTATAAGCGTGCTGCAGAAAATAATGCCGAGGATAACTTGAAGACTGATGCCGAAAAAATAATAATTAGTTACAAATAAAAGACCTGTAAAAAGCTCTATAAGAAAAGATGTTAAGGGTATTCTTGCCTTGCATTTCCTGCATCTGCCTCTTAGAATAATATATGAGATCAACGGAATATTGTCATAAAAGGCGATCGTCTTCTTGCACTGCGGGCAATAGGACCTGGGCCTTATAATGGATATCTTCCTGGGTATCCTGTAGGCTGCAACTTCCAGGAAACTCCCTATTGCTGACCCTGACACAAAAATTACTACATATAATATTATGTCCAGAGGCTCCATATCTTGCTGCTTTTTAACCTGCTATTATTTAATCTTTATTGCTATTATTCGGCTATTTTTTTATGAAATTTACTGCTATTATATATAAATCTATATGAATTATACAAATTTAATAAAACTATTTATTAATCAATTTATCTTTGTATATTAACATTTTTTTATTATCCAGTCAAAATAATGTTAGCAGACAATATAATATTACCAGATTGATGTTAGCAGACAAATAATGTTAGTATACAATTGCAATTCAGACACTTGGAGTCTGAAAGCGGGCATCAGGGTACTCTGGCCAATTATTTTTTGACGGCAGACCAAAAAATACGGACAATTTCGTAAATTTCGATCGGTCAAAAGGTTCAAACAGAGGTAAAAATAGATAACGGTAAGGTCAAATTCGGCCAGTATAGCCCAGAGGATTTTAAAGCTAGATAAGGATGTGTTGCTGAAAGCAATGGAAAAAAATCAGGACCAGACATAAGAATCTAGTTAAAGAGGAATAGATAAATCCAAAGCCTGGGAATTCGCTAACATATGGAAAGACTACTGTGTAATAGAGGACAGTCCAATCCTTACAAAGATATTTACCAATAAGGACTTAAGGAATCTGGGTTTCAAATCAATAACGGCAAGGTATTCACTGGTTCATTAATTTTATTGAACAGCCTGCCATATACCGAACGGTACGTACTGTTATGTAAGAGGAAAGGCTACCCAAATAATGAGTAGCCGCCTACTTGATCAATTTACAAAAGGTTTTGTACTACTTTATTTAGTCACTGGTAAACTGACCGTCTGTCATAACTATTGGACCCCCTCCAGTACTGGATAATGTATAAGTATCGGCTGTCCCCTCATAAGTATAAGGACTTTCTGCTCCCCAAGCATCATTGATTGGAACATCTGCCATATAGGCTCCTCCTCCATCAGTTGCAGGAGTTTCTAGTGCTGTTATAAGTGCATCCATTGTTTCACCCACAGGAAATCCATCTTTATCTGCTTCATATACAGCTATAGCTGTTGCAATATTCTGCATTTCTGATCTTGTTGCCTGTATCCTTGCTCTGTTTCTCAGTGCCATATAGCTCGGTATTGCAATACCTGTAAGCACTGCAAGTATAATGATTACTACCATCAATTCTACGAGTGTGAATCCTTTTTGCTTTTTGTATAACCTGTTATAAAGCCACTTCATCTTTACTCCTTTTCTTACTATTTTATTATTACATTAATTAATTATATCCATAATAATTTATTTTAGACATTTATATATAAATTAATTTTTATAAATATATCAATTAGTATGATTAAAAGTATAAGAATAATAATAATTATTGTCAATTATAAGATTGGATTTTATATAGATTTAAATATCAGAGATTATATTATCCAAATTAATGATATAATTCTATAATATTTTATCTCTTAATATGTCAATTGAATCTTTTATTTTCCTTGAGACGGACCTCTGTGATATACCCAGGTCTTTGCCTATCTCTTCCTGCGAAAAACCAAAAACATATTTAAGTATAAGGATTCTTTTGTTAAATCCCTTTAATCTATCAATTGCGTCCCATAATAATATCTTATCCTCCATTACAAGTTCGAAACTTCTCGGTTCTCTTGATCTGATAATACCTTTATCAATTACTCTGTTATCATCCTCAATATTAATTGACCGGTTGTAAAAGGAGGCTTCCCTTGCTCTTAGGATATCGTCTATACTTTCAATCGATATATTAATTCCCTTTGATATCTCTTCTTTTGTCGGATAGCGCCCATTCTCTATATTAAATCTTTTTACATAATCATTGAAAATATTATTTATGCACCATAACCATCTGGGAATCTTTACCGGATTATTGTCCCTTATGTAATGCTGGATCTCCCCTTTTATACAGTAATATGCAAAGGTGGAAAATTTATTCTTTTGTTTGACATCAAATCTGTTTACTGCAACTAAAAGACCTGTAAATCCTACCTGGACAATATCCTTAAAATCATGGTTTGAATTTTTAAATCTTGCTGCGATACTGTATACAAGATCCTTGTTTTTACTTATTATCAACTCCAGTATTTCTGAACTGTTATACTTACTGTAAATCTCCA
>CAYROY010000102.1:0-3426 GCA_964426155.1 uncultured Actinomycetota bacterium
GATAATGCAGGCACCTGGGGCAGATTATGATAATCTTTTAACATTTATTACAGCAAAAACTTATTATAAAAACAAATATTATAAGCAGTAATATGGCCAGCACTAAAAAAACACTATTGATTATCACATTTGTGTTTATAACAGTTTTACTGACGTGCAGCTGTTCATTAAACAGGATGATAAGGGAGACTTACTCAAATGAATCCTCTTTAAAATTAAGGGATATTGAAATAGATGAAAATGAAGTGGAAAGTATCAAAGCGCTCGAGACGGATATGGAAAAAAGCTATGATATAAAGACTGAGATAAGTTCCATTGCTGACGAGCTTAACAATCCGTTTGAACCGTTTTACATAGAACAGGAAGTTGAAGGGGAAACAAATATTTTAATGCTCGAAAGCATATATTTTGAAGACGATATCGGTTATTGTGAAATAAAATTTAATGATTTTACATATTTATTGACAGCTCAGGATATTTTTAACGAAACATACATGGTCCAATCAATTAATGAATCTTCTGTTATAATCCTTAAAGGAGACGAGATTCTGACTTTGTTGATAGGTGAGATGGTTCAAGATTAGTAGAAAGGAAGATAGAGTTTGAATTTCTTAACCGCAGGAGAATCACATGGAAAGAGTCTTATTGGAATAATATCTGATTATCCATCCGGAATTTTTATAGACATAGATTTTATAAATCTGCAGCTTTCCAGGAGGCAGAAAGGCTTCGGCCGCGGAGGCAGGATGTCTATAGAAAATGATAGAGTAGATATAATATCAGGTGTAAGAAAGGGAAAATCTACCGGATCTCCAATATCATTCACTATAGAAAACAAAGACTGGCTAAACTGGAAAGACGTGATGGATATATTACCCTGTAAAGATAACGCAACAAAAAAAGAAAATATATTCACTCCAAGACCTGGTCATGCGGACCTGACCGGAATATTAAAATACAGACTTAAAACCATAAGGGACGTAATAGAAAGAAGCAGCGCACGTGAAACAGCTGCCAGGGTATGCACCGGCGCCTTTGCTATGATTGCACTTAATTTGATGGATATAAAGATTTTTAGCTATGTTGAAAGAATAGGAAATATATCAATGGATATCCAGCCGGATATAGATGATTCCGGTATAAAGGACCTTATAGAAAAATCTGTAGTCAGATGTCCCGACAGCAGTTGTTCTAAAAGGATGATTGAAGCAATTGATGCAGCTAAAAAAAATGGTGACACACTCGGCGGAAGTTTCAGGGTAGTGATAAAAAATGTTCCTCCAGGACTGGGAAGTTACACCGAATGGAGCAGGCGCCTTGATGCAAGACTTGCTTATGCACTTATCAGCATACCGGCATTAAAAGCCTTCGAGGTAGGGAAGGGATTTTTATCTGGATCCTTATCAGGATTGAATTATCATGACGAAATATTTTACAGCAAAGATAAGGGATTCTATAGGAAAACAAATAATGCCGGAGGTATAGAGGGCGGCATGTCAAATGGTGAGAATATCGTGATAGGCGGTACTATGAAACCAATTCCTACGACAAAAAGCGGCATGAAAACAGTAAATATTAAAAATAAAGAAGAATCAATTTCACTAAAAGAAAGGTCGGACATATGTGCTGTTCCGAGTGCAGCTGTTGTAGGGGAGGCAGTTGCTTCTATTGAAATACTTAATGCTATACAGGAAAAATTCGGCAGTGATAATATTGATGAAATAATGGAAAATATGAAAAATTATAAAAAATATATCAAAAATATTTAAACTTGAAAGATAATATTTCACTAATAGGTTTCATGGGATGCGGCAAAACTACTATCGGAAGAATACTGTCAGAGGAACTTGATTACATATTTTTAGATCTTGATTGTATTATAGAAATTTCAGAAGAGAAAAAAATTAATGATATATTCAGAGATAATGGAGAAAGATATTTCAGGGATATTGAATCAAAGGTAATAAAGAAAATTATAAATAATAAAAAATGTGTTTTTGCCTGTGGGGGCGGAGTTATTTTAAGAAAAGAAAATATGAGTATTATCAAGAAAAACAGTATGGTAGTCTATCTGAAAATATCTGCAGAGGAAGCAGTCAACAGATTATCTGGCTCGACAGAAAGACCCTTGATTTCTGGAAGTAATAGCGAGAATAGGATAAGAGAACTATTAGATAAGAGAAGTGCTATGTATTCAGAATTTGCTGATATTGTAATAAACAACCAGGGAAGATCACCGGAAAGCACCTGCAGGGAGATTATAGAGAATTATAAAAATACGTTATGATAAAAATTAAAGCTAAAACTACATTGAGAAATTATGATATATATATAAAAAAGGGAGTCCTTGGAGTTGCTTCTGAGATTATAAAAAAAAATTTTCCTTATTTTAGCAGTTCAGCGGTTATTACAAATGATACGGTTTATAAAATTTATGAAAATGAAATAAAAAAATTATGTCAGGAAACAGGTAAACATTTTGAAATCATTATTTTAGAAGACGGTGAAAAATATAAAAATTTGGATAGTGCTGAAAAAGTATACTCCAGACTGATAAAATCAAATTTTCATAGAAACGACCTGGTAATTTCATTTGGGGGCGGAGTAGTAGGAGATACTGCAGGTTTTATAGCATCAACATTTCACAGGGGATTGAATCTTGTACATATACCTACAACAATAATAGCACAGGTGGATAGCAGTATTGGTGGGAAAGTGGTTGTAAATTTTGGGGGCGTAAAGAATATTATTGGTACTTTTTATCAACCGCATATGATAATAATGGACCCATCACTTCTGGAAAGCCTTGATGAGGACCAGTTCATAAACGGTCTTGGGGAAATAGTAAAATATGGACTTGTATTTGACAGGAATATATTAAAAATACTTGAGAAAATAATAGAAAGTGACAGTTTTAAATGTTCCCAGGCGTTAACTAGTGATGATTTTGTTGAAATCATACGCAGATGTGTCCGAATAAAAGTAGAGGTTGTAAAAAAGGATGAATTTGATACCGGGTATAGAAATCTTCTTAATTTCGGACACACCATAGGGCACAGCATAGAAAGAATGACCGGTTTTAAATCAATAAGTCATGGCAAAGCAGTAATCATGGGAATGGCAGCAGCTTTAGAGATATCTACTGCTATGGGATTTTTACCAGAAAATGAAAAGCAGACTATAATAAAGTTTTTCAAGAAGATTAAAATACCATACAAAATTTCCGGGATAGAAACGAAAACAATAATAGAAGGAATAAAGTACGATAAGAAATTTACCTCGGATATAAACAAATTTGTATTACTTAGAGGAATAAACAGGCCACTAGTTTATAGTGGTGTTAAAGATGATATAATTATAGAGAGTTTACATAATTGTATTAATAATTAGTTAAATTATTATATAAATAAATTATTGTATTTAATT
>CAYROY010000103.1:0-19459 GCA_964426155.1 uncultured Actinomycetota bacterium
TATCAGTAAGTTATTGGCTATTCTGTAGGTCCAGGCCATAAACGACCTTCCATTTAAATTAGCTTTTCCGATATTTCTATAGACCCTTATGAATACTTCGCTTACAAGATCCTCTGAAATCTCCCTGTCCATTGTCCTGAAATAATAAAAACGGTATATTCTGGGCATCATTTCCTGATAGATCAGAGAGAACCATTTTTTATCACTGCTTCTTTTATATTTTCTTATATATTCACCGATATTTTTCATATGACTGGCAGCCGGATTTTAAATATATAACTTGTATAATTATATATTTAAAACTCTTATATAAAAACCCGGTCAGGCTGCCGGTTTAAAACTATTTTTAAAGTAGCAGACTATTACTTTCCAATTCAGAATCAGATGAAAAATTATTAGAGCAATTAGAATCATTGAGCTCCAGTCATGCAATATCTTAAGCCCGCTTCTGGCGGTAAGATCAAGAATAGATGAGGTGCTTAATGCAATTCCACCCCTGTTTCCAGGGCCTGATGGAAGAATTAGAAGGGCCAGACCGGTAATCATACTTACAAGCCCTGAAAGAAACAATAATATATCGGTTATTATTTTTAGTCTTATCCTTAATTTCACTGATCTATCCTTTTCCTGTACTGATTATAATTCTGATTTTTATGCTGGTTGCCTTCCGGTTCATTTTCCTGCTGTTCATACCTGTAATGGTATTCATGTCTGTAGCTGTAACAATTTTCCTCTCCTTCCAGGTATCTGCCTTGCCCACCCTGTTCTTTTAACTTTAAACAATTTCTGCTATTAACCATCAGGCAGTCTTCTGAATCCTGAAATCTGTTTCTGGCGGATTCTCCATTACAATTTATTTCATGGTTATAGGGCCTGTCAGCAGTACTTCTGTCTGAAAACTCTGATTTTTCTTTCTGGAAAGCGTAAATGCTTCCAGAAGCAGTAAGCGATAAAACAACTATAATTATTATTGCCACTATGGTCTTTCTTGCCATTATTTTCCTCCTTTTTTATATATAAACGATTTAGATTGGAAAAATGTTAGGGAGTCTTATTATTAGGTAGTCCTGCAGCAAGTTTATTATATGTAAAGGAAATAGGGTCAAGCCGGGATTTTAACTATTGACAGTTATGATATAAAATAGAATTAAGATGAAAAATTTAAAATTAAGTCAGGATTGGCTTGTAAAATTATTACCGGAAGGATTGCCGTATCCTGCTTCAACAATAATTAGCGGGCCCGGCGGTTCAGGAAAGCCTTTGATAGGGTTTGCGTTTGTGTCTGACTGGTTGAAGGCTGGAGGCAGTGTTATATTTATTGCCCTGCAGTACCCTGAAGCAAAATTTGTAAAAGCGTCTTTAAATAAAATTTATAATATAAATGTTGATGAGTACTCTGATAAGATAGCATATATACAGTTTAATCATGGTATAGATTCATGGGAAAATACCGGGAAGAATACATTGGATGCCAATCTTTTAAAGCCGGATATATGGGAAGAGTCTGTCAATAAAGCTGAGGGATTTTTTTCTGATATACATGATCCCGGTGTACTGGTATTTGCCTCGGCTCTAAATCTCTTGTTATTCTCACCGACCTATAGGAAATTGAATTTAGATAAATTTGTAAAGCTGCTATCCGGGGATAAAAGAAGGACATATATTTTTTCCGTAAGTACGAGTGCTTTCCGGGAGGGAATAGAAAGATGGGAAAAATCTGCTGATAATATTATGTTTGCCAGGATTGAAGAAGAAATGAAATTGTATTTGAGGCTGGAAAAAATAAATGGCAAAGATACTATCTCTGATGAGATCCCGGTACCAATCAAGAGAGAGACACTCGAAGAGATAAAGGATATAGCTGAAAGTGTAAGAAAAAGGCAGATCCCCGAGCTTAAAAGGATTTAAAACATATCAGCTTTACTGTTTTATATATTATATTTTATGGCTGCATGGATTACATGATAAATTGCAGCAGATTGTAAACCATAAAACCCGGCCAGACCAGAGCTTTAAGGAAACCGAGAACACCCATCCAGAAAGAAGATGAACTCTGTATATAATATACCGCAGCACCTATAAAACCCATAAAATATACAGCACCTGCCATTCCGGACCCACCATGATTACGCGATATCATCTCTACCCCCTTATGACTGCTTACTCATAATAATACCTTTTATTACAGATATATAAATCTTAGATAACAATTTTATAATAATATCAGAAGATTTAATAGGAGGGTTATTATTTCGTGAAGTTCCATATCTTATATCTAAAAGAGATCAATCCGCCGATCCTTGAGGAATTTAGATATACTCGTTTATAATGATTCTATGTTCTATTTTAATAATGCCATCCGGAGGTGCACATGAATTATAGTAGTAGAGCAATAGAAATGCTTAAGAGCTGGAAAAAGGAAAGCTATGCCTTTGGTATGGGTACACTGGAAAAAACAGGAGAATTTGCTGAAAGAGCCGGCAGATCTACAATGCTTGTTGCAACAGGTTGGGGAAATTCAAAGTGGATTAATCCAATTGTAGGGGAAATTAAATCTTTTCTGGAAAATAAAAATATTAATATAATAGGTATTATAAAGGGAGCCAGGCCAAATGCCCCGCGTGAGGATGTTTACCGGATTGCCAATCAGATAGGCAAGAAAAATCCTGACAGCATAATGGCTGTTGGAGGGGGCAGTACAATTGACGCGGTAAAGGCTGCAGGTGTACTTGCTACTCTGGATCCGGATGACGTAGAAGCTTATTTTGGTAAAGGCATTGTAACAGAGAGGTTAAACTCTGAGAAAAAGAAACTTCCTCCAGTAATTGCGGTCCAGACCACTGCAAGTTCCGGGGCACACCTTACAAGGTATTCTAATATTACTGATCCTCTGACAGGACAGAAGAAACTTATAATAGATGATGCGATCACGCCGCCGCTTGCGGTATTTGATTACAGAACAAACATGGGGGCGCCTTACGATCTGAAGGCAGACGGGGCACTGGACGGCATGGCACACTGCCTTGAAGTAGTATGCGGTGCTACCAGCAGGCCTTTTTTTGAAGAGGCAATGAAAATTGCAGAAACAGGTATCAGCCTTATTGTGGAAAATCTGCCAGAAGCCCTTATAAAGCCCGGGGAAGATAAAGCAGCCGGGGCTATCGGACTGGCAGCTGACCTTGGCGGATATGCAATAATGGTTGGGGGGACAAATTTTGGCCATCTTTTCAGCTTCTCGCTTGTAAACAAGCTGACCCATGGCAGAGCATGTGCAATAGCAAATCCATATGTGATTGTGTTCTTTGCTCCTGCAATTGAACCACAATTAAGGATGGTTGGAAATATATTTAAAAGATATGGGTATATTGATGAAGATATTAATAGATACAGCGGCAGGGAACTTGGTATTACAGTGGGAAGAGGAATGATAAAATTCTTAAAGTCCATAAAAGTACCTGTAACTTTTGGAGAAGCTGGGATCGATGACGGGGATAAAAAAAGAATTCTAACTGCTGCCAGGAATCCCCAGCTGTGGAGCAAGCTTGAGCAGGCACCTGTTTCTCTTATTTCCAGGTATCCAGACGGCAGGGTTGATAAGGATAAGACAGAAGAGAATATAGAGAATTATCTTGGATCTTTGATAGATGCAATAATCAGTGGTGATTTTGACAGGATCAAGAATATTTCCTGAAGTTTGATTTATATGACTGTTTATCAATAGCTAATACCTTAAGAATAGCGAATTATTTTTTTACTCAAACCTTACAGGTATTTCGATCTGTGCGTCATGCTCCCGCATATCTGAAGGATTATTTTTTTCCAGTATTAGCACGCCTTCGGAGGCATCGGGTTTATTAAACTCTATTTGTGATTTGAAAGGAACAAAATCCTCGGTCATCCACTCTCCCTCTGCCTGTGCATAATGGAGGGCAAGTTCATTTCCATTTGAGTCTATTAATCTTACGGGAAATGTTGCTTCGAAAAACCATGTCCCCCTGGCCTCACCCGTAATAACGAGAGGGCTTTCAATTAACTGGCCCTGTGCGGGTGTAAATACTTTTATTTGATCTGAGTAGTCCTGGGTATCAGTATTTTCTTCTTCCTTATTATTTTGTGGTAATTCCGCTGGATCTTCTTCTACAACGGCAACCGTCTCAGGTGTTTTATCGGAGCTTTCAGAAGGGAAAAAGATCATGCAGGAATTAATAGAGATAATTAATGTAAGGGCAGCAAGAATAAATATAATAATCTTTAGTTTCATATAACTTGGCATTATTTTTATTAAAAATTAAGGCTATTATACAATCAGATTATATATTATTAACATCATTTTATCTTTATTGCTAGTATTATGAAAGTAAAGTTAAATATTGATGCTACTACAGCGTTAATAACATGATAACAGAAATTAATCATCCAAAAATAATTTCCTAAATAACCCCACCATACAGGCCCAATATGGACATGATAACTTTTTAATTGACTTTAATAATGTAGGGTGTAAAATAATAAAACAATATGATATTTTTATGATATATTGTAAATTTCCCATTGTGATAAAGATACTTTATAATAGTGTATTAATTAGTGTTGTAAAGGGGGTGGGACGTAAAAAATAATTTATAAATAATTATGTGATAGGGAGGTGATGATTATAGAAAAAAAGAAAAAATTTTGCACGTAAAGATTATAATTATAGCAAACACATGAACCAGGATAAATCTATAATTAATATTATGAAAAAAACTTTCTAAAAGAATAGTTAGAAAAGGAGTTCTAAAATGAAAAACGTATTGTTATGGTTAACCATATCGATTATAAGTATAGCCTTAGTAGGGGCATTTTCTCTAGCTGGCTGTAAGAAAGAAGCTCCTCCTGGAGAGGAAGCAGTGGTAGAAGCTGAAGAGTCATTGGAAGAAGCAGAAGAAGAGGAAGCAGCTCCTACAGAGAAGATAAAATTAAATTTCTTAAGCCATACTTATGAGCCCTGGAATAACAAGCTTATTGAACAAGCAGATGCATATATGGAGCAAAATCCAAATATTGAAATAGAATATTCATATGTAATGCACGAAGATCTGTATACAAAGATAATATCATCGCTTGAAGGTAAAACAGGAGCAGATATTATTGGAGTTTATGGCCCCTGGATACCCCAATTAATTTCAGGGAATTTCCTTTCTGAAGCTCCAGATGATGTAGCAGAAGATATAGAAAATAATTATGGTCGGTTTGAAAAAGACGCAGTAACATTTGACGGTAAGATAACATCCTATATACAGCATATAGGAATCAGGGTTACTATCGTAAATCCATTATTTTTTGAAGAAATTGGGGAAGAAATCCCTGAAACATGGAGCGGTTGGGCAGAATTATCAGAGAAATATGCTGACAGAGATGATATAACTATTACAGCTATGGCACCTGACCGTCCACATATATTTTTAGACTGGGCAACCGTGCTAAAATGTTTCGGCGTAGATACTATATCCGATGATTTGACAAAAGCTACTTTTAATACTCCGGAAGGCATAGAAGCAACAAAAACTTTCCTAAAATTGGCAGACCCTGATTTTCCAACAACTGATGCTAATTCTGTATTCTTGCTGGGTAGGGCTGGGATGGTAAGCGATGGCCCATGGGCCAAGTCGTTCTATGAAGATTCAGAGATCCTGAAAGAATACAGGACAACAATACCTCCTGAAGAAAATGAAAGATGGCTTTCAGCATATGTCTGGAACTGGGTAGTAAACGCAAATTCCAGTCCTGAAAAACAGAGAGCGGCATGGGACTTTAACAAGTATATATCAAATGATGAGAACTATCTTGATATGGCACAAACAGTCGGCTTTACCCCGATTAGGAATGCCAATAAAGATATATTATCTGAAGATTCATGGATAAAAGGTTTTGTCGATTCACTTGATTATGCTTTCATATACTATGCAAGGGTTAATAACTGGGAAGAAGTTGAAAAATTAATAAGTATAGAACTCGAGAGAGCTGTTGCAGGAGAAATTAGCGTGGAGGAAGCACTGGCGAATGCCGAAAATGTAACAAATGAAGCACTATCAAAATAAAATGATCTAAAGTAAAAAAAATATTATCCTGGCAGGGTTGTTCCTGCCAGGATAATACTAAATTGTTTATGGTATAGAAAATAATAAATAATAATGAGTAAAAGAAGTTCTGTTTTAAAAAATAATGAAAAAAGATTTATTATTTCTGGTCTGGTTCCTATAATCTCTCTTTTCGCTCTTATTTTTGCATATCCAATATTTTCAGCTTTTTATATAAGTTTAAATGATTGGAAGCTTCTTTCGGATATTCATAATTTTATTGGGTTCAGTAATTATATCGACATTTTTTCTGATGATATATTTCAAAAAAGTTTTGTAAACACAATTTATTTTACTGCTATATACCTTGCTCTTACAGTAACGTTGGGTTTGGGATTTGCAGTTTTTCTTAATTCGCTTAAAAAAATTTATCAAACTATACTTGAAGTCATATTGTTTTTACCGGTTGTGACCATAACGGTTGCAGCAGCTTTAATATGGAGATGGATGTATGTACCCTCCTTTGGAATAATTAACTATCTACTTAGCTTTTTTAATATAGGTCCTTTCAAATTTTTGATGTCACCAGACATGGTAATACCTTCTATTGTTATAATGACCACATGGAAATGGCTTGGACTGAATGTCATTATTTTTTTAGCAGGTATTCAATCTATACCAGAACAATATTATGAAGCTGCAAGAATAGATGGAGCAGGACCATTGTCGATGTTTAGGAGAATTACTCTCCCTTTATTAAAACCAACACTTGAATATATTTTTGTTACAACTGTTTTAGCCTCTATGCAGGTTTTTACAGAAATATTTATGTTGACGTCCGGAGGGCCGGGGACTTCAAGCAGAGTAATAGCACTGCATATATATGAAGTGGGCTTTAAATTTTTAAGAATAGGCGAAGCTTCAGCTGTAGCTTTTGTTTTATTTGCTTTTATTTTAACATTAACTGTATTTCAATTCAGAATATTTAAAAGAGAAGAACTTTACTAGTGAGAAAAAACATTATTACAAAAAATGTATTTAAAGTAATATTATTTGCAGTTATTGCCATAGTATGGTTATGGCCATTCTGGTGGATGCTAATAACCTCGCTTAAAACACCGCAGGAGATATTGCAATATCCTCCTACTCTTTATCCCCATAGTATATCTTTTAGCAGTTATATAGAAGTCTTTAGAAGGCTGCCATTGCTTGAATTTTTTAAAAACAGCCTTATAACTGCATTTGGTGTAACTGTGGTAGCTGTTTTTACCTGTACTCTGGCAGGATACATTTTTGCTAAATTTAAGTTCAGGGGAAAGAATTTTTTATTTATTGCAATACTTTCAACTATTATGATTCCGTTGACTGTTATCGTAATACCGCTTTACTTAATGGCTATTGCTGCAGGTTTAAGGAATACATTAATCGCTCTTATTATACCAGGCTGGGTGAATGCTTTAGGGATTTTTCTTGTTAGGAATTATCTGGCAGCAGTACCCGATAGCTATATTGAAGCTGCAAGAATAGATGGTTGTTCCGAGTTTAAAATTTATTTTAAGATTATCTTACCCTTACTCAAACCTGTTATAGCGGCAATATTTATTTTTATTTTTATGACAAACTGGGATTCCTTTTTTTGGCCGCTTGTTGTAATTGATACTGTTTCAAAGAGGACTCTGCCTCTTGGGCTTGGATTATTCACACAGGCATTTGGTGTCCAGGACTGGAATCTTATAATGGCGGCAACATTGATTTCGATTCTTCCAATGTTAATAATTTTCCTGTTTTTACAAAGATATTTTATACGAGGAATTTCATTAAGCGGGTTAAAAGAATAGAATTGAATATTTTTTATTATTCTTGTTAAAAAATTTAATAAGAGGGGGTTCATGTAATTGAACGGATATGAAAGGTTTATGACAGCATTGAAGGGTAAAGAACCCGATATGGTTCCCTTATGGGAACTTATTATAGACAGACCAGTAATCGAAAACCTTTATGGGGATATAAGCCTGATTGATTTTGTAGAAAAAGAAGACCTGGATGGGCTAACCATATTTGAAGATAGCAAAATGGAACATATTGGAGGCATACATTACAGAAATGAGTGGAATATAATATGGGGGCTGGAGCCCAATGGCATATATTATCCATTTGATGGACCGATAAAGTCATATAGCGATATAAAAAAATACTCCCTTCCGGATGCAGATGCCCCTTATCTTTATAAAACATTAAAGGAAGCTGTAAAAAGGTTCAAAGGGGAAAGGGCAATTGTATTTATTACCCATGAAACCTTTGAATATTCACATTATCTTTTTGGGGGTATGGATAAGTTATTTATAAACTACATAACAGAGCCCGATCTTGTAAAAGAGGTTTCAGATACTATATGGGAATACAAGAGAAGATCAATTGTAAATGCCATAGAGGCTGGTGCCGATGTAATAGTTACAGGTGATGATTATGCCGGAAGGATAGGCCCCCTTATGTCACCTGACCACTTCAGGGAGTTCATACTTCCATATCTAAAGAAAGCAGTGGATCTAACCCACAGCCTGGGTTCTTATTATATAAAGCATACAGACGGAAATCTCTGGAAGATACTTGATGATATAGTTGATACAGGAATTGATGTCCTGGATCCAATTGAGCCTATAGCACATATGGATATAGGGGATGTTAAAGAAAAATATGGTAAAAGGATTGCCCTTGCAGGAAATATTGATGTTACCGCAGTCCTTCCGATGGGAAGCAGGCAGGAGGTTATAGAGGCTGTAAAGGAGACCATTGCCAAAGCTTCTCCTGGTGGAGGACATATTATGGCTTCCAGCAATTCAATACATCCGGGAGTGAAACCGGATAATTACAGGACAATGGTCGAGGCTACAAGGGAATATGGAAAATATCCCCTGGATGAGGAATTGATTAATAAGTATAAAAATAAAAAATATATAGAAAAATACGGAATGTGATATTAAATTTTTGTGATTAATTTATTATTTTAGAGATAATTATTAAAAAATGAATAGTAAAGTAACTAATATACCATTACTCAGGAAAAAAAATGTAGATACAGTTCTGAATGTAATATGGGAAAAGAAAATAACGACAAGGAAAGAATTATCAAGAATAACTTCTATTACTATTCCCACTATTTCTAATATTATATGCCTTCTTAAGGAGAAAAATCTCATCATGATAGGCGAGAAAGGAGAATCTACAGGTGGGAGGAATCCGGAGCTTATTGAATTTAATTCTTCCTCTTATTATGTTATTGGAATAAGTTTGAAAGTTTATAAAGTCCGGGGTTTTATAACCGACTTATTTGGGAAAAAAGTTAAAGAATTTGTAATCGATGCAGATTATTCTGGCGAACATGCTAATATACTCGGGCAGTTAAATATTGTAATGGAAAAACTTCTGGATAATTTTGAGGGTAAAGAAAAGATCCTGGGTATAGGTGTTGCATTTCCTGGTACTATTGATAGTGAGACTGGAATAGTAATGGATTCTCCTATAATAGGTAATGGCATAGGAGTAAACATTATTGATTTTATAGAAGGAAAATTTGGTTACAATACCTTTGTGGGCAATAATGCAAATCTTTGTGCTTTAAATGAGTACTGGTTTGGGCAGGGTATAAATAAAAAAAATATACTTTTTATATTTGCTGGATATGGAATTGGTAGTGGTATGGTAATAAATGGAGAAATATATACTGGTTGGAGGAATGCTGCAGGAGAAATAGGTCATTCTGTGATTAAAATAGATGGTGAGAGGTGTTACTGTGGAAATTATGGATGTCTGGAAACCATAGCTTCATATCCTGCCCTGTTTTCTGAATTTGTGAGAAGAGTAAAAGTAGGTGAGAAAACAAAATTAAGAGGAATAGCGGATAAAAAGTTTAGCATTAAATTGGTTAATGAAATCTTTGAGAGTGCAAAAGAAGGTGGCGAATTATCGAGTGCAATAATTAAAAGAATTGGAAGATATTTGGGAGTAGCTACTGCAAATTTGATAAATATATTAAATCCAGAAATTATAATAATTGGAGGCGATTACATTAAAGTAAAAGACATTATTGAGGAATCAATAGTAGAGACAGCGAGGTTGCGTGCCTGGCACTCTTCCAAAGATACGGAGATTGTTTTCACGGATTTTGGGCTGGATGCCTGTGTCTATGGAGCCTCCACTATAGTTATAAAGAATATTCTTGATAGAGGGTTAGATTATATTGATGGTTGTATGCTCAAACAAATGATTTGAAAATTTTTAATTATGTTGGATCGAGGAAAAATGGAACCCAGGGAAAGAATGGAAATTACATGACGGCACTCCTGTACTTGTACCGGGACTGTTCAATACAGAAGAAAATACCGATGGCAGCATATACCAGTACCCCGGGGGGATAAAAACTGCCCCCGGGTACCAAAATGCCTGCCAGTGGATGGAGTTCTGGTTTTGGAGATATAGCATTTGTCCCGGGACCGGCACTTAAGGATCCAAAAGGAATAAGGGATATAGAAGAATGGTATATTTCTTTATTGGCTTAGCCTTATTTTAAATTTTCAGGATTGAGGCATTCAAGTTCAGGTATTACAAACCTACCGTCTTTCCTTATAAGCTTTCCGGGAGAGTATATCTCTCCGCCGCCCTGTTGGGGAGTCTGTATCAGTACGAGATCCCAGTGTATTGCAGAATTATTATTATTGGATGCCTCATCATAGCATTTTCCGGGGGTTAGATGTATACTTCCCATTATCTTTTCATCAAAGAGGGGATCATTAATGGCTTCTGTAATGTAAGGATTAAGTCCTATGGCAAACTCGCCAAGATACCTTGAACCTTCGTCTGTGTCGAGTACCTGGTTTATCTTTTCAGTGAGGTTTGCAGAAGCTTCAACTATCTTACCTTCTCTGAACCTGAAGTATATGTTCTCATATGTAGTGCCCTGATAAACAGCCGGTGTGTTAAAAGAGAGCTCACCTTCTAAAGATTCCCTTACAGGAGCAGTAAATACTTCACCGTCAGGAATATTACTCTCTCCAGCTGCTTTTATAGTAGGTATATCTTTTATTGAAAACCTTAGATCTGTTCCAGGCCCCTTAATATAAACCTTATCTGTCCTGTCCATAAGCTCGATGATGCTGTCCATTGCCTTTGACATCTTTGAATAATCCAGGGTACATACATCAAAATAAAAATTCTCAAAGGCCTCAAGGCTTGTACCGGCAAGCTGGGCCATTGAGTTATTTGGCCACCTAAGTACCACCCATTTAGTATTTTTAACCCTTTCGTCAGATACTATACTGCTGTAATCCCTCATATATGAATTCATTTTTTCGGAAGTAAGGTCCCCCAGTTCATTTATATTATCATGTGCCCTTATTCCGATAAAAGCATCCATGTCTTTCATCTGTACCATATCATGCTTTACCATAAGTGCCAGCTGGTCAGTTCTGCAGCCGGCTATTATTTCTCTCTGCAGGGTATCGTCTTTCTGGCCGACAAAGGGAATTGCCCCCTTTGCATATATTTCTCTTATGAGTGATCTTACAAGGGGAATAGCAGTAACCCCATAGAAATGTATAAGTACCTTTTCATTTTTTTTAACATTGCAGGAATAGCTGACCAGTGTTCTGGAAAGTTTCTCTATTCTTGGATCCATTATTATTTTCCGCCTTTCAAATAAAAATATTAAATAAAAATTTTAATTCTTATAATCTTTTCTATATCTGAGCCAGAGGGCTGCTGCTGTAATTATAAGTGATATTATAGCTACATATACAGATATATAAAGCTGGTTGATATATCCGGCAGCATATAGTACCACACTGTAATTTAATACTGCATGCGCAAGGGAAGAAATAAGGTAGAACTGCCATCCGCGGCCCCTGAAAAGTCCCCATCCTGCTATGGCACTTGATGCTGTATGGAATGCAACTGTAAAAAACCTTTCCCAGAATGGAAGCAATCCATAAATAACACCGGTAGTGGAAATAGAGCTGGCAATATTCCAGCCAGAAGCAAAAAGGCTGTTGTGTATCCACACGGCTTCAAAAATACCGAAACCCAGTCCGGCAACGGCACCAAGAACTAGGCCTGTTTTTGGATTTATGGGTGGTTTTATTTTTCGCCGGATAAATATTACAGGTATAAGTTTAGCTCCCTCCTGTATAAGTCCTGAATAAAGTATCTGTGGTATAATAGCCAGCAGGATCCAGTTCATAAGTACATCCTGGCTCCAAAAAATGTTCATAACATCTGTCGTAAGTGACTGAAGGGGAACCTGAACAAAACATACAAGTGTCCATGTAAGAAAGGCACTTATTGACATAACAGCCCATGAAGATCCCTTGCCAAGAACAGGAGTAAAATATGCGGCATACCAGATAGCACCGAAAATCAGGCCAAGACCAATGCCTATGGCCAGGTTATGTACTGATATCCCTGGAAAATAAAAACCTGAGATAAATAAATCGCAAATATATCTGCCCATTGAAGTATTATCCTTCAGATTGTAATTATATAATATTTATTGCTATTTTTTCTCTGACCTAATTTTCTCTCTTGCCTCTTCGAAGAATGTTTCTGCAAAAGCAGTGGAGTAGGTCCTCTGCTCAAAGGACTTTGTTTTTAAAGTATTCAAAAACCCCCTGAAATCGTCAAAGTATGAACCATATATGTGGTAGCCGTCTGTTATGTCCACATAGCGGCCCGGTTTTACCGGTTCCCCGATTCTGGACGATATCTTTTCAGCTATTTCCCGCTGGAGATCGGTAAGAGCAAAAATATTCATAAATGCTGCTTTATACGCATCCCTGGATCTCCAGTGGGTGTTCATGTTAAGGATTAGCCCTTCTTCAGGGTCCTCGAGTATTCTAAACCATGTCCTCTGAAGACATGGGGGTTCATGATGCATTGAATCAATATCTGGAGACCATGTTATGGCCTGAGCTCTTCTTGTATAAAAACAATTGACAAGATTCTGGATAACGGCATCTATCTGGTTCAGAGGACCTTTTTTTGAGGGGTAGCTAAAAAGCCTTTCATGATAACTGTATGACCATCCATGTTTTCCTATCCAGTGGTCATGAATTCCGAGGACTACTTCCTGTCTGTATATTTCCAGTTCATCAAGTCCGGTGGGTAATGCGCGGTGTATCCTGGGCTCTGAAAACGGTTCATGGATTACCATTATCATTGAGGCATCACGGCTGGGGGGATCATTGGGCCTGTCATATTGTGTTTTTATGGAAACCCCATTTTCCCAGAGGGTAATTAGTGATTTCTCCCAGGCTTCCGGAAGTGTCTTCCCTTCCACCTTAAGAACCGGAATATAGCCGGTATCAAATGTTATATGTTTGGTGTTTTTCTTATCTGACATTTTATTCCCCCTCAAGTATCAGTTTTTCTATCAATAAGTTTCCTGACAAAGTAAGTTTTTAATAGTTTATCATAAAAGATTAAAACTATTTACCATGTCCTTTTAAATAAAGATATTTTCTAAAAAAATCCTTCTAAATTTTTATAAGTAAGCTTTTAGCATGTAAAAAATTTTACAATTATTAATTATTATTTGCTATAATCAAATGAAAATTTATCTCATATCAATATGAAATAGGAAGGATAAGGCCCTGGATCTGCCGAAATATAAGCTTACCGCTGAGGAGAATCAAAAGGTAGATGATATTATCTCGCAGTATAGAAACAAAAAGAGTCTGCTGATACCTGTACTTCAAAAGATACAGGATACAATAGGATTTTTGCCTGTGGAGGCGCAGAAAAAAGTTTCCTGCGGCATAGCAGTACCCGAAAAAGATGTATATGGTGTTGTGACTTTTTATTCATTTTTTACTATGATCCCACGCGGAAAAAATAATATAAGGGTCTGCATGGGGACTGCCTGTTTTGTAAAGGGAGCCGGTAAGATTGTCGAAAAGATAAGCAGGGAATTAAAAATCCAACCCGGTGAGACCACTCCTGACAGGATATATTCCCTGCAAATAAACAGGTGCCTGGGAGCATGCGGTCTTGCACCTATCATGGTTATAAATGATAAGATATATCAGAAAGTAGATCCCGATAAAGCCATAGAACTTATTTACAGCTACAAATGACAGAGAATAATATGAACCATAACATTTCTTCACTAAAAGAATTAGATGATATTAAAACAAAGAATATAGAGGCTAACCGGCCTTATGGTAAAAAGGGATGCTATATGGTTACGGTCCATCTGGGAACCTGCGGAATTGCATCAGGAGCGGATGAGATACAAAGAAGTGTCCTACAGGAAATAGATAAGAGGGAAAATGGCAATATAATATTTTCTACTTCAGGATGTGTGGGGTTTTGCGCCCTTGAACCGATGATGACCATTGAAGACTATAAAGGCGAAAAGACTACATATCACAGCCTCAAACAGGAGGATGTAGCCAGGATATTTTCTGGCCATATTGATAATGGTAAGATACTGTACGAACTAAATCCTATAGTAAAGGGTTCAAAGCTTGCAGAATTTTATGATTTTCAGGTCTCAAGAGTGCTCCATAACAGGGGAAGGATAGACCCTTTTAAGATAGAAGACTATATTTCTTTTGACGGATACAGAGCCCTTTTGAAATCAATAGAAATCGGTGATCCTGGAGAGCTTATCAGGATTATTTCTGATTCAGGACTCAGGGGAAGGGGCGGAGCCGGTTTCCCCACGGGTAGAAAATGGGAATTCTGCCGCAGGGCCAGTTCTGACGATGGAATAAAATACGTGGTCTGTAACGGAGACGAGGGTGACCCTGGGGCTTTTATGGATAGAAATCTTCTTGAATCTGACCCTCATTCTATACTGGAGGGCATGATAATAGCCGGGCTGGCGATAGGGGCAACCAAGGGATACATATATGTCCGCGCAGAATATCCCCTTGCCATAAAGACCCTTTCGAATGCCCTGAAACAATCCATGGAATATGGGTTTGTCGGTAGGAATATTCTTGGCAGCAGGCATGATTTCGATATTGAAATATACCAGGGAGCAGGGGCATTCGTATGCGGGGAAGAAACTGCTCTTCTAAAATCTATAGAAGGCAAGAGGGGCATGCCAAGGCCCAAGCCGCCTTTTCCTGCCAATGAAGGACTTTTTGGAAAACCTACTCTAATCAATAATGTCGAGACTTTTTCAAATGTGCCCCAGATTATTTTAAATGGTGCAGAATGGTTCAATGAGATTGGAACGAAAGACAGTAAGGGCACCAAGATATTTGCTCTTACAGGCGCGGTAAACAATGTGGGCCTTGTTGAGGTTCCAATGGGTATACCAGTCAGGGATATCATATATAAGATTGGCGGAGGAATAAAGGGGGACAAGAAGTTTAAAGCAGCCCAGCTTGGTGGCCCATCGGGAGGCTGCCTTCCCGATCAATTGCTTGATCTGCCGATTGACTATGAAGAGGTCAAAAAGGCAGGGGCCATAATGGGTTCCGGCGGGATGATAGTACTTGATGAAGATCAGTGCATGGTAGATCTGGCAAGATATTTCATGGACTTTATACAGGATGAATCATGCGGACAGTGCACGCCCTGCAGGATAGGGACCAGGAGGATGCTTGAGATACTCACAAGAATAACTGAAGGAAAAGGGGAAGAAGGCGATATTGAAAAACTGGAAGAACTGGCTGAGATGATAAAGGAGACTTCACTATGCGGACTTGGAAAAACTGCGCCTAACCCGGTACTCAGTACTATAAGATATTTCAGGGATGAGTATCAGGAACATATAGATACCAAACTGTCATGCAAGAGACTCCACAAAAAAGCCAAAAGGAAAAAAGTAGAATAGAAAATAGTCTTTTGGAATTAATTATCATAAGGATTCTTTACTCCGGACTGTTAATTTATAAAGGATAAGTTCAGTTAATATATATTCAGACAGGAGAGATAGGACAAATGGGCAATAAACTGGTTAGATTATCAGAAGAAAGATATAAAGAAGGTGAAAGGATCGTAGCACCTCTGGTGGGTTTTCCTGGCGTTAACATGATTGGTAGCAATATAAAGATAGCCCAGCAAAATTATGGCGAACATTACAAGGTACTTAAAAAGGTTGTTGATGAGTTTATTCCTGATATTATCTTCCCTTTGATGGATTTATCGGTTGAAGCTAATGCACTTGGCAGGTATACACTATTTCCAAAAGAAGATTCTGCTACTGTGGGTAAGGAAAAATTTTCCATAGATGAATTGAAAAATCTGGAAGAGATAAATATCTCTTTTGACAGCAGGGTAAATTGCTATGTGGACACGGTCAAATTGATGAGGATAGGGCTGCCGGAAAATATTCTTAAAGGGGCCTATGTTACGGGGCCGTATTCCCTCGCAGGTCTTATTATGGGTGCCGATGAAGCAGCAATGGCTACTATTATGAATGAAAAAGTTTTAACCCAATTATGTAATTTTACTACCGAGGTAATTGAAAAATATACCGGGATGCTCATATCAGCAGGAGCAGAGGTGATCTGTATCTTAGAGCCAACGGCAGTGATGCTGGGGCCCTCACAGTTTGAAAAGTACTCGGCAAGATATGTTAAGCATATAAACGACAGTTTTAGATTTACCGGCGTAATCACAATTTATCATACCTGTGGGAATACAATGCATCTGGTGGATAAAATGATTTTATCGGGGGTTGACGGAGTCAGCCTTGATTCTAAGGAGATGGGAGTCTCTCTTAAGGATGTAGCCCTGAAAGTCAACGGGCAGGTTGCAGTGATGGGTAATATCAATCCTTCTTCTACAATTCTTCATGGAAAACCGGAGCAGGTTGAAGAGGAAGTAGAAGCACTTCTGGACGAGATGGAGCCTTTCCCAAATTTTATCTTAAGCACAGGTTGCGACCTTCCCCAGGAAACTCCCTATGAAAATATAAAGGCATTCATGGATACGGGACGAAAGTACAGGGTTAAATCATAGACAGGTCATTCTAGCCTTATCAGTATAAATTGATTAATAAAAATCATATCAGCTGTTTCTGTTTAAAACTGAAATATTCTCCATAACCTATAATTATATGGTCAAGGACATTTATGCCAACTATATCGCAGGATTTGCATAACCTGCGCGTTATCTCTATATCGTCAAGGGAAGGCTCAGGATCTCCGCTGGGATGATTATGTAGGAATATTATAGATGCTGCCGAGTATCTAATTGCAGGGTTTATGACCTCCCTGGGATGTACTATCGACTTCGCTCGGCCAGTGCAATGTTTTCTCTCCAAGAAGAGCATTAAAGTTATAAGTTATATAAACATCAAGCTTATTAGTTTTTCCATAGCCATAAATTGAATCTATTCCAATTTCTTCAATCATTTTATTTATTATTCTTTTCCAATCTAAATTATCAAGTTTTTCTATTCCTTTTACTAAGCTTTTAAAAAGGATTTTTATATTATTTATTTTTTCTATTTTAATTTTATTTACAATCTCTTTATTTTTAATTTCATAAAGAATATTATCCAAATTTTTTATTTCTCTATCCTTTTCTTTCAATTTTTTTGCAATATTTTTAGTACTAATAGAATTTGGGATATCCTTATTTGAATATAAATCCAGCAACATGTCTATTTCTTTATTAATTTTAACTTTTTTATTTTCAAGTTCTGCTATATTAAAGTCTTTATCTAATGATCTATTTTTATAGTCAAATAATAAATACTTATTCATGCTTTCAGGCCTCAAAAGAAATTGTCTGATATCGTTTTTGACCACACCTTCGATTAAATCTTTTTTGATTGAAGCACTGTTGCATAAATACCCTAGTTCTCGGGCTCTACTATTTCTACCCATATCTCTATAATAATAAGAAGTAATTCCACTTTTTTTGCTATGATATCTACCTCCACAATACGGACGACCGCAAGTTAAACATTTCATTTTTCCAGTTAAGATGTATACAACTTTTGAATTATTGATTGAACTTCTGTTAAACTGTGATTGTTTTTTTGCTTTTTCAAAAAGTTCTTTTGATATTATCGGTTTTTTCTTTATAGATACTGGATCTATAAAGTCAAATTTACTCCTCTTTGCATATATATATTCATCTTTATAATATAATTCTTTTGAAAGAATATGTTTAACACTGCTTCTTGTCCATTTATTTTCATAAACTTTATTATATTTAATAGATTTTCTAATTCTACCAAATTTTTCAAATCTTGTTTGGATGCCTAAAGAGTTTAATCTATTAGCTATTTTATATGAAGATATACCCTCATCAGCCAACCAGGTAAAAATATTTACAACTACTTTTCCTTCTTCTTCATCAATAACTATTTTTCCATCATTGTCTAATTTATAACCATAAAGAATATTATTTCCTCCAAGGGGGAGTTTTCCTTGCTTAGCTTTTTGATACTTTCCCCTAGCTGACCTTTTTGCAATAATTCTTATTTCCCTTTTGCTGAACACTCCCTGAATATCAGACATAAAATCATCATCTTCATTATCTAGATCCAGTACTGAGTTTTGAAACATTAATTTTATTTTATGATCTTTAAATATTTCCTTAATGATTTGAAGATCTCTAACACTTCTGGATAATCTATCTTGATCAACTGCAAGAACTCTATGGTATATTCCCTTTTTACAATTACTAAGCAACTCTTTTATTTTTGGCCTAGCTTCTATTGTTTCACCTGAAATACCAAGATCTTGATATAAATCATAATCCCAGTTGTTTTTAAGGCAAATGTTTTTAAGAATATCGATTTGTTCAGGAATACTGTATTTATCATCTTTTGTTTGTCCGGTAGTGGAAACCCTAACATAGCAGGCTACTTTTTTCTCTTCAAGCATTGAACCTCGCTATAAAATGATGTTTACTTTTATAAATAACTAAACTTTTATTGATTCGATATCTAGTTTAGCCAAAATTATCTCATATATATCAAATAATACATTATCTAAATCATAGTTATCTTTATGTTTTCTATATATATTATCAATTTTTTGTTCCATTAGACAATATTTTCCTCTTTACTATGCAGTAATTTTAAAAATCAAAAGAATCTTTAAACGCTTATTTTAATCAAGCAGCGACCATTTAAGTATAACATAATGTTGTTTTTACAACAATATTAGTGTCCTATTTAGCTTCTGGATTTAATAATTATATTTTTAATTAATTTATGCCTAAAGCGTTATTTGACTAGAAAAAGCACCTGATAACCAGAAATATTTACTAAAAATATAATTTCAACGGCAAATTATATTCAAATTTGTTAACAGTATTGTTAACATTACTCTCTTAAAACATTTGAATATATTGTTATAGTAAAATTATATACAAAATGTATATTGATAATTATTAATACAATATTTCATTATTGGTATGAAACTAGATAGAAA
>CAYROY010000104.1:0-4916 GCA_964426155.1 uncultured Actinomycetota bacterium
GCATCGGAATACGCAATGAGACGGGGAATAATAATTGCAGATACAAAGTTTGAGTTTGGTGCTGCAGAAAATGATGAAATAATACTGGCTGATGAAGTACTCACACCTGATTCTTCAAGGTTCTGGCCGCTGGATGAATATAAGCCGGGAAAGGACCAGGATAGCTATGATAAACAGTTTGTAAGGGATTATCTTCTCTCGACCAGCTGGGACCGTAATTCAAATCCTCCGAAGCTGCCTGATGCTATAATAAAAAAGACAACTGAAAGGTATATTGCTGCTTATGAAAACCTTACAGGAGAAAAGTTCAAACTATAGCGGAGGTAAAATTTGTTTGTTGATACTGTTTTTTCAAACAATTTTGATGAGGGCAGCATTAATGCTGATATAAGTTCTTCAGTTTGTGCGGTAATAGATGTTATACGGGCAACCTCTACAATTGCGGCACTTTTTGGAAGCGGTGTCCGGAGTATCATAATAGCACCTACTATTGAACTTGCTTATAATCTGAAAGATGTCTTCCCGGGCAGGCTCCTGTGCGGTGAGCGTGCCGGCATTCCACCGGAAGGATTTGACTACGGTAATTCACCTCTTGAGTTTTCCAGGATAGAACTTTCCGGAAGAGAAATAATACTTAAGACCACCAACGGGACGGAGTCGTTCCTGAGAGCAGAGTGCTGCACAGGTGTATTTTCTCTATCAGCGCTTAATTTCAGATATACCATGGATAAGATTCTGGATTTTACTGCTGGGAAACAAAAGGATATACTCCTTCTCTGTTCGGGAGAGATGGGCAGAATTGCCTATGATGACGTTTATATAGCGGGAATGGCTGTTAAATATATTCTGTCAAAGTCTGCAATATTTGATTACAGCGACAGCTCGATGATTGCACTGTCTGTTGTCCTTGGTGAAAAGAGTATGAAAAATGCTCTGGAAAAGTCATCAAGTGCACGTGCACTTAGGAAAATAGGGCTTCAGGAAGATATACAATTCTGTTCCAGGTTAGACAACTATAATATAGCAGTAAAGGCTGAGATGATTGAAACAGATGCAGGAATATTGCCGCTGCTTAAAACGGTCTAAAAATTATCTTACTTCCATGCAGCTGTTAAAATATACATTTCCTTCTATAATCGGTATGTCTCTTGATGAAAACCAGTAATAACCTTCCAGTACAAGGTCTATCTGGACAACATATTTCCCCGGGTTTTCAATATCATTTATCAGGACATCAACTATTGCAGTCTCTCCCGGTTCAAGGTTTTCCGGAAGAAGGGTCCGCACATTGCCGTCATATTCTACATAATCTACATCCTGGCCGAAATAATGGTAACTCAGCCTGACACTGCTGGCACCTTCTGCACGCCAGGTAAAATCCGAGGTGTTTGTGACTTCTATGGTTACATAATTATCAGTGTCTGTACAGAGATATGATGGGATATATCCTTTTAGCTCTGCGCCCGGCTCTGAATTTTCATAATCTACCGGCTCAATTTCTTCTTCAGCTATTGCTTCTTCGATCTCTTCTATCTCTTCTTCGGTTATTCCAGAGGTCTGCTCCTCCTCATCCTCTTCGATGGCAGCAGGGCCGCATGATGATGTAAATATAAGTATCATAAGTATTATCATGAAATTATAAGCCAATACTTTAAATTTACTGTTTTTCATCTTTGATAAATGCCTTTCCGGGTTTAATTTTTACGGAGACCATTCTCCTATTGATTGCCTATTATAGATTAGATTTATTATTTTTTGAATAAAAGAACTTAAATATATATAATAATAACTGTATTTTTATACCGGATTCAAGAGGTTTGGATTATGACATCTTTAGAGATTGTAGGACTTGTAGCAATAATACTTATTTCTGCTTTTGCTGTTGCAGCTATCGCTGTAGCTGTACCGCTTTTCAGACTTATAAACAGGATAAGGTCTATGGCGGATAAGCTGAGCAAGAGCCTGCTTCCCATGATAGAAAAATTAAATGATACTGTAACTCATCTCAATACGGAGGTAGGATCCATTAATGACCTCACCCAGAGCATAGCTTCCATAGTGGAACAGCTGGAGAAAGTAATAAGGCTGGCAAGGATTTTACTTACAAGCCCCATAATAAAGCTAATAAGCGGTTCCGTGGGGCTGATAAATGGTATGAGAAATTCTGGTTCCGAAGAAGAGGAGCAATAAAAACAAAAATATCTTAAGAAGGAGAAGTCCAGGATGAGTAATGGAAATAAAAATTATGCACCCGGGTTAATAACTGCACTTTTGATCGGTGCTGCAGCTGGTTTCATGGCCGGATTACTGTTTGCTCCAAAAAGTGGAAAAGAAACACGCAGGGAGCTTACTGAAAAAGGAGAAGAATTTTTTGGAAAAAGCAGGGAGGGCCTGGAAACTGCAAAAACAAAATTAATCCAGGCAAAGGATACCGGCAAAGAAATTTTAGACAGGAGCAGGGAATTTATCCAGAAAACTGCAAAGGATATGGAAGAAGGGGCAGAAAAGGCCAGGAAAAAAGTAGAGAATGTTATTGAAAAGGGTAAAAAGACTGCAAAAAAGGTTGAAGATTCACTTTCATAGACAGGTTTAGATATTGATAGACAACACGCTTGCTAAAAAGATTCTGGATATACTAAATTCAGGTGGCGCATCATTTTCAGAAATATATATCCAGAAGAGTATAAGCAATTCAATAAAGCTGGAAGACGGCAAAATAGAAAATTCCAATAGCGGATTCGATTCAGGCTGCGGTCTAAGGATGTGGAAGGGTGAAAGTACCTTTTACGGATACGTTGATTCCCTGGAAGAAAAAAGACTTATAAGGGCTGCCAGAATCCTGAGTACTGCAGGGAAAAGCTCAGGCCGGAGTGCTGTCCTTGATCTTAACAGTTATATTGTACCCTCCAGGAGCAGCTATGATGTCGTGGTTAAGGAATATCCCTCTAAAACCCCCGCTTCCTCGAAGAAAAAAATCCTGACAGGCATTGATGGCGTATGCCGCAATTTCGATAAAAGGATAATACAGGTAACAGCCGGGATATCAGATGTTGAGCAGGTAATACAAACGGTAAACTCTTTTGGTAAAAAGTCATACCAGGAAGCAGTAAAAGTATTTTTGTCAGTTCAATCTGTTGCAAAAAAAGATGGAGAGATAAGTACCGGTTATAAATCCCTTGCAGGAACTGCAGGATTTGAGATTATTGACATGCAGTCCTGCAGGATGGCAGCAGAACAGGCAGCAAAAATGGCAGTGGTAATGCTTGATGCCGTAGGTGCGCCCTCAGGCGAATTGCCGGTTGTGATAGGGCCTGCTTTTGGTGGAGTCATATTTCATGAAGCATGCGGTCACGGACTTGAAGCAGATGCGGTTCTAAAGGATGCTACGGTATTTAAGGACAGTATTGGAAAAAAGATTGCTGCTGACGCAGTAACTGCAGTAGATGACTCATCGATTCCGTATCACTGGGGTTCATATAAGTTTGACGGAGAGGGAGTCCCCTCGCAGAAAACTGTCCTTATAAGAGAAGGGATTCTTGAAAGCTTTATATACGATTTAAAGACCTCGATCAAGATGGGAATGGCGCCTACCGGAAACGGCCGCAGGCAGTCCTTCAGACATATACCTATACCAAGGATGTCAAATACATATATAGCACCCGGTAAAAATAAAAAGGCAGAACTTATTTCTTCAGTCAGAAAGGGAATATATGCAAAGGAATTTGCCGGCGGACAGGTGGATCCCGCAACAGGTGATTTCGTATTTGGAATAAGTGAAGGTTATCTGATTGAAAGAGGAAGGATTACTGTGCCTATAAAAGGGGCAACCCTTATTGGTAACGGTCCTGATATACTAAAAAAGATAGAAGCTGTTTCGGATGACATTGATTTTGCCCCGGGTTTCTGCGGAAAGCAGGGACAATCTGTATCAAATGAAGTGGGCCAGCCGACCATCAAGGTGAGCAGCATTACAGTCGGGGGCACAGGATAATGATTTTAGGATATTGTGATTTATTATGAAAGAAAGTAAAGTTACAGGTCTAAAATTAAAAGAACTTGAAAGAGCCTGCGAAAAGACAGCGGCAGCGATACCTTCAAAAAAAGTAGATCAGTGGGAGGTTTTTGCCGCCAGGGAAGTTGAAAATGACATAGATGTCTTCAATGGCGATATTGAAAGCCTTTCATTCTCAGATTCGACAGGGATTGGCATAAGGATTTTTAGGGATAAATCGGAAGGTTATGCCTATACAGCAGTAATGGAGAAGGAGGCTATAATGGATGCAATTGAAAATGCTATTGCAAATTCAAAAGTTACCGGAAAGGACCCACTAAGGTATCTGCCTGCCAAAAAGGATTCCATCATAGATAAGGGATTATTAAATGCAGGGGACCTTTTTGATAAAAATTTTTTTGATGTCAGCATTGAAGATAAGATAAATATGACTCTGGAACTGGAGTCGATTACAAAGAAATTTGACAGGCGTATAACTGGAGTGAATGACCTTAATTACGGCGATGCACTCTCTGAAGTGTGTATTTTAAATTCAAATGGGTTTTCTGGAAGTTATGCAACAACTGTATCCATGGTCTACCTTAGTGCTATCTCAAGGAGCGGAGATGATATATCGACGGGAGATTATTTTGGTATTGCAAGGAATCCGTTATCCATAGATATAATGGAGGTATCAAAAAAAGCAGCAGAAAGGTCGCTGGCGATACTGGGAGGGAAAAAGATAAAATCGGGCAGGATGAATATAGTAATGGATCCACTGGTATCGGCACAGTTTATGGGAGTGATAGCTTCAGCACTTGATGCTGATTCTGTCCAGAAGGGCAAATCACTTTTCAGGGACAGGAAAGGGCAAAAGTTATTTGAAATAGATATAGATATATTTGACGACGGGACGCTGCCGGAA
>CAYROY010000105.1:0-3756 GCA_964426155.1 uncultured Actinomycetota bacterium
TTTTTTTTGATACAGTGGTAAACAGCAGAAGATTTAGAAATATCATCATCCTTGTAATAATCATATTCCTCTGCCTTTTAGTTATAACCGTAAGTTTCAGGGGAAGCGGAATCATAGAGAAAATAAAGGCAGAGACAATAGATATATTTGAACCTGTCCAGGAAAAGGCTTTTTCTTTTTTTAATCCGGTTGTGGTTTTCTTTGCATCTATCGGTGATTATATGGGGCTGAGAGAAAAAAATATCGAGCTGGAAGAGGAAAATGCAGAACTCCGTGCAAAATATTCTGAAAATATAAATATAAAAGTTGAAAATGATGCCCTGAGAAAACTTCTTGGACTTGATTTACGCAAAGAACATGATCTGGTGACTGTAAAGGTCATAGGTTTTTTTAATGATACATGGCAGTCAGAGATAATTCTAAATGCAGGCTCGTCTGATGGTGTGCAGGAAGGAATGGGCGTAATGGGAAGCAGGGGCCTGGTCGGTGTAATAACATCAGCCGGCAATAACAGCTCGAGGGCAATGCTCATTAATGATCCCAGAAGCAGTCTGGGAGCAAGGATTTTGTCTTCTAGAAAACTGGGTCTTATAGAGGGCAGCCAGGAAGGTGTTACATATTTTAAATATATATCATCTGAGGAGGAAGTTTATAAGGGGGATATACTGGTAACCTCGGAGTACGGCCTGTACCTCCCGCCGGATTTATTGATAGGGAGGGTAAGCAGCGTAATGAATAAACCGGAAAATCCCTATCTGGGAATAACTGTTGAACCTTTTGAAGATTTAAGAAGTCTGGAATATTTAGTGGTGATAAAGAATTGATAATCTTTAAAATCGATTTACCGGGATTAGTATGAAAGCGTGGAAGATAGTCCTTCATTTCTTACTGGCGGTTGTATTTCTAATAATACAGGTGACCTTCTTTGAACAAATAAAAATATTTAACCTGAGTTTCGACCTTATATTGATAGCAGTTCTTGCAATAACACTTCTGGACGGGGTTTTCTACGGTATTATTTTTGGTTTTGTAATAGGCCTGATCTTCGATCTTATTGTGGTAGACCTGCCGGGTATAACCGCTCTCCTGTACTCGCTTGATGCATTTATTATATCAAGACTGATGGAATCAGGTTTTAAAAAAAAGCTGATATCGCTTATATTTATAATATTTATACTGACGGAGATAAATATAATATCTGAAAGCATCGTAAGATATTTATTTAACTTTGAAGTAAATATGCAGGTGACGGGTATGGAAATACTGATCGCACCTGTGTGCAATATAATACTGCTTGCAGTTCTATACCCGGCTATAAAAGTAAGCATAAACAGGGGGATGGAGGCCTTTGAATTCAAATATAAGAATAAGATTTAAGATAGTAATATACTTTATCATGGGAATTCTTATAGCTATTTTGTTGAGGCTGTATTTCCTTCAGATCATAAGCGGCGAGATCTATGCAGAGATGGTCTCTGAAAGCATAACCCGTACAACAGAAGTTGCGGCCCCAAGAGGTAATATTTATGATAGAAATGGGAAACTGCTGGTTAAAAGCATACCTGTATACGCAGTAGCCGTACAGCCGCACATCTTGATAGAGGATGAGGAAGCAATCGAGCTTTTGCAGGATTATCTTGATATGCCTGCCATAGAGATAAAAGAAAGAATCGAAGAAGCAGATATCTCATATCTGGAAAGAGTTATTCTAAAGGCCGGATTAGATAAACCTGCAGTTATAAAAATTAAAGAAAGTATTAACATGCTGCCGGGCGTAGAGATAGTCGATATCTATCTTAGAAAATATGATTACGGGGTGCTTGCATCACACATATTTGGCTATACGGGTGAGATCGACGAGGAGGCTCTGAAATCAGAATCTTACGGACCTGAATATTCCGCAGGGGATCAAATAGGACTGACAGGGCTGGAAAAAGAATATGAGAATATACTGAGAGGGGAGAAAGGAGAAAAAGTATATGAAGTGGATCCTGCGGGCAGGCCGGTTAAGATAGTCGAGGAAAAAACACCAGTAAGTGGTAATAATCTGTATCTTACAATTGATATAGAGCTGCAAAAGGTCACGGAAGAGGCTCTTTACAGTGGGATAATGGAAGTGAGGAAAAAAACTCTGGATGATACGGAAGAGCATTATAATGCACCAGCAGGAGCAGTAGTTGTGCTGGATACCAGAAACGGAGAAGTACTATCAATGGCGTCATTCCCAACTTATGATCCCGAGGTCTTTTCAGGCGGCATATCTGATAAAGATTGGGTATATCTTAATGATCCTGAAAATTATTTCCCCCTGAACAACAGGGCCGTGATGTCTTATGCTCCTGGTTCTATTTTCAAGGTAGTGACAGCTTATGCCGGTCTTTATGAGGAGATAATAGGTGAATATTCCACAATTACATGCAGGGGTACATGGTATGGTCTCGGGAATGATTTCCCAAAGTCCTGCTGGAAGAAATCAGGTCATGGCAGTCTCAATATAAGAGGGGGTATAAAGAATTCATGTGATATATTTTTTTATGAGGTAGGTTATGGCCTTTTTCTGAAACGGGATAATATTGAAGAGCTTCTGCAGAAGCATTCAAAAAATTTTGGGCTTGGCAGCAAAACAGGTATCGATCTTCCTTTCGAAGACGAAGGAGTGGTACCCGACCGGGAGTGGAAGGCTGAATATTTTGCAGATAGTGTCGAATACACTGTGTGGTTTCCGGGAGATACGGTAAACATGGCAATAGGGCAGGGAGACATCCTGGTCACACCGCTGCAGATGGCGGTTGTATATTCAACAGTTGCAAACAGGGGAATACAATATGAACCGCATATAGTAAAAGATGTAAAGGATTCACATGGGAACCCCTACCCTGCAGGTGTTATTGAAAGTTATAAAGATATAGAGCTTAATGATTACTATATAGATATTATGGAAGACGGGTTCGAGATGGTAACAAGTCCGGGAGGTACGGCAGCAAATGCTTTCCGTGATTTTCCAACGGATCAGATACCTATAGCCGGTAAAACGGGGACAGCTGAAGTCTATGGCAGACAGGACTTTGCCTGGTTTGCAAGTTATGGGCCGATAGGTAATCCGGAATATGTAATTATAGTTATGCTGGAAGAAGCCGGGGGCGGCGGAAGCAATGCTGCTCCAATAGCTGAACAAATATATAGATATCTTTTCGGACTGGACCAGCGATAATCTATAAATTTTAAAAAAAGAAAATATATGGTAAAAGGAAAAAATTACAGATACATAAGCCTGATAGATGATATTAATTCCTCGAAAAATAGGAAAAGCTTCAGGTTTGACCTGCTTTTTTTCCTGGCAGTTATTGCTGCAGCATCTTTTGGTTTGCTTATAATATACAGTGCTACCAGAAATCTGTTACCGGCAGAGTCAGGTGGTCCACTATATTATCTTAAGAGGCAGTCAATTTATCTGGGAGCAGGAGTTCTTCTGTTTACGGGGCTTCAATTTGTAAATTACAGGAAAATAAAGGTTTTCTGGTGGGTAGCTGCTTCTGTGGGATTATTATCACTTGCTGCTGTACTTGTATTTGGATATGAAGTGCATGGGTCGAAAAGCTGGATAGACCTGGGGCTTTTCTCAATACAGCCTTCAGAATTTGCCAAGGTTTTTATGACAATAACTATTGCTGCGCTTCTATCGAAAAAAAAGAGTGAAAAGGTAAACAATATATCATTCAAAAAATTACTGCTGTCAACAGTAGCTGCACTGGCATT
>CAYROY010000106.1:0-6111 GCA_964426155.1 uncultured Actinomycetota bacterium
TTGTAAGAAATACTGGCTCATCTGTTTCATGTACTATTCTTGAAATCTCAGCAAAATTATTCCTTAAATCCGAAACCGGTCTGATTCTTTTCATATAAATCAACTCCTTGCTTGATTTATCATAACATTATCATGATTATGATATATAAACAACCATATATATACAAAATTATCTCCTGTATTTGATTAATAAATTGGATTTATATGACATACATACCGGAATGGCTGGGATTTCTGGCCGAAATACGAACTTTCTTTGAAGAAAACCCGCAACCGGATTTCTAAACCCTTAAAAAACAATTCTATATGGATTTTACAATTGCAGATAAAAATAGAAAAACTATCACTATATTCCCTGATTATTCTATATGCTTTTCCTGTACCTGATCCCAAATGCAGACGGGGCGGAAAGGGGGTCCGGGTGGAATTCCGCCCCGACCTTCCGCTATTCTTTTTTACCAATCTTTCAGATTGTATTCTGTAAGATGAAATATTATGCTTAAATAAAATTTTAATTGCTCTTTCCTTTCATATACACATAGCAGGAAGAATTGCTATATTTGTTTGACTAATTAGTAAGCAATCAATATACTAACAATCAATAGTATAATTTAAAGACTATCAAAATTATAATAGTAAAACCATACTATATTGTCAAAGCAAAAATCTAAAATAGGGACGAACATTAAGAAGCATCGCAATGAGGTTGGTATTTCTCATACTTACAGGATCATCTGCAGTTTTTATTTTTTTAAGTATTGTCTCTCTGGCCTGGATTGTGCATAACCTTTATACTGTATTGTTTGGAGAAAACCCTTATACTGGATGGATCGCAAATGGGACAGTAATTTTATTTCAACTGGCATTTTTGGTCGGTGCCATTGGGAGTATAGTTCTATTAACCAAGAAAGATGTAATTGTTAAAGAATAAAAATATTGATGATTGATAAATAATCATTGAATTAGGAATATTTTGCTGTAAAAAGCTATAATTTTATTATTTGAACAAATATTTATTTTGTTCTAAAGATGGCTGGGGAGAGAGGATTCGAACCCCTACTATACGGTCCAGAGCCGCATGTCCTACCCTTAGACGACTCCCCAATAATGAGCATTAATATGCTACCAGAAAATGTGAAAAGAGGCAAAATATTACTGCTCACTATATACTAATTCAAATGAACCCGGATTATTTGTTATTTGGGTTGATATTATAAAAAAAAACCAAATCTGTTAAAATAAACTTTAATAGATATTTTTAAGAATACATCATAGATATATCTGCTTGAATATCAAATAAGATTTCAAATAGGATATTTTTGAAGGGAGAGAGATGATAATCGGGATTGGCAACCCAGGAAGCACATCACTAAAGATTAAAATAATAGATATAGGCAGTAAGAATAAGATAAAAGTTTTAGGTGAAGCCAATATAGATAAGATAAAAACCAGGGGAGAATCAAATTTTACTCACAGGATAATGCAGGAGCCACTAAAAAAAGAAGTTATCAGAATATCTGGTTTTGATAGGGGAATTAAATATATACTGAAATGGTTTGAAAGAACTGGTGTGATTGGTAGTCTAAAAGATATTGAAGCTATGGGTTTTAAGTGTGTTCTTGGTGAGAGAAACGGTGCTAATATTCTTACTCCCAAGGTACTTGAGGAAATGGAAAAGTATCTTTTTGTAGCCCCGGAGCATAATAGTTCCTATATGGAAACCATAAGTGTTTTTAGCAAGATTCTTGATGTACCAATGGTAGGTGTATTTGAGCCTTCATTTTATTGGACTATTCCAGAGTACAGGCGGATATCAGGTCTTCCATGGGAGTGGCAGGAAAAAGCTGGTATAAAAAAGCATGGTTTTAACGGTTCCTCTCATAGATATATGGCAGCTATGGGTTTTAAGCTCATGGGTACAGAGGATATTAACCTTTTAACGATTCATCTGGGTGGCAGCAGTTCTATAACTGCTATTAAAAAAGGTAAGTCTGCAGACACCAGCATGAGTTTTTCACCTAATTCAGGATTACTTCAGAGGTCAAGGACAGGAGATGTGGATGGTACATCACTACTTTACGCTATAAAAAAAATTGGACTTTCAATAGAACAGGCTCAGGAAGATATTTCAAATAATGCAGGTATTATGAGTATTGCTGGAATAGGCACTGATGATATCATGGAGATCATTAAAGTTGCCGATGCGGGTAATGAAAGAGCAAAGATGGCAGTAGACCTTTATATAGACAGCATTAGAAAATATATAGGTGCTTTTTCAACTGTACTTGGAAGTATTGATTGCATAATATTTGGGGGCAGTACGGGTGAAAACAATGCGTTTATAAGGGAGAAGAGTCTTGAGGATATGGATTATATGGGAATAAGGCTTGACCTTGCCAGAAACAAAGACCTGAATGGACAACTCGGATTGATATCCTCAGATTATTCAGTAATATCCAAGGTAAAAATATTTATAGTACCAACTAATGAAGAAGTTGTGGTTGCTAATTTTACTAAAAAAGTTGTAGAGAAGGGAAGGGATCTTACGCCTGAAGAAATGGTTTTCAAGCTTTAAAGATCCCGGTAAGATCATTATCTATTTTCAATAAGTTCCAGGTATTTATTTATTCTATCTATTGAAGTCTGGTATCCCAGTATCTGCATTGTATGGAAGAGAGGCGGACTTACTTTATTTGCCCATAGTGCTATTCTTAGAACCTCCGCAAGCTTTCTAAAACTTATCTCCATTTCCTCCGAAACTTTCCTCAGGGTGTTCTCTATACTGGAATAATCAAAATTATCTTTTAGAAGCATTATACTTGATAATATCTTAGAGAGGACAGAAGGTGCATCTATTGACTTTTTATCGAAATATCCAATCATTTCGCTGCTGTATTTTATTTCCGTAAAAAATGGCATTACCCAATCCAGGCTTTCATTAATTGTTCTTATCCTCTCCTTTATAAGAGGGGTTATCACCTTTACGGTCTGTTTTATGTCCAGATTATTTTTCTGAATCCCTTTTTTGTCTATATGCTTTTCTATTACCCCTTTTAAGATTTCTTCCAGTTTTCTGTCTGGAGTTTTTCTGATATAGGTGGCGTTCATCCACAGAAGTTTTTGATAATCAAACCTGGCCTTTTTTTTATTTATATTCTCCAGTGAAAATCTATCTATAAGTTCTCCTGTAGAAAAAATGGTAGACCTGTCGTCATAGGACCACCCTAGCAGGGCTATGTAATTTACAATAGCTTCAGGGAGAAAGCCCTCGTTCCTGTATGATTCTACAGAAACAGCACCGTGCCGTTTGGAGAGTTTCTGGCCGTCACTTCCAAGTATCATCGGCAGATGTGTGAATACCGGTTGTTCCACTCCTAGTGCCCTGTATATTAGTATTTGCTTGGGAGTATTTGAAAGATGGTCTTCTCCTCTTATTACATCTGTTATTTTCATAAGCATGTCATCTACGGCAGCAGAAAAGTTATAGGTCGGCAGGCCGCTGGATCTGAGTATGACATAATCTTCAATAGTATCTGAGCTGACAGAAATATTTCCGTAGACACTGTCATTGAATTCAATAATCTCGTTATCAGGTATTAGCAACCTTACCGCAAAAGGCTGTTTATTTTTAATCTTTTCATCTATCTCTTCTTGTGTGAGAGAGAGGCACCTTCGGTCATATTTAAAAGACCGACCCTTATCTTCGGCTGACTTTTTCCTTGCCTGTAATTCCTCCGGACTGCAAAAACACCTGTATGCCTTTTTATTGTCTATAAGTTTTTGTGCATATTTTTTGTATGTTTCTACCCTCTCTGACTGGCGGTATGGACCATAACTTCCTCCGATGTCAGGGCCTTCATCCCAGCCTATACCGAGCCAGCGAAGCGAATCAAGTATAGGCCTTACCGCTTCTTCCATATGTCTTGCACGGTCGGTATCCTCGATGCGGATTATAAATCTCCCATTATTTTTTTTCGCATAGAGCCAGTTAAAAAGTGCCGTTCTGGCACTGCCTATATGCAGGTATCCTGTCGGGCTTGGTGCAAATCTTACTCGTATTTCATTTGTTTTTTCAATATTCATCATGGATTAACCCATACGGTTATCTTCCTTATAGTCTCAACCGGCTGGTCCCATATGGGATCCTGCCTGTGAGTATATCCTGAAGGAACTTCACCATATACCTCATTTTTATATTCTATATTATTGTAACCTGACTCAATAAGGATATGATTTGCTTCTTCTATCGGCCTGAGTGCCACCATCGGCATTATCGGGATAGCGTCTTCAGGTATCGGCATCTGGACTTTTGGTTCCTGCCCATATCTATATTCTTTCATCTCTATCTGATCTGGAGGGGTAAAACGGTTCGGGAGCATATATTCACCTGTATCCTGATTCCTTACTACCTGGACATTGATTATATCTTCCTGGGGTCTAGCAAAATCTTCTATGGGAAGCTTTTTTGTAGCTTCCTTCATAAACAGGTTCCATATCATTGCAGGGTGGGCGCCTCCCTGGACTCTCATATCATGTATATTTTCCATCTTTACATTCTTTTCCGGATAACCCATCCACACGCAGGCCGCAAGGTTGGGGGTAAATCCTGTAAACCATGCATTTTCTGCTTCCTGGGTGGTGCCTGTCTTTCCAGCACAGGGCCTGTCTTCCAATCTTGCCCTTGTACCTGTACCCCTGAGCATAACCTGCTGCAGTATCTCTATTACCCTGTAAGCATTTATGGGTGACAGCACCTGACTGCTTTCACCCTGATGCTCCTTCATAACAGTGCCGTCACTGTCAACAACTTTCAGTACGGCTACCGGGTCGTTTCTTATTCCGTAGTTAGCCAGTGTAGAGAAAGCCGTGCAGACTTCGAGGGGTGATACACCGGTAGTCAGGCCGCCCAGGCCTACTGCAGGATAAGGATTTAGAGGTGTCTCTATGCCCATATCCATTGCAGTCTTTGCGGTGCCATAACCCCCTATGTGCATGATGAGCTGTGAATATACAACGTTAACTGATTTTACTGTTGCTTCCAGCACTGTCATTTCATTTATTTCATAACTTGCATTATTGTAATTGCCCACTTCCCACGGCTCACTTCCGAATATGTCGAATACCACTGTTCCGTTAGGATTGAAAGTTATAAGGGGAGTTATACCCTGTTCCAGGGCCGATAAAAGTGCAAATACCTTAAAGGTGGACCCGGGCTGCCTTTTTGCCTGTGTAGCAAGATTGAATTTCATTTCTGAGAAATCCTTTCCGCCGACCATGGCCTTTACATATCCTGTTTTCGGATCCATGGCTACAAGTGATGATGCAGGATCCTCGGGATCGGGAAGGACTTCATTTATGGCGTTTTCAGCATGTATCTGCATTTCAGGATCAAGTGTTGTATAAATCTCAAAACCGCCCTTGAAAACCCTTTCCACGCCATATTTTGAAATAAGCTCCTGTTTTACATACTCAACAAAATAAGGAGCAAATCCCTTTTCAGTCTCCTCTCTTGGCCTCTGGGTGATTATAGGTAGTCTAATTGTATCTTCATATTCATCCTGGTTTATGTAACCGAGTCTGAGCATATTTGAAAGTACGAGATTACGCCTTTCGATGGCTGCTTTTTCGTCAATATAAGGGGAGTTCAGATAAGATTGTAAAAGTCCGGCAATCATAGCGCATTCAGAAAGGTTCAGGTAACCTGCATCTTTGTCGAAGTAGATATTTGCTGCGGCCTGGACCCCGTAAGCTCCTTCACCGAAATACACGGTATTGAGATACATCTCAAGGATCTCGTCCTTTGAATATATCCGCTCCAGCTGATATGCAAGTATAATTTCTTTTAATTTTCTTTCATATGTTATTTCATATTTTTCTTCAGGCATATATACGTTTTTTACATATCCCTGCGTAAGGGTAGTGGCGCCCTGCTCTACTTCCCCGGATACAATATTTATTATGAGAGAGCGGATGATGCCTTCAATATCAAAGCCTCTGTGCTGATAGAACCTCTCATCTTCTATTGCAAGTACTGCATTTATAAGATTTCTGGGTATCTGATCCAGACTTACAAGTTCACGGTTCTGCTCGCCATGAAATGTAGCTATAAGT
>CAYROY010000107.1:0-59900 GCA_964426155.1 uncultured Actinomycetota bacterium
ATACAAGCTATGAAAGCTGCCGATTTCCTTGCGGGAAGGGACCCATACGGGATGAAATATCTATCATTTTATAGAAAATAGTTATTTTTTTGGGTATAATCCCATTATAATATTATTTATCAAGACAAAGGAGAATTAAATGGCAAGGGTTGATCTAAAAAACCTGACCAAGAAATTCGAGGACGTAATTGCTGTTAATAACATGAATGAAGTCATCGAAGATAAGCAATTCGTGGTCCTGGTAGGACCATCGGGTTGTGGTAAAACCACTACGCTGCGCATGATCGCAGGCCTTGAGGAAGTAACCGGAGGGGAAATATATATCGGAGACAGGCTTGTTAACGATGTCCCTCCAAAGGACAGGGATATCGCGATGGTTTTTCAGAACTACGCTCTTTACCCCCACATGGATGTCTACAACAATATGGCCTTTGGACTGAAATTAAGAAAAACACCAAAAGCTGAAATTGAAAAGAGGGTTAATAATGCAGCCAGGATACTTAAGATAGAAGAACTCCTTAAAAGAAAACCGAAGCAGCTTTCAGGCGGGCAGAGACAGAGAGTAGCACTTGGAAGGGCTATTGTAAGAGACCCCAAGGTATTCTTAATGGATGAGCCACTTTCAAACCTTGATGCTAAACTCAGGGTACAGATGAGAACAGAGATAGCCAAACTCCATCAGAGGCTTAATGCAACGATCATATACGTGACTCATGACCAGACGGAAGCCATGACCATGGCCAGCAAGATAGTTATAATGAAAGACGGCCTGGTGCAGCAGACCGGTGCTCCGCAGGAAGTATACGACCATCCGAACAACATGTTTGTAGCCGGCTTTATTGGCTCTCCTGCAATGAATTTTATAGATGTCACCATTACTGATAAAATGACTTTGAAGAATAAACAGTTTGAAATGGAAACTTCTTCAAAGATAAAGGAAATAATAAAGAGTAATGATCTGATAGGAAAAGAGGTTGTTGTAGGCATAAGACCAGAAAATCTTGAAGATTCTCAGTTTATACCGGAAGCAAAAGATACAAATACGATAACCGCAAATGTAGAAGTTACTGAGCCTATGGGTGCAGAGATATATGTTTATGTGGACATAGATGGTGTTCTGATGACTGCGAGAGTTCTACCAAAATCAACACTGAAGAGTGGAGATGTAGCAAAATTATTTGTTGACATTGAAACTATTCATCTTTTTGATAAGAAGACAGAAAAGGCCTATATTTAACTGACCTGTAGTTATTTTTATTACCAAAAAGCAAAGTGCTGCTTGCTAATTAAGTTGTGCTTTGCTTTTTCTTCTTATAAAATTATATTATATGGGATCAAAATTCGATGTAATAATCTCAGGATGCGGACCTTCAGGCAGCCTTCTCGGGTATCTGTTATCCAGTGAAGGTATAAAAACACTTATAATAGAGAAAAAGAATTTTCCACGTTATAAAATATGTGCTGGAGGTCTTCAACACAGGGTGCTGACGCTAATTCCTTTTGATGTGAGCAGTGTCATAGAGAAAAGTTTGAAAAGAATATTTTTTTCATTTAGAGGCAAAGATTCTTTTTTAAGAGAGTATGATTCTTACCTTATCCATACTGTGGATAGAAGAAAATTTGATTTTTTTATGGCAGAAATTGCCAGAGAAAATGGCTGTACAATAAGTTTCGGAGAAAATGTAAAAGATTACGAGCAAGAAACCAAATATCTTACAGTATTTACAGACAGAGGTAATTACAGGTCCAGTATACTTGTAGGTGCGGATGGAATAAGGGGAACAGTGCATAAGAATATTGTGTCCGGTCACAAAATAAAAAAGATACTGGGTTATGAAGTAGAAAGACTTTATAGCAGCAATGATAAAAAAAAGTATGGAAATACAGCAGGACTTGATTTTGGATGCGTAAAAATGGGGTACACATGGGCATTTCCCAAAAAAGATAAAATATCATATGGAATAGGTGGTCCCGAGAATATGGCACTTTCTATGAAAAGGTATTTTACCAGATTTCTTTATAGCAATAATGGCAGCTGTATAAAAGATAAGATAATGGCCCAGTGTATACCCATAAGGTCTAAGGATACCCCCTTATGCAAAGAAAGAATCCTCACAATCGGGGATGCTGCCTGTCTGGGTGACGGGTTTACGGGTGAGGGTCTTTTTAATGCATTTAGAAGTTCCCATCTTGCCCTGAGCAGCATAAAAAAAGCTCTTGCGTCCGCTGACTATTCTTTTAATGATTATTCAGAAGCTGTTCAGCAGGAAATATATAGCGACATTAAGATATCCCTTATTTTCTCAAGAATATTTTTTGCTTATCCTATGTTTTTCTATAAACTTTTAAAATCTAATGATAAGTTTTTTAACCTGTGCTGCCAGGTTTTAAGAGGTGAGAAAAGATATAGCCATATTTCAGGTAAGCTAAACCTATTCAGTAAATGACAGGCAGAAAAAATATTATATGGATTTATAATAATTTCTGAGATAATCAATTAAAGAAAGGAAATTAAATGTCGGAAAGCAAAAAAGAAACGATTATTGCTCAAATATCAGATATACATGTAGGAGAACAGCATTTTATACCGAGCCTTTTAACCAGAGCCATAGATGAAATAAACGATCTTAATCCAGATATAGTAATCATAACAGGAGATCTGACTGCAAATGGTTTTAGAATGGAATATGAAACAGTAAGAAACTACCTGGCACCTATAAAATGTAAAAATCTGATTGTGCAACTTGGAAATCATGATTCAAGAAATGTAGGCTATCTGCATTTTGAAGAGCTTTTTGGAGAAAGATATACAACATTTAAAAATAATACAATAACGATTGTTGCTGCTGATTCGAGCGAACCTGATCTGGATAACGGGCAGATAGGCAGGGAGCACTATCAATGGATAAGTAGGGAGTTCAATGATTCTGAAAAGAATAGCTTCAAGATATTTGCTATGCACCATCACCTTGTATCGGTTCCCAATACCGGAAGGGAAAGAAATATTGTTAATGATGCCGGAGATGTCCTTGAGACAATAGTAGATGCCGGTGTGGATATGGTGCTTTGCGGGCATAAACACGTTCCTTATTTATGGCGCATAGAGGATATGATGGTGGTCACGGCAGGTACTGTATCCTGCCTGAGGCTCAGGGGTGCAATTGAGCCAAGCTATAATATAATATACGTAAGAGAGAAGGATATAGATATCTACAGAAGATATCCATTTGACAAAATTGAGAGAATAAAAGGAATAAAAAGATCGATCAGGAAGGCAAGACTCTGTGATAAGTTTATTACAGAAAAAAGATAATAAAAATAAAAAACTTATAGCTCTGATAGACGGAGAACATTATCCTGAGGTTAACAGGGATGCTCTGGAATTTTTAAAAAATAGTTTCACAGGAACTTTTGAAGGAATTATTTTTTTGGGTGGTACAGAGAAACTTATCATAGATGATCTCGAAGGATATTTTAAAGAGAAGGTTTATGTTATAAATGACCTTGACCGTGATTTCTGTACTGCTCTTAAATATTTCTCACCCGATATCGTATATGATCTGAGTGATGAACCGGTTGTCAATTACAGAATAAGAATGAAGATAGCTTCTTTCTGTATGGCAAGTGGAAGTAGTTATATGGGACCTGATTTTCTATTCAGTTATGAAGAAAGGAAAATTAAAATAGCAAAAAAGACCTTATCCATTATAGGGACAGGCAAAAGGATAGGAAAAACTGCTGTAAGCTCATATATAGCGAGAATATTTTCCGAGGAGAATATCAATACAGCCATTATAGCAATGGGAAGAGGCGGACCCTCAACACCACAGGTCATAAGGGGTGATGAAATCGACATTGATGCAGGATACCTGCTTGACCTTAACAAAAAGGGTTTTCACGCAAGTTCAGATTATATAGAGGATGCATTACTAAGTGAGGTAGTTACTATAGGTTGCAGGAGATGCGGGGGAGGATTTGCAGGTAAGATATTTATGACTAATCTTGGTGAGGGTGCCAGGCTTGCAGAAAAACTTGATTCAGATCTTATTATTGTTGAAGGCAGCGGGGCCTCTATACCTGAAGTGGCTTCAGATAAAACTATTTGTGTAATCGGCGCTTTCCAGGAGTGGGAAAGTCTGGTGGGGTATCTCGGTATTTATAGAATAATGCTGGCAGATATGATAATAATTACCATGTGTGAGGATCCTCCTGCAAAAAAGGAAAAAATAGAAATTTTGGTAGATAAGATTAAAAAATATAATCCAGGTGTAGATATAATAAAAACAGTTTTCAGACCCAAACCCCTTACAAATGTAGAAGGGAAAAAAGTGTTTCTCGGAATGACTTCTCAGAAAATTACAGGGTCCAACATAACCGGCCATCTTGAAAGTGAATACGGTTGCAGAATAGTAAAGGCAAGTTTTAACCTTTCAAAACGAGAACTTTTAAAAAGAGATCTTAATGAAAGTCCGGATTTTGATATTATACTTACGGAATTAAAGGCTGCTGCTGTGGATGTACTTACAGAATATGCTTCTGAAAACAAAAAAGAGATATCATATATTGATAATATACTAGTAGTTATTGACAGAGAAAGGGATTTTAAGAAGGATGTTATAAAATTAATAAAGGAGAAAAGCACCAGATGACCATAAAAGAAGAAGAAAACAAGCGGAACCCGGTAGTAATCACTGATAAAAGAATGGGACTTCCTTTCTCGAAAGGCATACTTGCTTCGTCTATTTCTGTTACGGGTATTGAGATAGTAATTGCACACAGGATAGCTTCTGAAATTCAGGATTACTTTGAGGAAAATAATATAAGGTCAATAACTCTTGATGAACTTAGGTCGCTTGCTTTCAGGTTCATAAAAGAAGATTCTGGTATCGATAATGCAGAGAAATACCTTCTCTGGCAGTCTGTCGGGAAACTTCAAAAACCAACTATAATACTTCTGGGCGGTGCTACCGGTGTGGGTAAATCAACGGTGGCCACAATTATTGCAAACCGCTTAAATATAACGAGAGTAGCTTCGACCGATGCGATAAGGGAGGTGATGAGAGCCTCAGTCTCTGAGAAATTAATAAGGCCCCTGCGCGGGTCTTCTTATAATGCATATAAAAATTTAACTCTCCCGCCTTCCGGAGTAGAACCTGTAATACTGGGATTCAGGGAACAGGTATGTGCTGTAAATGTAGGTATCGAAGCCATTATAAAAAGGAGTGTTGTAGAAAAGACAGATATTGTTATTGAAGGTGCACATGTGGTCCCGGGATATCTGGACGTTTTGCAATACAAGGATAAGGCGGTTATTATTCAAATGGTAGTATCAGTTCCAAATAAAAGTATACATAAGGAACATTTTACCAAGAGGACTGTTGAGACTCAGGGTTCAAGACCTATGCAGCGGTATATAAAAAATCTTGACCAGATCACTATAATAAGGAATTATCTGGAGGACCTCGCAGTCAGGAATAATGTAGAAATAATACAAAACTATAATCTTGATAATACTGTAAAGCAGGCACTTGATATTATTTTCAAAAAAGTAAAAGATGAATTTGCGAGAATGGGTAAGGAATATTTTAAAAGCACCTGATATTAGTTGATGCTGACAGAAAAAGAAGTCTCTTCGGACTGCATATTATTATAATCAACAATTACTTTATAATCACCAGGATAGTATATGTTATTCCTTTTAAGAAGATATACACTTATCTTGCCGCTTCCATTATTTTTTATCTTAATCTTATCCTGCTGGATTACCCTGTATCCGGATCCCTTTTGATAAAGCCAGGTTACATTTATATTTTCTCCAGTTTTTACATCTTTTATCGGTATTACAAGGTATACATCGGAGCTATCAGAATTAAAATCGGTAATTTTTAGATTTTCTCCCGAAACCTCATCGGTATTTATTGCATCGGAAAGATATATTTTCCCTATGAAGGGTTCTTCTTTAAGAGTTAAGAAAGCAACAGCTATAAGTATAATAGCACCTATAACTGCTATTATAATACTTGTCTTTTTCATATAAAATTCATTGGAAAATTTTTGATATTATAACAAAACTTATCAAATTATTTGACTAAAATTTCCAATTAGTATATATTTTCTATTTATTTTATACAATTAAAGGAAATATATTATGCCGATATACACATATAAATGCGATAAATGCGGGCGGACTTTTGATATGATGGTAAGACCCGGAGAAAATGGCAGGGTAAACTGTATATACTGTAACGGAGAGGCAAGGCGTGTATTCTCTCCTGTAGGCATAATATTTAAAGGTTCTGGTTTTTACAGTACTGATTATAAAAGAGGTTCAAACGGAACAGCTTCCAGAAAGATATCTGAAGATAAGGTAAAAGAAAATGCAGGGGACAACATATCCTCAAAACCAGAGTCTGGCAGTAGTGAAAAGAGCAAAGCTGCTGATAAAAACAGGGTGGATTCAGTAAAGAATAAATAATTCACTTTTTTCCTTTATTAAGCATATCATTAAAATTATTTTCAAATCCTATTAATAATATTATAATTATCTATTGATGATTTTATTAATAATTTTATCGATTATATTAATATGGCTGCATATTTCCAGTCTGAAGTTAATTATAAAGACCAGGAGCGGGCAGGCCATTGCTGTAAAGGATGTATCAGAAATAGAAGAAAAGATGCAGATCACCGATGGAAAAGATTCTCCAGTTGGTATAATGCCGGTTCTGATGTCTATTGGAGTGGTGTTTTTTTTAAATTTAATTGAAATTGGATATTTCATTTTTTGTGTATATTATTTCGATGATCAGGTTGTTGTAATAGGTAGTTCAATACTGGTGGGATATTCATTATATTCTATAATTAAATTTGTTCCCAGAATTAAGGAATTTATTAGAAAACCTTTCAGTATATTAATGGAAAAGGCAGAAAAGCATGAAAGATTAATGAATATTGTCATGGTTCTACTGGAAATAATTTTTTGTACATATATATTATTCAAAATTATTTTTGTAAATTTAAAAGGGTAAAAAAAATGAGTAATTTAAAGAATTTAAATTTATTAATTTTTATTCTTCTAGTATCTACGGTAGCTGTTTTTACGGCATCCTGTGTCTTTACGGCTTCAACGGGTCCAGAGGAGGAGTCTGTGGTTGAAATAGATCAGCCGGTGGAAGATAAATCAGACAATCTTGCCGAAGAAGAGTTTGAGCAGCTTCTGGAGAGTGAAAATTTTCTGGAGACTTTTAATACTTTTTATTATCCTGATGCCAGCGTAAAACAGGCAAGTCTTTTAAAAGATGAACAGGAGATGGTATATGTGATCCTCGACACTGATGAAAGCTTTGAAACCGTAGAAGATTATTACAAAAATAAGAGAATCCAGTCCATATGGAAAAGAGATTTCATATATCAGAAAAATATGGCTGATATTGAAGAGGATTTTATAGAGGTAGAAGATAAAAATATAGAAATATCAAAATTTACTTTTTCGAGCAGTAATAGAGATAAGGTTGTAGATATTCTTATTAAAAATCTTGATGAAGGCAGGACACAGATAATGATAACATTCTGGGATCTTAAGTAGCTCCGAGTATAAATGGATATCATAGTTGATTCAAAGATTTATAGCGTTAGCGAGCTCAATCATCTTATCAGGGAGGACCTCGAGGGCAATTTTCCCAGTATATGGGTCGAGGGTGAGGTCAGCAATTTTTTCTTCCACAGTAATAGGCATATGTATTTTGATCTTAAAGATGAAAAAAGCAAGATCAAAATAGTAATGTTTTACAGGAACAACCGGGATCTTCTCTTTGATATTGAAGAAGGTCTTCACATACAGGTCAAGGGTTATATATCTGTATATGAAAAGAGGGGGGAATATCAGCTCGTAGCCCTTGAAGCCCGGCCCGTGGGAAGAGGTGCGCTGATACTGGCATTTGAACAATTAAAAGAAAAATTATCCAGGAAAGGGTTTTTTGACACCTCTACAAAAAAGAAAATACCTGTTCTACCGGGAAAAATTGGTATAGCTACCTCTATAGGAGGGGCGGTTCTAAAAGACATGGTATCAATTCTAGTCCGGAGGTTTCCAAATTTCCATATAATTGTGAGAGATGTAAACGTAGGAGGGATAAGTTCTGCCTCAGAGCTATGTTCTGCTATTGATGATCTTTGTGAGTATGGTGTAGATGTTATTATAATTGCTAGAGGCGGAGGTTCGCTTGAAGATATGTGGGGTTTCAATAGCGAGGAGCTGGCCTGCAAAATATATAACTGTAATATTCCTATAATATCTGCAGTGGGGCATCAGACTGATTTTACTATATCAGATTTTGTTGCCGATCTTAGAGCCGCAACTCCTTCGGTCGCAGCGGAAAAAGTTATAGTGGACAAAAATGAAACAGTTGATGCTATTAAAAATATGACAGGGTTTATTTATGGAAAACTTTTCTCCCTTTTAAAGTTTTCAAAAAAACAGCTTCTAATGACAATCAACAGGAAATATTTTAAAAGACCTGAAATATTATTTAATGCAAGCCAGCAGGATTTCAATGGTGTCTACAGCGAACTTATCGAGAAAATATCTGTAATAGTTATAAATAAAAAGAGAAAACTTATAAAAAATCTATCACACATTGATGAAAAAAGCATAATTTCCGGGATTAAGTATAAAAAATCTGATTTAAAAAATATGTTTGCGGGATGGAGCAGGATCGTTTCAAATAATATTAAAGATAAAAACAGATATATAAACTATGTTACTAAAAGCATGGAACATAATAATCCCCTTAATATAGTAAAAAGAGGCTTTGCGGTTATATATGATACTGAAAGCCGCAAAAATATTAGCACCATAAAGTCAGCTTTCCCCGGGAATTTAATAGATATTCTGTTAAAAGATGGTACTATAAGGGCAAGGATCGCAAAAATTATTTTTAATAAAGATGAAGCAGGATAATAAAGTGGATATTGATAAACTTAGTTTCGAAGAAGCTCTTGCAAAGCTTGAGGAGATAGTTAAGGAATTGGAGAAGGAGGACATAACGCTTGAAGATTCAATGCAGAAGTTCGAGCTGGGTATAAAGCTTTCCTCCTACTGTCTCAAGAAGCTTAACCAGGCAGAACAAAAAATTGAAGAATTAACAAGATCCGAAGACGGTAAGCTTGTTGCAAGGGAACTTAAGGTCGATATAGATTCCTAGGATAAAATTACACCATATATTGTACAGGATATTTTTATTATCTTATTCTATAACAATATATAGTTGAATATTATTATTAAAAAAATAATACATTAAATAATAATATTTATTTCTAAATAATTTTTTAAAAAAAGTTTACAAAAGGGTTAATTTGTGCTATCTTATTGGTGTGATGTGGGGAAAAGTGGAGGATAATGAAATAGTTTTCCCATAATTTATATTAAAAATGGTCCGGGCAGGCTGTGAGATGTTTTTAGGTGAGCATCACAGGACAATAGATAACAAAGGCAGGATATTCATTCCTGCTAAATTCAGGGAAGATTTAATAAAAGGGGTAATAATCACAAAAGGTTTTGATGAGAAATGCCTTTTTTTATTTTCAAGTGAAGGATGGAAAAAAATCCAGGACAGGATTATGGAGAACCCAATGGCAAAAAGGAATATACAGAGATTCTCAAGATGGTTTTTCGCTTCAGCGGCAATGGAAAACATCGACCAGCAGGGGAGAACCAGAATACCGCGAAATTTAATAGAGCATGCTGATTTGAAAAAAGATATAGTCCTTGTCGGTGTCTCAGACAGGGCGGAAATATGGTCAGAAGAAAACTGGAAAAAATATTATAATCAGGCCGAATCTCAGTTTACCGAGGATCAGGATTCATTTGAAGAACTGGGATTCTAACGTAAGTATTAAGTAGATGGAATTGAAAAAATTTCATATTCCAGTATTACTTGATGAAGTATTAAAATATCTGGACCCAGAAGAAGATGATATAGTTTTTGATGGAACACTTGGCGGTGCAGGTCATACTGCAGCAATAATTAAAGCCATTGCCCCCACAGGCAAAGTAATTGGAGTAGATCTTAATAGCCAGACTTTAAGCACCGCCACCAGAAACCTGAGTAATATGGCCGGTAATATTATTGCAGTAAATGATAACTTTGCAAATATTAAAAGTATTCTTAAAAAGCTCGGGATTCCATGGGTAAACGGTATCCTACTTGATCTGGGACTGTCTACCTTTCTTATAGAGAAATCTGGGAAGGGGTTCAGCTATATGAGGGATGAAAAACTTGATATGAGATATTCTGACAGACAGCAGCTGGATGCATATGAAGTAGTTAATAGTTATCCGGAAGATGAGCTTGTTGAAATTTTTAAGAAATACGGTGAAGAAAGATATTCTAAGTTAATTGCGAAAAATATAAAAAAGAGGAGCAGGGAGCATCCTATAGAGTCTACCGGTGAGCTGGTGGAAATAATCAGGGATTCAATACCCGGTAAATATTCTTCAAGAAGAGGCAACCCTGCAAAAAGGGTATTTCAGGCTATAAGGATCGAGGTCAACAGGGAACTTTATAATTTAGATATTGCTATTAAAGATGGCTTTGAGGTTTTAAGCAATGGAGGCAGGATGGTTATAATTTCCTACCATTCCCTGGAAGATAAACTGGTAAAGAAAAGATTTAAAGAATATTCCGGGATCTGTACCTGCCCTCCCGGTTTGCCGGTATGTAGATGTGGGGCAAAAAAAAGAGCAAAGATTCTGACAAAGAAGGCAGTATATCCTTCTGAGGATGAAATAAAAATAAATCCGAGATCCAGAAATGCAAGACTAAGGGCTTTAGAAAAGGAAAATGAAGATGAGAACCGCTGAAGCAAGAAAACTAAAAAATACTTACAGTCCTGTGCTTTATCTTGTATCGGGAGGTGACAGGGAAGATAATAAAAATGTACTTTATAACAATAGCGGGCTGTTTTATGTAATGATTATAGTAATACTGTTTGCCTGCATAGGTCTGCTTTTAAATATTTTCCTTAAGGTCCAGAATATAAATTATCAGAAGGATATTTTTAAACTTGGTGAGATGATATCAATAGAAGAGGATAGGACTGATAGATTAAAACTTGAGATTTCTTCGCTGAGGGCACCTTCCAGGATTATTGAAACTGCGGAAAATGTACTGGGGATGCAGGCAAAAAAGAATCTTGAAGTATTCTCTATATCAAAAGATGGAATAGAAAACAATGAGATGATATTCAATTATATCTCAAAGGAGGATATGCCATTGCCAGAAGTCAGGTATGACAATCTTCTTGGAACAATATATCATGTTCACGATTTAATACTTGTGGTATCGGAAAGTGTGCTGACGTTTTTTATACCATAAATAGATTTGTCTTAAGATGACAGGCGTAGAAAACCATTATAGAATAAGCAGGAAAAGAATATATTTCCTGTTTATTTTATTTTTAATAGCTTTCTCAATTATTACATATAGACTGGTGTCCATTCAATATCTTGATGCATCAAAATATCAAGAATTTGCCGACTACCAGCATATGGATGAATTCAAGCTTGATTCAAAAAGGGGAAAAATACTAGATAGGAATGGTAATGAGCTGGCAATCAGCCTGGTAGAAAAAACAGTATATGCAAATCCGCAGATGATAGAAGATCTGGAATATACAGTGGATGTAATATCAGATGCTCTTGATATAAATAGAGATGAACTTATGGAAAAGATATCAGATAAGTCCAAAGGATTTGTGTACCTAAAAAGAAAAATTGGTTCAGAAGAAGCTAATAAAATTGCTGAACTTAATCTCGAAGGTATTTATATAGAGAACGAGTGCAAAAGATATTATCCACAGGAGGAGCTTGCAGCTCCGGTTATAGGATTTACAGGTACGGATGGCAACGGACTATACGGAATAGAATTAAAATATGAGAGTATACTACGCGGGGTAGACGGAAGAACAGAAGCGGAGAAAGATGTGTTCGGCAATATTATACCTGAGAATATAAAGACATATATTGAACCTATAGATGGGGAAGATGTTATACTTACAATTGATTCTCAGATACAATTTATAGCTGAAAGAAGCCTGGCCGGCGTAGCAAAGGAGTATAATGCGCAATCTGCTATAGCAGTTGTAATGAATCCTGTAAATGGAGAAATACTGGCTATGGCATCTTACCCTGGTTTTGATGCCAATAATTATCTGGATTATGATGATGAATTATATAAAGTTGCAGGAGCATCATTCACTTACGAACCAGGATCGACTTTTAAGATAGTAAATGTTTCTTCAGCTCTCGAGAACGGTACTGTTACAGCTAATCAGGTTTTTAATCTTCCTCCATCTATTCAAGTGGGCGATAGAATAATAAGGGAGATATTCAGGACAGGTAATATACAATACACCACAAAAGAGATAATAAAGCATTCAAGTAATGTAGGTGCCGTAGTACTGGCCATGAGCATGGGTGATAGACTTTACTGGGAAGGTATTAAAAAATTCGGTTTCGGAGAGATTACAGGAGTCGAGCTCCCGGGTGAAGAAAGCGGAATAGTCCATGACTATAAAAGCTGGCCTGCTTCGACTATAGGTGCGCTTGCTATAGGCCAGAGTATTTCGGTCACCCCCCTCCAGCTCCTGAGAGCTGCATGCGTTATCGCAAATGATGGATATCTTATAAATCCTACTATAATAAAAGAGGTAAGTCTGGGGAAGGTAAAGGATCCTGACCCAGAAAGTACTAGTCCTAAGCGGATCATAAGTGGAGAGACAGCAAGTTCTGTAAAGGATATGATGCTTGCAGTAGTAGAGGATGGAACTGGTACCAGGGCCCAGATAGAAGATGTAAAAATTTGTGGAAAAACAGGAACTGCAGAAAAGGTGAACAGGAATGGAACAGGCTACAGCGAGGGGAGAAGTATTACTTCTTTTATAGGCTTCGGCCCCTATGAAGACCCGAAGATAGCAGTAATAGTGGTAGTTGATGAACCACAGGGTCCCGATAAAACTGTATGGGGAGGAACTGTGGCGGCGCCTGTTTTTAAAGAAATAATGGAATTTTCCCTGGAACGTATTAAAGTATTGAAATGAATATGTATAATTTAAGATGTATATGATTTGAATTGTTAATTAATGTCAGAAAGTCAGCTGATGAGATTAAGTGAGATAATCAAGGGTGTAGATATTAAAGGTATTTATGGCCATGAAGATATAGAGGTACTGGATATTTCTATAAATTCGAAAAACATCAATAAAGGCTATCTTTTCGCAGCAGTAAAAGGGTTCAGGTATGACGGTCACGATTTTGTAAAAGAAGCAATAGGCAGGGGAGCAGTAGCCGTAATAACCAACAAAAGAATGGATGTCAGCTCTCATATTACACAGGTAATAGTCAAAGATACCAGATCTGTGCTTCCGCTGATAAGTAGGAATTTTTTTGGTGACCCATCTAAATCATTAAAAGTTATAGGTATAACTGGTACTAACGGAAAGACGACTACATGCTATATTATAAACTCGATACTTAAGAGTGCCGGAGTAAAGACATCTATAATAACTACTTACAGATCATTTATAGGCAATAAAGAAATAAGATTTAGTAGAACCACACCTGAATCACTGGATCTGCAGAGATTCTTTGCTGAAAGCTTAAAAAGCGGTGTAAAGTTTGTGAGTATGGAAGTATCATCGCACTCCATAGACCTCCACCGGGTTGATTATATAGATTTTGACTTTCTGGTATTTACTAATCTTTCCCAGGATCATCTAGATTATCACAAAACGATTGAAAAATATTTTGAAGCAAAGTCCAGGATCTTTGATGAAAGAAACCGGAAGCTTTTTGGCAGGGGCAGAGCAATAATAAATATCGATGACAGTTATGGAAAAAGAATATTTGATATTACCGGGTTGAAAAAGACATCCTTTTCTATAAATAATCCACTAGCTGATATAAGGGGTTATGACATATCAAATTCTATTTCCGGGATAGATATGCTGGCAAAAATTAAAGATAAAAATATCAGGATAAAAACCTCTCTCTGCGGAGTATTCAATATATATAACATACTGGCTGCAGCAGGCACCTGTTTCGAGGCCGGAATTACTACCGGTAATATAATTTTGGGAATTGAAAATATGGAAGGCTTCGGCGGAAGGTTTGAAAGAATAGAATATGGCCGGGGTCCGACAGTAATAGTTGATTATGCACATACTCCGGATGGACTTAAAAATGTTCTTCAGACTGCCAGGAATATACTTTCAGATCCAGGCAGGCTTGTACTGGTTTTTGGCTGTGGAGGAGACCGGGATAAAAATAAAAGAAAAAAAATGGGGATCATATCTGCCAGACTTGCTGATTTTACAATAATAACATCTGATAATCCAAGATCGGAAGAACCTGATAGAATAATATCCATGATAGAGGAGGGTTTTAAAAAAGAAGGAGTAGACAGATATGTCAAAATAACGGACAGGAAAGAGGCAATATTCCGTGCAATCGATGATACAGCAGATGAGGATATCGTATTGATAGCAGGTAAGGGTCACGAAGATTACCAGGAGTTTGAGAACGGAAGAAGGATAGCATTCAGTGATTCAGAGACAGTCAGGGAATATTATGAAAATAAAAAATAAAATAATACTTGGCCTGGTCTCTGAGTGGACCGGCTCATTAATAAGATCCGGAGAAGACAGATCCTGCATAGAAAGCATATCCACTGATACCAGGACAATTAGAAGAGGTGATTTTTTTATTCCCATTAAAGGTGAAAATTTTAATGGCCATGATTTTATAGAAGAAGCTTTAAGAAGAGGGGCAGGTGGCTTTGTCTACGAAAAAGAAAGGAGGTCAGAATATTTAAAACTTTTGGAAAGTATCAGTATAAACAATAAGGCAGGCTATATTATACTGGAAACTGATGATACTATGGATTTTGTGAAGATGCTTGCATCAAATTATTTGATGCAGTTCAATGCAAGTATTATAGGTATAACTGGAAGTGTGGGAAAGACTACTACAAAAAATATGGTTGCAGCTGTTCTGTCCAAAAAATTTAAAACAGTATCGACGCCTGGAAATTTTAATACAGAAATAGGAATATCAGAAAGCATTTTTAATGTCGGACCTGAAACAGAATATTTTGTGGCTGAACTGGGAATGAGAGGTAAAAATCAGATAGGTCCGCTTGCCGAAATGATAAATGTGGAGATAGCTGCAATTACTGCTGTTGGTGATTCTCATATGAAATTTTTCAAAAACCAGAGGGAGATAGCTGAAGCCAAGGCTGAAATAGCCAGGCCCTTAAGGAGGAACGGAGGCAAACTTTTTCTGAATGCTGATGACAGAATGGCAGCATATATCAAAGAAATTACTGGAGTTGAAACGATAGAATTTGGTGCAGATAACTTCATAGATTATAACTTTATAGATACGGGGATTGATAACAGGGGAAGATTCAGTTTTGATCTTTTTAAGAAAGAAAAAAAGATTTGCTCAATAAAATCAGGGGTTCCAGGATACCACAACCTTTATAATGAATGCCTTGCTGCTGCAATATGCCATTATATTGGTATGGATGTATGTATGATTAAAGAAGGTATAGAAAATGCAAAAATAGAAGAACACAGGATGCAGATAGTCGACTGCGGCAATTTTACTATTATCGATGATTGCTATAACTCAAGTCCGGTGTCTGTAAAAAGTGCTATAGATACTCTCCTGCAGATATCAATAAGTAGCAATGGAAGACCTGTAGTGATACTGGGAGACATGCTTGAACTGGGAAAATCTGCTGCCGAATTACATTATAAGGTCGGTAAATATTGCGCCGAGCGGGGTATTGAGACTTTAATCGCTGTTGGAAAACTGGCAAAAAATTTTGTTAGAGGCTTCGAAGATTTTGAGAATAAAAAAATTGGCGGAAAGTATTTTTATTTTAATAAGAAAAATGATCTATATAGACATAATAGTTCTCTGGTAAAACCGGGAGACATAATCCTTGTAAAAGGTTCAAGGGCAGATAGGATGGAAGATGTTATCTCATTTTTTAAAAGGCAGTCGGCCAGCAGCCGGACTTTGTAATCCGTAGTGGGTTAGTAGTATATTTTAAAGACAAAAAGGAGTTTTTTAATGAACTGGATTTTTTTATCGATAACCACCGGGGGGTTTCTATCCCTTTTGCTTACTCCTTTATTTATTAGATTTCAGAAAAGAAAAAAAATGGGGGAAAAGATAAGGATTGATGGACCCAGGACACATTCTGCAAAGGCCGGTACACCTACGATGGGAGGAATAATATTTGTTTTTTCTGCTATCATAGCTTTTATAATAGTCAGCCTTATTAAATACTATCGTTATAATGATTACAGTATCGAAGGAATATTCATAACTTCCATACTGGTACTATGCAGCTTACTGGGTTTTATAGATGATTATATGGCACTAAAAAAGCAGCGTTCTCTGGGACTGAGAGGATGGGTAAAAATATTTTTACTCGTTATTATATGTGTTTATTTTATATTATTTGCACGTTTTATACTTAATATTGGGACTTATATTAATATTCCCTTCACAGGTATAAAAATAGAACTGGGAAACTGGTATTATATAATAGTAGCTCTGATAGTGATATCCACCACTAATGCCGTTAACCTGACTGATGGGCTAGATGGCCTGGCAGCCGGTTCATCCTCGATAGTACTTGCAGTTTTCTGTTTCATAGCCTTTCTGGAATGGACAATAGGCGAAAGAGCATATGCGATAGATATTGCAGTAATAGCAGGCAGTACTCTTGCGGCAAGTACCGGATTTTTATGGTGGAATACAGCACCGGCAGAGATATTTATGGGTGATACCGGTTCTTTCGGTCTGGGGGGTCTTATAGCAGCAATAGCTATAGTCCTGAAACAGGAAATTTTATTGATAGCTATCGGCGGAATTTTTGTAGTGGAAGCACTATCTGTAATAATTCAGGTTCTCTGGTTTAAGGCAACAGGGAAACGTGTTTTTAAAATGGCTCCAATACATCATCATTTCGAACTTATGGGTTGGCCGGAAATAAAAGTCATTATAAGGTTCTGGCTTGTATGTTCAATATTCGCAGTCACGGGTTTCTTTATATATTATTTAAAATTCATAGACTAATTACTTTTTTGTGTCAGATATGAAGGAAACAGATATTATTTTTAACAACATAAAAATAATGATAATCGGTATGGGAATAACCGGGACTGCAGTTGCAAAAAAAATGGCAGAGCTGGGAAACCATGTAATAGCATTTGACAATAATACGAGTCTTAATAGGAGTTCATTATATTCAGCAATTGAAAAAAATGGTGAATCAGATTATGAAATATTACTATCAGAAAAGGATAATTTAGATGTCTCGATTCTAAAAAATGTGGATTTAGTAATTGCAAGTCCAGGGGTTCCTTCAGATAATGTAATGCTTTCAGCTGCACTTGAAAGAGGAATACCGGTGTGGGATGAACTTGAGTTATCATGGCAGCTTATGGGGGCAGAGCAGAGGAGAAACACAATAGCAGTAACTGGCACAAATGGTAAAACTACGGTCGTAAATCTGATAGGGAAATTGATGGAAAAATCGAATATGAAAGTGGTTTTATGTGGAAACATCGGTTCTCCTGTTATCGAAACATTAAAGATAGATAAGGAAGAAAGAAGAGCATTAAGCGATGAAAATATAAGAGTTATAGAAACCAGCAGCTTTCAGTTGGAAAGGACATTTAGCTTTAAGCCCGGAATCGGAATACTTCTAAATATTACCAGTGATCATATAGATAGACATAAATGTATAGAAGAATATGCCAGAACGAAGTTCAGATTGTTTAAAAACCAGGATTCAAAAGACTTTTTGGTGGTAAATATGGATGATGAGATTATAGCGGAAAAGATAACCGGTTCTGTTAATAAGCATAAAAGTCCCTTTGTAGTTAAGTACGGCATTAAAAAGGTGAAATCTAATAATCTCTGGCTGGAAGATGATCATATATATTATGATTTTCTCTCTAAAAGTGGGAGGATCAATATAGAGGGATCCCAACTTAAAGGGATGCATAATGTATCCAATATGATGGCTTCTTCAGTACCACTTCTGTTATTAGAGGTAGATCCAGAAAATATCAGTGATTCAATAAAAAATTTTAAACCTCTTAATCACAGATTGGAATATATTGGAGATGTGGAAGGTATACGCTGTATAAATGACTCTAAATCAACTAACCCTGATTCTACGGCAGCGGCACTTAAAGATTTTACAAAAGAAGTTACTTTGATAATGGGTGGGAAAGATAAAAATATGGATTTTGATATACTGACCGGTTTAATGGATTCTTCGGTAAATAATCTTATACTTATAGGTGAGTCTGCAGATAGAATCGAAAAGACATTTAGAAGAGATGGTAATACCTACGGTATATATAAATGTAAAGACCTCGAAGAGGCAGTAGAACTTGGATTTAAGTTGACACACCCTGGAGACGTACTATTACTCTCACCAGGATGTGCAAGCATGGATATGTTCAGGAATTACAAGGATAGAGGCAACAGATTTAAAAAAATTGTAATGTCTTTTATTAAAAACAATGGATAAACAGGTAAAAAGACACAGAATATTCAGCATAGGTATTGAGTATTATTTTATTTTTATTATTACTCTTATACTCTCCATAATAGGTATAGTAATGATATCAAGTGCTTCTATATCTGTGGGGGAAAGATACTTCAATGATTCTTACTGGTTTATACGCAGACAGTTGATCTGGTGGGTTATATCTTTTCCGTGTTTTTTGATTGTTTCAAGAATTGATTATAAAAAAATACGAAGGTTTTCAAATGTAATTATGCTCATAGTAATAGGTCTTCTTGCTCTTGTTCTGATACCAGGTTTTAGCGTTGAATCTGGAGGAGCCAGGAGATGGCTAGATCTATGGTTTTTTAGTCCACAACCATCAGAATTTGCAAAAATTGCGTTAATATTATTTTTTTCTGATTACATAAATAGGGAATATATAAAAGATGGCAGATTGAAAAGAATACTCTGGCCCCCATTTTTCGTGCTATGCCTTTCAACAGTACTGATTTTTCTGGAACCCGATCTCAGTTCAGCTGTAGTATTGTGGGTTATTATATTCATAGTGATGTTTGCAGGAGGGGTAAGGTTAAAACATATTGTAGGAACCGGTGTTATAGGAGTAATTGTTACCGTAGGGTATCTTTTTCTGGAAGATTACAGGAGGGAAAGGCTAATGGCTTTTTTTAACGGCTCCTCAGTTGAAAGTGAGGGAGTAAATTTTCAGATCAGCCAATCACTTATAGCACTGGGCTCAGGGAAATTAATGGGTCTTGGCCTTGGTAACAGTGTCCAGAAATATTCATATCTTCCAGAAGCGCAAACTGATTTTATATTTGCAATTATTGGTGAAGAACTTGGTCTGGTGGGCACAATGCTTGTAGTGATTTTATTTATATTATTTTTCTTTTTTGGTATAAAGGTCTGCCTCAAAACCGAAGATAGCTACGGAAGAGCACTTGCTGCTGGACTTACAGGCATGATAATTGTACCAGCAATAATCAATATATCAGTAGTGACTGGTTTAGTCCCGGTTACCGGGCTGACTCTTCCGTTTATCAGTTTTGGCGGTTCTTCTCTACTTCTCAATATGATAGGAGTAGGAATATTACTGAATATATCGAGACAGAACCTTCTTGTAAGAAGAATAAAAAAAGATATAAATAGTAAGTTAAAAAATGAACAGAAATATTAGAAGGGTACTTATTACTGCAGGTGGAACGGGAGGTCATATCTACCCGGCGATAGCTTTGATAGAGTATATAAATAAAAATTATCCGGATACCAGCATTACTTTTATCGGTTCTGAAAGAGGGGCCGGAAAAAGGTTGATTGAAAGCATGGGAATCGGATTCTTTACCGTAAGAGCAAGAGGCCTTTCAGGGGAAAGAAAATTTTTTAGAAAGCTGAGTACTTATATATTATTTTTGATTTATCTCGTACCGGGTTTTATTAAATCATTTAGAATTTTAAGAGGGAAAAAGATAGAGATTGTTCTGGGAATGGGAGGGTATATTTGCGCACCAGTAATAATGGCTGCAATGGTAAGAAGAATACCTTTTTCGCTTCACGAACAAAATTATATCCCCGGCAGACTAAACAGGCTGTCTTCCAGGTGGGCGAAATATTTTTTTATAAGCTTTGAAGATACCAGGAAATATATAGGTGTCAGAAATAAAAATATAGTATTTTCCGGAAATCCTGTTAGAGAGTCCATAAAAAAAATTGCAAGCCTGACACCATGCTATGAAAAGTGGGGGTTGAGAGAAGAAAGATTTACCTTAACAGTTTTAGGAGGAAGTCAGGGCTCTGAAAGGATTAATAATGTCATTATACAATTGTATGATTCTATTAGAAATGATTCCATGATACAAATATTCCTTATATCAGGTTCAAGATTTTATGATAATATAATTGAAAAGGTAAAAAAAATAAGAAGAGATAAGGATAGTGCTATTTTGAAAGTTTTTCCTTATGTAGATGAAATTGAGGAAATATACCGGATTACAGATCTATTAATTGCAAGAGCAGGGGCAAGCACTGTATTTGAAACTGCAACGGCGGTTATACCTTCAATTTTTATACCCTATCCGTTTGCAATAGATAATCATCAATTTTATAATGCCCGCTATCTGGAGCAGAAAGGTGCGGCGGTGCTTATAGAGGAAGAGAAGCTAAATTCTGATCTTTTAGCAGAGAATATTAAAAATATCAGGGCAGACGGTATGAAAATGCATACCGAGATCAAAAATAAGTTGATGGAAATAAAGTTAAAGGACAGCCAGCGGATAATCTTAGCTGGATTGCTGGAGGATTATGTTGAACAATAAAAGAGATTCTTTGGAAAATAAAAAATATTTTTTAGTTGGCATAGGCGGAGCAGGGATGAGTGCAATAGCGCTGGTCCTGCAAGGTATGGGATATTATGTAAGAGGTTCAGATTTAAAAAGATCCAGGTATACGCGCACTCTTGAAACAGAAGGTATAGAAATATTGATAGGCCACAGGAGGGATAATATTGAGGGGTCTGATGCCGTAGTTTATTCTGCTGCAATTCAAAGTGATAACCCTGAGCTGAAGGAGGCTAGGTCAAAAGGCATACCGGTCTATGAAAGATCAGATATTTTATCACGGCTACTGGACAGGGGAAAGGGAATTGCAGTTGCAGGTACTCACGGAAAGACAACCACAACTTCAATGATATCAATGATTTTAAGGGGTCTTGGAATGGATCCCACGATTATAGTAGGAGGAGAACTGAATGAGCTGGGCTCCAATGCAATAAAAGGAAAAGGAGATTATATTATAGCAGAAGCCTGCGAGAGTGACGGGTCATTTATTAAATACAGACCTTTTATAAGTGTTGTGACAAATATAGAGGAAGATCACCTTGATTATTACAGGGATATGGATGAACTGAATTCCAGTTTTTTTCAATTTATCTCCAATACGAAAAAAAACGGTTTTATAGTCATAAATAGTGATGAAATAGACCTTACAGGCCTTTCAGATAGAAAGAATAGAAATATTATAACCTTTGGGCTTTCCAGTAAAAATGATTTATATGCTGATAATATTACTTACAGTAATCTTGGATCATCTTTTGAGCTAAATGAAAAAGGTGAGAAAAAATTAATAGTGGAACTTAATGTACCAGGTTTACATAATATTAAGAACAGCTTGGCTGCCCTGAGCGTATGCTCTGCACTTAACATCGATCTTGATAGGGCTAAGGAAGTTTTAAAATATTTTACAGGAGTAAAGAGAAGATTTGAAAAGAGAGGAGAAAAAAACGGGATATTGGTATTTGATGATTATGCGCACCATCCCTCAGAAGTCAAAGCAACCCTTGAAGCTGCTGTTTTGAGTACCGGCAAAAGAAGGATCGTAACTGTATTTCAACCCCATCGCTATTCCAGGCTTGCAAAGTTGAATAAAGATTTCAGCAGGGCTTTTGACAAAAGCGATGTTCTTATAATCACAGATGTATACGGTGCAGGAGAGCCGCCTGTACCGGGGATAAATGGTAAGATCCTTATTGATTCTATAATAGAAAGCGGTTATCCAAACAGGGTAATTTATATCCCTAAACTTTTAGATATACCGGAATATCTTCAACAGGAGTTAAGGTCCGGTGATGTGCTGTTATTATTGGGAGCAGGAGACATAACCAGGGTTACTGATGAGATTCTCAAAAATTAAAAACATAATCAGGGAGCTGGGCGTCAAAAATATGTGTTTTAACTGCGATGCTTCAAAGCTATGTTCGATTGGAACAGGGGGAACGGCAGCAGTTCTTGTAACTGTGGATGATGAAAAAATACTTCTGAAACTTATTGAAGCTCTTGAATGCAACAGGATGAAATATGTTGTTATGGGTGATGGTACAAATACTGTATTTGGAGATGGTTTTATAGATTATGTAATCATCAGGCTGGGGAATTCTTTTAATAATATAAAATTAGGGAAAAAAGAAATTATAGCCGGTGCCGCAGTCAAAACCTCGAAACTTGTATATGAAGCAGCAAGAGCTGGCCTTGACCTTTCTTTTTTGACCGGTATACCGGGAACGACTGGCGGTGCCATCTATGGAAATAGTGGTTCAAATGGAATATGGATAGCAGATTTTATAAAAAGTTTGCGATATATAGCCTATAATAAAGGTAGTTTTTTCATAACTGAATGTGAAAGGAAAGACATAAAATCGGGTTATAGACATTCTGTTATTCCCGAGATGGCAGTAATAATTTCTGCTGTTTTTGAACCTCACACAGAAGATCTATTGGTACTGGAGAAAAAAATAAAGGAAAATAACAGAATAAGAAAAATGACACAACCAGTCGGAATGAAGACAAGCGGCTGTTTTTTTAAAAATCCTGAGGTTATAAATATATCTGCTGGTACTTTAATAGATGAATGTGGTTTAAAAGGATTTATATATGGCGGGGCAAGAGTTTCACCGTTACATGCCAATTTTATAGAAAATTATAAGGGAGCATCTTCAGGAGATATAATGGTTCTGTCAAGGATAGTAAAAGAGAAAGTAAAAGAAAGGCATTCCGTAGAACTGGAATACGAAATAAGATATGTGGGTTAGGAAATATGCAAGACATAAATGAAATTTTTAGTGATATTGAAATCAGAAAAATGAAAAATGATTTGAGTGTAGGAGTTATTGCAGGAGGCATGTCTTCCGAGCGGGAAGTTTCCTTAAAAACAGGAAGAAACATCCTGGAGTCCCTCATAAGATCTGGATATAATGCATATTTTCTGGATCCGGGATCGAATGATTTTATAGAAAAAATCAAAAATATAGATGTAGCTTTTATGGCCCTGCACGGGAAGCTTGGAGAAGACGGAACGGTGCAGGGAATGCTTGAACTGCTGAGGATACCGTATACAGGATCAGGTGTTCTTTCAAGTGCGCTGGTTATGGATAAGATACTTTCCAAGCAGATAATGATATCTAAGGATATACCCACGCCTGAATATATAGAGATTAGCATGGAAGGTAATGGGCATAGCGAAGATGAGATTGACAGAGATATAATAGAAAAAATCGGCTATCCTGTAATGGTAAAACCAAATACAGGTGGGTCCACTATAGGGATAAATCTCATAAAAAACAGAAAATTCCTTAAAGAGGGTATTGAAATAGCCTCACGGTACGATAGGAAAATACTTATTGAGAAATATATTATTGGAAGGGAACTAACAGTAGGGATAATAGGCAGGAATCCTGTACCGCTACCAATAATAGAGATAAAACCTGGCCATAGCTTTTATGATTATAAATCAAAATATACTGAGAACATGACCAGATATTTGATACCTGCTCCTTTAAAAAAAGAACTGACTGAAGAAATATTGGACATTTCCCTTAAGTGCCATACGATTTTTGACTGCTACGGTATATCAAGAGTGGATTTAATACTTGATAATAATTTACCTTATGTTCTTGAGGTCAATACAATGCCGGGCATGACAGAAACGAGCCTTGTTCCAAAGGCTGCAGATTCTGCAGGTATAAAATTTGATCATCTTGTTGAAATAATACTCGACACTGCAGATATTAAAATTAATTGATGTGACTAAATCAAAAAAAGAAGACAACATAGTTAAACTAAGGACAAGGAGGGTTGTAGCCAGAAGGGTATGGGTGGCTTTAAGAGTATTTCTTATTCTTGCAGTTTTTGCAGCTGCCCTGTGGGGTTTAAATTATTTCTACAATAGTAATTATTTCAGGGTCAAAGAAATAAATATTGAGGGGAACAACCATTACGGTAATGATGATTTTAATAATTTACTGGATGGTGTTATAGGGATGAATATATTTGAAGTGGATAAGAAATCAATAGAGGATTCCCTTACTGATAATATGGTCTGGATAAAGACTTCAGAATTGAAAAAGATATTTCCTGACAGGATAGATCTTCTTATAGAAGAGAGAAGACCTTATCTGATACTGGATAATGGAAAAGCCTGTTATCTTGTGGATTACGAGGGTGTTGTCCTTGCTAAAATGAATAAAAGCACGCCTGGCGAATACAATGATCTGGTTAAGGTATGCGGTGCAATAGAATATGATCCCAAAGAAGGAGAGGTTATCGCCAGGAAAGACATATTAAGCTGTGCCGATATTTACAGGGGATTGGATCCACAGACGAAAAGCTTGATAAAAGAAGCGGGAATTGAAGATAGTATATATGGTGATATTTTTTTTATTACATTCTCAGGATTAAAAATAGTATTTGGAGATAGTGAAGAAATTGTAAAAAAGATCGAGGTGTTAAAACTATTATTAAAAGAAGATGCAAATTATATTATAATTGACCTGAGAAATCCCGATAATCCGGTATTGAAATATTAATTGGAGGTTTTTTTGTCAGGAAGGGACACTTATTTAGTAGGTATTGATATTGGTACCACTAAAGTAGTTACAATTATTGGAGATGTTGGTAAGAATAACGTACTCAGGGTTAAGGGGTATGGTGTTTCAGATTGTAGAGGAATGAAAAAGGGTCTGGTAGTAGATATAAACGAGGCTACAAGATCAGTTTTAAAATCAGTAGAAAATGCAGAGAAGTCCACTAAATATTTTATCGACAGTGCATTTATAGGTGTCACAGGTAAACATATTTCCTTTTTAATAAACAGGAGTGAATTAAATATTAATTCACCAAATCATATCATAAGAAAAAACGATGTAGACAGGTTGATTGCTCTCGCAAACAGGGTGAATTTATCATCGTCAAAAGAGATAATCCATACGTTAATAAAGCAATTTATTATAGATGATGAAAAAGGCATTGTAGATCCTGTAGGACTTTCCGGAAACAGGCTGGCTGTTGAACTTCTTGCTATATATGGTTCTTCTCTTCAGATTAGCAATGTGGTCAATACATTGAAGGCTTCAAAAATAGCAGTTGATGACATAATACTGGAAGCCCTGGCTTCCAGTGAAGCGGTGTTGACTCCTGAAGAAAAAGAAAGTGGCGTGATAGTACTTGATATAGGAGGGGGTACCACAGATATCGCAGTATACAGGAGCAGAAAAATGATATTTACATATTGCCTGCCTGTAGGGGGTAATCTGATTACGAATGATATATCTGTAGGCCTCAATACAACTTTTACTAAAGCAGAGGAAATAAAGAAAAAATATGCGAATGTGGACTATAATTTTTATGACAATCTCAGTAAGATAAACATGGGTGAAATAAAAATAAATAGAAATAAGACAGCATTAAATATAAGGTTATATAATATCGTGAATTCGAGAGTAAAAGAGTTACTGGAGTTGATAAAAGAAAAAGTCGAAGATCATGGTTTTATAAACTCACTTCCCTGCGGGCTGGTAATAACCGGAGGTACGTCATCCTTAAAGGGAATAAAGACACTGGCATCTTCAGTATTCGACATGCCAGTAAGACTCGGGGTTCCATATGAGGTTGAAGGTCCGCCTGAGGTGATAAATGAACCAGCATATGCCACCAGTGTGGGAATTCTTAAATACGCTTATCAGCTGAAGAATTTCGCTGATCCGGATATTATAGAAGGCGGCTCGGGGAATGGTAGTTTTATAAAAAAATTCAAAGATTTTATTTCTAAGATATTAAAGAATTAAGGGGAGGTAGGAAGGTGACACTGGATTTTGATAAAAGTTATTATGCTGTTATACGAGTTATAGGTGTTGGCGGAGGAGGAAGCAATGCCATAAACAGGATGATGGAGGATAACCTCAGCGGATGCGAGTTTGTTGCGATAAATACAGATGCACAGGCCCTGATGATGTCAAATGCAGACAGAAAGGTCCTGATAGGTGATAAAGGACTGGGTGCTGGATCAAATCCTGAAGTTGGGAAAATGGCCGCTGAAAAATCAGTGGAAGCTATTAAGGAAACTGTAAAAGATGCAGATATGGTTTTCCTTACTCTTGGTGAAGGAGGAGGTACCGGGACCGGTGCCACTCCTGTGATTGCAAAGATAGCAAGAGAAGCAGGTTGCCTTACAGTTGCAGTTGTAACAAAACCTTTTTCTTTTGAAGGCTATAAGCGTATGGCACAGGCAGAGGAAGGAATCAGGTCCCTCAGGTCAATGGTAGATACCCTGATAGTTATTCCAAATGATAAACTACTTGAGATCGCTGATGATAATACAACCTTGCTAAATGCCTTTAAGCTTGCAGACAATGTACTTAAAGCCGGGGTACGGGGCGTAACTGACCTTATAACTCTGCCGGGTCTTATTAACCTTGATTTCGCAGATGTCAAATCTATAATCAAGGATGCAGGAAATGCAATCCTGGGGGAAGGCGTAGCATCAGGAGACAACAGGGCAATAAAAGCTGCCCAGAATGCGATTAGCAGTCCACTTATAGAAGATTCAATAGACGGTGCAACCGGAATACTTTTAAATATCTCTGGTGGTCCTGATTTAAAGCTTTTTGAAATAAACGAAGCAGCAGAGATAGTGAGAAATGCTTCAAGCCATGATGCAAATATAATTTTTGGTTCCGTAATAGACGAAAAAATGAATGACAAAATAAAGGTTACCATAATTGCTACCGGTTTTACTTCTACAGTAGGAAAAACTGTTGTGTCTGAAGAAGGGGACAAAAAGCAAATAGAGGTAGAAAGTGATGCCGACATTAAAAAGGCTCTGAGTAAAAAATTGGATATATTTGAAAAAGAAATAATAGAAGAAGAGAAAGAACCTGCGATTGATAAGTATTCTGAAGATGACTTTTCTGAAATAAATGACGATGATTATCTTGATATACCGACATTTTTAAGAAAAGATAAAAAATAATTAGATAAAGCCAATTTTTATTATGATAAAAAATAATTATCCGGGAGGCAAGATGGACGGATTTTTCAGAAAGACTCTTTCTTTTTTTGGACTGGCTGATGACGAAGAAATAGAAGTTGGAGAAAATGAAAAAATGGATACCCGGAGTATGAAAAATCTATCCATACAGGAATCCAGAAATTTTAAAGAACCTGCCTATAAAAAATTGCATACCCGGAAAAAAGTATCGTTAATAAGCACCAGGGATGCTAAAAAAGCGAAGGTTTTTGTTGCTGAACCAGAAGAATATGAGGAAATAAAAATGGTTGCAGATAATTTTAAAAATGAAATCCCGGTAATAATCAATCTTCAGAAAGTGGATCAGGAACTTTCCAAAAGAATCATTGATTTTTGCAGCGGTCTTACATATGCATTGGAAGGAGATATAAAAAAGGTAGCCGACAGAGTATTTTTAATAACCCCTTCATGCATAGAAGTCAGTTCAAGAGAAAGTGATTTTCTAAAAGAAGATGGTTTTTTAAATACATTTTAGTCAGGTTTTAAAGGAAGGAACAGGTTTGAGTGAATTCATGTTATCATTTATTGGATGTGGAAATATGGGAGAGGCAATATTAAAAGGTGTCCTTGATTCTTCTTTTCTTGACGCCAGCCGGGTTACGTTTTATGAAAAGAGTAATTCCAGAAGAGATTATATAAAAGATAATTACGGTATATTGCCTTCTGAAGACATATGTTCTGCGGTCAGGCGTTCAAAATATATTTTATTTGCAATAAAACCACAGAATATAAAAAAAGCTGTAAGTGAAATTTCAGGCTGCTTTTCAAAAGATTTTAACATTATTATAAGCATAGCTGCGGGTATAAGCACTGCATTTTACGAAAAAGAATTCGGTAAGGGAACTTCTGTTATCAGGATTATGCCGAATGCTCCAGCAATGTATAAAAGGGGTATGAGCACCGTAAGCAGAGGAAGATTTTCTTCTAAAGAGCATGAGGATTTTGCTTTAAAACTTATGAGAATGTTAGGGGAATGTATTGTGATAGAAGAAAATCTTCAGGATATATCAACAGCAATCAATGGAAGCGGACCTGCTTATTTTTTTGTTTTTTGCAGCTCTCTTATAGAAGCTGCAGTAAAAAACGGAATCAGCAGAAAATTAGCAGGAAAGCTTGTAGCAGAGACGATGATAGGTTCGGGATTTATGCTTAAGGAAGAAGGATTTGAAATAGACAGATTAATCAAGAAGATAGCTTCGCCCGGAGGAACGACCGAGAGTGCCCTGAAAATATTTATGGATGAGGGAATTAGAAATATTATAGAGAATGCTGTAGAAAGTGCTTTAGAACGCTCAAGAGAAATTGAAAAAGAGGTGTAATAGGAGATTGGCTATATTCTTTGAAATATTGATTTTTATTTTAAGAATATATTCCTATATCTTATTTTTAAGGGTAATTCTGTCATGGTTTAGAATATCACCCGGGTATGGGTTATGGGGGAGGATTTATAAATTCCTTATTTATATAACCGATCCGGTCCTTATACCATTTAGAAGGATAATACCACTTGTAAGGTTAGGCGGATCATATTTAGATCTCTCTTATATTGCTGCATTTTTAGTGGTACAATTGATAGTAGTTCTATTAAGATTTGTAGTCATTAGATATATATATTGACAATATATATATCTAAAAAAATAATAAATGGAGGTAGATATGGGCCTGAGTTCAGAAAACATACAAAAAAAGGAATTTCATATAGTTTTCAAGGGATATAAGCCTGAAGAAGTTGATAAATTTCTGGATGTTCTTTCAGTAGAGTTCGAAGGGATGCAAAGGAGAATAAGGGATCTGGAAGAAAAAATTGAGAGTCTCAAGTATGAAGGAGATAGCGAATCTTTACAGATGAAAAAAGTTATACAGGAGGCACTTGTATCAGCACATCGCGTAGCTCAGGAGATAAAGAGAAAGGCAAGAGTAGAAGCAGAAGAATTTGTTAGTAAAATGAAAGTTAAGGAAGAACAGGAACTTAGAGATATTAAAGATGAGAAAAAACTGATCGAAGCCGATATTTCAAGGTTAAAAATGGAATATAGTGATTTTAAGGAACGGATAACCAGATTTGCTGACGATTTTAAACAGAAGACATTGAATATGAAAAACAGCATCATGCTGGACGAATTAGAAGGTGTAAATCATAAACATGGTGAAGGGGAGGGGACTGGATCAGAAAATAGAGGTACAGATCAAGACCTTGTCACTAAAGAAGAAACAGGAACTTCTGATGAGCCTTCAGAAGGACAAGAGGATAGACAAATAGAAGAAGAAAAGATAGAGGATTCCGATCTTTCATGGGAAAGTAAGGAAAGTAAGAAAATATCCACTGACCCAGAAAAGGAGCAGGGGGATATAAATGAAGAATTGGGCAATAATGAATTAAAGGAGCTTGCTTCACTTACTGATGAGATGCTTGAAAGATTGAATAAAGAGAATGATAATAATATTGATCACGAAAATACAGATTTAGATGAACCGGAGAAAAATAAAGAAGAAGATAAGGGAAAAATAAACAGGAAGAAGATAGACATTGCAAATCCGGATATAATCAATAATTTTTTTAAAACAGATGAAGAATAATATACTTGATGTTTATGTAAGACCTGGCTCTTACGTGGCAGGCGTAGAGGGTATGTATGACAGATGGTTAAAAATCAAAATATCAGCCCCCCCACAAAAGGGGAAAGCAAACAGAGAACTTATAGATCTGCTTTCTGAAATAATTGGCGTAAGTAAGAATAAAATAGAGATAATCTCGGGTATCTCTTCAAATTATAAGAAGATCCGCATAAATACCACTTCAAATAAGAATTACCTGGATATAATTCTACGAAGTATTTAAACTTAATCTATAATTACAGGCATAATATATCTACAGCTGTTATTATATGCTATTAATAGCATAATCCCTGATATTTCCCTGGATGATTAATTTTATACCCGTTAATAACAAAAAAAACATTTGACATTCTAATATAACAGTTCTATCATAAATATTTAAGATATGGCTAAAGAATGTTTAATATTATTACAATGTTAATTGTAGGAATTATAACATATATAATACAGAGGGTTTTTAGCAGAAGAATTGTAAAAATTATTAGACTAATAACGTAATGGGTGTAATTCTTTACATAGGGAACGATAAAAATATTATGGTAAGTATCCAGAAGTTATCATCAGGAAGAAATAAAATTGCGGTACTGGATGCAAGATGTAATTACAGGCATTATATAGAAGAATATATACCGGATTATATTTTGCTATCCGGATCAATAAATAGGTTCAGTGAAATTTCACAATATATAATCAATGAAACATCTTCTAACCTTATAATAACCGGGAATAAAAAAGGTAATCAAATATTACCGGGTATTCCAACTGTAAATAACCCTGAAACAATAGAAAGGCTTAAAAGTATTGTTGACTTAATAAATAATATTGATTCGGAAACTAAGAGTGAAAATAGTAAATATAAATTTCTGAGGCAGGAAGTTATTTCTTTTTATTCGATACAGGGGGGAGTTGGAAAAACCACTCTGGCTGTTAATGCTGCCTGGCAGTTACGGAGAATGAATATCGGCAGGATATTGATACTGGACCTTAACTTCTGCGAGGGGCCGTCGGATATACCTATCAGGTTGGATATAAACAGCTCCAGGAATATAGGAGATTATATTGACGATGTTATCGGAGGTGATGGGGATATAGAGAAAAATATAGTAGAGTTAAATGGCATCGATATAATGAGTGCTCCATATTCATTATACAAGAGTGACAGCTTCGATATAGATATGCTGGATGGGCTGATTTATTCTGCAAGGAATGATTATGATGTGATTATTGCAGATATACCATTCAGATATGACAATATTTCTCTGGAAATGATAAACCTTTCTACAACATCCGTACTTGTATTGTCACAGGAAATAGGGGTAGTACCAAGAATATTGGAATTTAAGAAATTCCTTCCCGAAAATCAGAAAAAAATAGCTGTAATAAATAAATTTGAAGATTCCCCGGGAATGGCAATTGATGAACTGGAAAAAATAATAGGGATACCGGTATGCATATCTATACCTTACATCACATCAGAAAGAAAAGGCCTTATAAAAGATAATAATAAAATTACAGGAATTTTAGATCTGGAGGCGGGAATAAATAATCTTTTAAATAATATATTTTAACATGGGAGAAAGAGAAGAATTATATACCATAAAGGAAGTATCTGAACTTGCAGGTATAAGTGAGCCGGAGATCATAAGGTTTGTGATGTTGAAAAAACTTAAAGCAACCAGGATAGGAAAAGCTATAAGAATAAAAGAAAAAGATTTGGAAGTTTTTTTGGACAATTTTGTTGGCGGTGAGGAAATAAAAAATTTAGCCGGCAAACCAGTTTTATATACAGCGGAACAGGTATCAAAAATATTAAAACTTTCAATCGATAATATATGGAATCTACTAAAGACCGGAAAGCTTAAAGGTTTTAAGATAAGGGAAGGAAGGAGTTCATGGAGGATACCTTCTGATAGCCTTGATGAGTTTATTGAGAGCCGGACCAGGAAAACTATTTGATATTATGGAGAAAAAAAAGGGCCTTACCCGTCTGGAGAAGACAGCTATTGTAGTTATCATAATACTGGTAATTATTATTGTAGGTCTTATTTTTAAGGACCGGATAGAAGAGTATATAAAAATATTTATGGAATGGTACACAGCAGAAAGCCAGAGTTTGTAGTAAAAGGAGGTGAGAAAGATGAAGAAATTATACAGGGTACTGATGATACTGGGATCATTAGTAGGAATATGCGCTACAGTTAGATGGTAGAAAATATGAATCTATGGAAAAAAATAGATTTCAAGAGATGGAGGTGAGAAAGATGAAGAAATTATACAGGGTACTGATGATACTGGGATCATTAGTAGGAATATGCGCTACAGTCAGATGGTAGAAAATATAACAAATTATACTTTTTTGCTATAATAAATAATATTTATTAACTATAAATACTATAAATTTGGTTGAAAAGAAAGCTCTAGTTTTAAAGATATATGTTTATGTTATTTTCCTGATAGGGTTGGCTGTTTTTATTTACATCCTCATAAACTATAAGAATATATCTTTATTGGGAGTGATATTGTTTGGTATGTTGATATTCATTGCTGACAACCTTTCAGCACCTCTCCCAAAGACCGGAAGCGTATCAGTTAATTTTGGTATATCTCTAGCAAGTCTCATAATATTTGGTCCGTCTACTGCGATTATTGTTACTTTCATTTCTATTTTCAATATAAGGGAGTTCATTAAAAGAATTCCATATTACAGACATATATTTAATGCCGGCCAATATCTTATTTCAATGGGAATAGCAAGTCTGGTCTTTGAGCTGATATATAACAGGGAAGTTTCAAACTTTTTTAACCCGGCTAATTTAAGCTATATTCTTGCTGCAGCTTATATATTTTTCTTTCTAAACACAATTCTTACGGCAGGAGCGATCTCAATAAGTGAGGGAATCAGCGTTGCTAATGTCTGGATATTTAATTTTGCATGGCTTATACCTTTTCAATTATTCCTGGCCGCAATGGCAATAGCAATTTCTTTCCTTTACAAGCTTTATGGTCCTTTTACATTACTGTTTACTTCATTACCTCTTATAATCGCTCAGTATACATATCTTTTAAGGGTAAAAGAAAGAAGAGCATTATTAAATAGTATTTTGCAGATCGTAAAGATAGTTGAGGCTAAGGACCCTTATACTGCAGGTCACTCGGTAAGAGTTGCTGAATATAGTGAAAAAATCGCAAGGGAATTAAAACTGAATGAATATGATATTGAACTTCTAATAAACCTTGCTAATTTACATGACCTTGGGAAAATTCAGATTGATCTATCGATACTTAATAAGCCGGGAAAATTTGATAAGAAAGACTGGGAAGAGGTAAAAAAACATCCTATAGTTGGTTATAATATAGTAAAAGAGATAACCTTTCTCAAAAGTGAAGCGAAATCGATATTATACCATCATGAAAGAATAGACGGAAGCGGTTACCCATATGGATTAAAAGGAGCAAAAATCCCGCTTTTTGCAAAGATACTGGCTGTAGCTGATTCATATGATGCCATGACTACAAGCAGACCCTACCGGGATTCTCTCTCAAACAGTGAGGCGATAATAGAACTCAAAAAAAATTCAGGAACCCAGTTTGATATAAATGTCGCCGGGGCAATGATAGAAATATTAAAGAGGGAAATGGCTGAATCATGATTAAAAAGTACTGGGTTATATTTTTAAAATGTATTGGAGTTTTTGCTGCAGGATGTATTATTGGATATTTTTTTTATTATTTTTTTAGCAATCAGAGTGCTTTTATAATAGAAAAGTTTAAGTTACTACAGAGTTTTTTCGGTATAGAAAATTTCAGCGATGGTATGCTGATAAGAACTGCCATTTTAACTATACTTTTAGGAAACCTTGTATCTATAATATGCTATATTGCTCTGGGTTTTGCCAGGTTAAGTCTTCCCATAAGTTTTTTATCCGGCTTTTTCGTAATTGTCTTTTTGTTTTCAGGCATAATAAGACATGGAACAGCCATACCTCTGGAGGTAATAATACTATCCTCTATAGAGATGCTATACAGAATTATAGCTGTGAGTGCCGGAGAATATATAAGCAAACAGAGATTAAAAAACAGGGCAGTACCAGTAACTGCTTTTAGCACTGTATTCATATTATATATTTTTGCCGCTTTTTATGAGGTATGGCAGTTATATCAGTAGATATTTTACCGGGCCGCATTTTTAAAATCCTTTTTCTCCCTGATACCATTAATGACAAGTCTAAAGAATTTTAGAGTATCTTTTATTGGATTTACATGACTGACAAAATCTTTATGGTAGATTGTCTTTATAGGTATATTGAGTATTTTCATATCATACCATCCTGCCCTCATCACTATTTCGGGCTCAGTATCAAAATTACAGGTATTGAGTTTTATCTTTTTAATAGCAGAGGTTTTGAGATAGCGGTATCCAGATTGTACGTCACTTATTTTTTTATCTGCTATCCTTGATATAATCCAGGAAGTAAAGACATTGGTTGCAAGTCTTATGAAAGGCATTCCCAGTGTATTCTCAAGACGGTTTCCTATTATAAGGTCGGGATCCTTATCCTTTACAGTCTCAACAAATTTCTTTATTTCTGCGGTATCATGTTGCCCATCGGCGTCAATTGTAATTACCCCCATATATTTTTTTTTAATAATATATGAGAATCCGGTTATCAATGCCCGGCCCTTACCCATGTTGTAAGGATGAGTTATAAGTTTAAGCTTATTACCTGCTTCCTTTATGAGTAAACGGACTTGCGCTGCAGTGGAATCTACCGAGCCATCATCGACTACTATAATATCCATTCCATAAACCGCACAATTTTCGATAACATGTTTTATATACTTATCTTCATTGTAGGCAGGAATCAATATTGCTATATCTCTATATCCTTCCATTTATTCTTTCCTGTCTTTTTATCGTAAATAAAGGATTCAGTTATTATTATATCAACTTTTATGTCGTGCTCCGAGACAGGAATATGATCTATGACCTGGATATCAAGGGCCAGAGCAATTTTTGGCAACTTCTCAGATACATTCCTTAAAAGTCTATCATAAAATCCACCACCGTAGCCTATTCTGTTCAAATCTGGATCAAAACCTACTCCAGGAACTATTACAAGATCCATATCTTCAATAGAAGCCTTTTCACAAGTTGAGGGTAAAGGTTCTATAAGGCCATAAATCCCAGTTCTAAGATCCTCTGGAAGGTTTTTTATATAATAAATTTCCAGATTTTTTTTATTTACTCTGGGCAGTGCAATTTTTTTCCCCCGGGACATTGACTTTTTTATAATTATCCTTGTGTCCAGCTCACTTTTGAAGGGGTAGTATGCGAGTATACTATTGGATTTTTTATACTTCTGGAGTTCAAAAAATTTTTCAGCTATTTTTATACTTTTGACCTCTATCAGATTTTTTGGCATGCTGTCACGTAGAGCCATAATCGATTTTCTGATATATTTTTTGGATTTATTTAAATTTTTAATGGAATCTTTTCTCTTCATAAAAAATTATTTATTTATAGTAGAATTGAATATTTATATGTATCATTTTTGGTTGAAGCTATTTATTTTTATAAAGAATATATACAATTGAGGTAAACTGAATTATAAATATTTTAATTAAATATAAAACTTTTTAATTTTAACATAATTTTATTTTAAAAATAATTATTAAATATCTTTTTTTTGATATAATCTTTTGTGTTTTTAATACTTACAGTTATGTGTCGGGGAGTATTGATGAAGAATAAGTCTTTTAAGATGGAAAGATTTTTAAAGATAGTTATAGCTGCTCTGGTTATCACATTAATAATGATAGGGCTAAACCTTGTTTCATGTGATACAAGGGAAAGAATAATAAGGATAGGAAGCCAGTCAGTCCTATCTGGAGAATACAGGGTTTTTGGGGAAGATCAAATGGTAAGCATGGAACTTGCTATCTCAGACATCTCTCCAGTCAGGATCGGGGGTTTCGACTATGATATCGAGCTTATAACAAGGGATGATGAAGGTAACCCTGAAAAAGCGTTTCTCATAGCTCAGGAACTTGTCGAACAGGGAGCAGTTGCAGTAATAGGCTCAACATTTGATGGAACTACCAGTGTATCTATTCCTGTTTATGAAGAATATGATATACCTATCATATCCCCTTTTTCCCAGAAGTCAGATACATCGGAAGTGGGGGATAATTTTTTTAGGGTTATAATAAGCAACAGACAAAAAATTGAAAATACGGCAGATTTTATAACAGGTGTAACTAAACCGGCAAGGCTGATACTAATAGATGACAGAAGTGAATATTCAAATAATACTTTAGATTATCTTCAGGAGATACTGCTGGAAGCCGGACAGGATATACTACATAGATATTCACTGGATTTTGACGGAGATGATATGGCAGTATTTTTAGAAAATCTACTTATAGATGAGCCCGATTATATTTTTTGCATAGCAGATTTCAACGATCTTGCTGTTCTAATAAAAAGATCCAGGGAAGCCGGGGTGGAATCAAGATTTATCACTGATGAAACTGTTATGAAAGAAAGTTCTTTTTCCGCAGCTGATGGTCCATATCTTGAAGGGCTTATAGCAATAGTCCATGAGCCACCTTCAATTGCCATGTACTCAACTGACCAGAAAGCTGTTGATTTCTGGCATTCTTATAATGATCTGCTCGATGAAAAGCGAAAGGAAATGAATCTTTCTATAAATGGGCCAGGTGAGTACAGCCCCTACATCTATGATGCCTTATTTGTGGTTGTGGAGTCAATGAAAAAGTCTAATTCAATACTTTCAAAAGATTTTATGGAGGAACTCAGGTCAACTTCTTTTGACGGGATAACGGGACATATAGAATTCGATGCCAGGGGAAATAGGGTAGATCCAGAATCAACCGTATTTATGATCAAGGACGGAGCATGGGTAAGATATAATTAATCGATCAGGGTACTATGAAATTAAGTTTGCCGGAAGCTATTTTGAAGGTTGCCGGAAGTTTGCATATAAATTCACCATCAGCAAAAACACTGAAATTATAATTGCTTTCTATACTTATTTTGCTGGTTCTAAATATTTCTACATGGGGATCATCTGTATGTTTTCCCTGAAATACTTTTGGAAATACCTTTATGAAATGAAATTTACTCATCTTCTTTATTATGCATATATCAAGGAGTCCATCAGAAGGACTGGCATCGGGGGTTATTTTCATACCGCCTCCGTAGCTGGGCATGTTTGAAGCAGCTATCATCATACCGTTAAATTTTTTTACCTTTCCATCGTAATAAAAAGTAAATTCTTTTGATCTGAAGGTAACAAGAGTTTTGTAAACTGCATAGGTATATTTTGATGAACCTTTTAATGGAAATCTGGTACTGTTTGCCAGGTCAGTAACCTCTGAATCAAAACCTGCTCCTGCAATGCATATGTAGTAATATTTATCGTTTATAACTCCCAGATCCAGTTTTTTTATTTTTCCCTGTTTAATTATCCTGCAGCAGTCTTCAATTCCGGAAGGTATGCCCAGGTTTGCAGAAATGTCATTTCCCGATCCCAGAGGTATTATACCGACTCTTTTATTACTTTCTGCAAGCATGTTTACCATATGATGAAGGGTACCGTCTCCACCGACAGCTATGAAATTGTCAAAACCAGATGAAAGGTTGCTTTTAATAGTTTCCAGCATATGTTTTAGATTTTTGGTTATGCTTATGATGTATTCGATTCCGAACTCGTTCAGACAGGATTCTATCTTTTTTTTCGATTCCAATGCCCTTCCTCCGGCAGAAGAAGGATTTATCAATAAAGATGTTTTCAAGATATCTCCTATTTTGTTTTTTAAAAACGCAATTAATCCAGGATTTTTCATTATTATCAGACTTAAATAAAGATAAATAGTTTTATATTTTAAAAATAGTTTAATCAACTGCGATCAACCGTTAAAAATAATTTACTGGATAATAATCTGCCGAACAGGCATATTGATTGATATTTTTAATGCTGGTATCATACTGATTAAATAATTTTAATTATCTTTAAGTATCTTTACCTTGACTTATTTGTAAAAAAATATAAATTATTTTCAGTTTTAAAAAAGAAAGCGGGCTTAGTATAGAGGTAGTACGTGAGCTTCCCAAGCTCAAAAGGCGGGTTCAATTCCCGTAGCCCGCTCCATTTTGAAATTGATAGAGAATGAGTTTACTTGTAGATTAAATCCAGTTTTAAGGGAAAATTTATTAAAAAATCACTTTGAAAAATGAAAAAACAGGAAACGGCTTTGATAATCAGTCAATAATATAAGATTTTAGAAAAAGAAAGGGCGAAAATAAATGACGGATATAATGTCAGAACTCGATAAATATATTCCAGAGGATAATCCGAGAAAGTGGGCAAAATTAACTAGCGATATAGATTTTAGAAGATTGGAGCTGTCTCTTCTTAAAGAAATATTGATTGAATTAAGACAGCTGAACGCTAAGTAATATCTTATGCTTAATAAAAAATATCTGGAATACATTACTTCCGGGGAAAGTAATTTTCTTATAACAGGGCCTCCAGGTTCTGGTAAAACCTATACTCTACTGAGAATAATAAAGTATTTGATTGATGTAAGGAGAGTAGAACCTGACAAAATATTGGTACTTACTTTTAACCGCAGATGGTCAAAAATCATCAGGGAACAATCAACCATAAAAGTTGGTGATAGCCTGTGGGAGATACCTATAGAAACTTTCTATTCATTCTGCATAGATCTTCTAGAATTGTCAGAACTTTATAGGCTTAGTGATGATTCACGCAGAGAAAAAAATAGAAAAGAGGGAAACCTCTTTGCCGGTTTTAACCAATCTGGCGGACTTAGAATTCTTAATTCTGTTGAGCAGTGGAACCTATTAAAGAATATAGTTAAAGAGCTTGACAAGAATGATTACCCCAGTTCTTATAGGTGTTACAATTCTACGGATCACGTTGCCTGTAGTTTTTTACAGGAAGTATTTGATTTCATTCTGAGAGCCCAGGAAAATCTGTTAGATCCCCATATGCTTTTAAAAAGATTCACGCCGGAATTATCTCCAATACTTTCAGAGCTGTCAGGAATATATGCCAGGTATACGAATGAACTTATAGAGAATGGTAGTTATAATTATGGAATGCTGCTTTTGAAGACTGCAGATATTCTTGAAAAAGAGCCGTCAATAAGGAGGATTTTTCAAAAAAGGTATAAATATATAATTGTCGATGAACTGCAGGAGACTAATAGAGCACAGTTTAAAATAATTGAATTGATTACCAGAAATAATTGTATTTTCTTTGGTAATGATGACCAGGCTATTTATAGTTTCAGAGGTTCTTCAATAGATAATTTTAGAAGATTGTATAAAGATTTAGATAATGAAAAAAGGGTATTTTTTCTGAAACGTAATTATAGAAGTGGTTCTGATATAGTAAGGCTTTCTGAGATGTTTATAAATATTATCAGTCCGCAAATACCAAAAGCAAGTATTCCACTGAGTAAAAGCAGGAAAAGCGGACATGTAGCACTTAAAAGTTTTCCATCCCTGCTGGAAGAGGTTAATTATATTTGTGAAAAGATACTTATACTTAATAGGAATTTTAGAATAAGGCCTGAAAATATTGCTATTATTATAAAAGGTGCCGGGTATGAAACACATCTGATAGAAGAAGCATTAAGGCAGAGAAAGATTTCCTTCATAAGAAGAAGTTCAAGAAGTCTTATGGAAAACCATTATATATCATATATTATTAATTTTCTAAAGCTGGCAGCAGAATTAAATAAAAGGATGGCAGGGGCAAAGAAAAAGAAGAAAAGAGATATAGATTATAATATATTAAATAATGGACAGCAAAAAGAGGATATAATTAAAATTCCACATGATAATCAGGATTATTTAAGAATAAACAGGTTACTGGAGGATATACTTAATTCAAATATTATTGATTTAGATCCGCTGTTTTACAGTAAATTAAAGTCTTCCTATAGTTTGATCGAAGACAAATCTAAGATAAGCTTTCTGGATTATATTTTGGAAAATGAGAGCAAAGGCCAGTTTCAGAAAAAATTATCAAAGATAATAAAACATATAGAATATTTCACCGGTAAAATAGGCTGTGATATATTTTCATATATCATGGATCTTTTAAATGATCCAGAGATAGGCATATTTAGATTTTTAAAAGATAAAAGGAGTGCGGGTCCTGATATACAATCGTGGATATGCCTGGGAGACTTCTTAAAGAGTGTGCAGGAATATACTGTAAAATCAACAGATAAAAGTGTAGAAGCTTATCTGTCTTATATAGAGAATCTCGAAATTAACAGGTTCCTCGAAGAAGTAGAAGAAAGTACAGAAGAGCAGTCTGTACCGGATACGGTAAATATTATTAGCTTCCATCAGTGCAAGGGAATGGAATATGATGCGGTTTTTATCCCCTTTATAAATGATAAATACCTTCCTTCAGAATTCAAACCGCCCCAGATCTTCGATATATGCCTTTTCGAGAATGCTGTAACAGGAAGTAACCTGAAATATGAAGATATTGAGCAGGAGCATTTCTCGGGAGAAGTCAGGTTATTTTATAACGGAATGACCAGGGCAAGAAAATATCTTTACATCACCTCCTGCAAATCCAGAGGGGATTCTGTATTTTTTAAAAAATTAAGGGATATCATGAAAAGTATGGAAAAAGATGAAGATTTTTCTTTGGATGGTGGTGTTAATAAAAAAAATGATTTCAGGGAAAATCCGTGTAAAAATATATATGAAGACAGGGACTGGAGAGTAAAAAAAAGACTGCTTACTACCATGGTAAGACTAGAAAATGGCTTAAAGACCGAATATCGTATGTTTTTAAAAGATATTATCATGCTGAATCACCTTTATAATCCAAAGAAATGGTGGAACCTTAATAAAAATACAGCCAATCCCCATAATCCTTTTGAAATATTCAGAAAGCCTTTTTCTTACAGCGGTCTCGAGGCATACAGGAGCTGCCCTTTCAGGTATATGGCAAGATATTTTTATAACATCTATGGAGAGGAAGAATTTAATTTACGGTTGGGAAAGATATACCACAATATATTATTAGAGTTTTTTAATGGTAAAGAAAATTCTTATACATGGGAGAGACTGGAAGAAATAATAGATTCAAGCTTTGAAAAGCAATATTTTGAGTTCCGTCCCCTAAAAGATGAGGCTATCTCCAGAACAAAGTCTGACATGAAAAGGTATTATGAAAATTATCTTCCTGAAAACCCAGAAAGGTCGATAATGGAAAAGCCCTTTCTTATTAAGCTGAATGGATTGATGATAGGGGGCAGGATCGATCAGATAAATTTTCTGGGCGACGGCAGAATGGAGATCGTGGATTTCAAATCCAGCCAGGGTCCATATAGTAAAAATGATCTTAAAGAAGAACTGCAACTTAAGTTATACCGGTTTGCAGTAGAGGGGAGAATAAAAGATTATGGGGCCAGTGGAATAATAATGAAATACATCAATCTCGGAGCGGAAAAGAATGCTGAGTACTTTATCCCTGATAATTATTATGATAGTGCAGAGGTGGAGGAAAACATTAAAAGTATTACTTCAAAAATATTGAATGAGGATTTTAGAAATAATCCAAAGAATTATATGTCCTGTAAAGATTGTGAATATAAACTTATATGTCCGGGGTTCTACGGAAATGAATATTAGAGGTACGGAACAGCAGCTAAAAATATTTAAAGATAATAGCCAGGTAAAAAGGGTTATAGCATGTGCTGGGTCCGGTAAGACGTGGGTCTTAACTAATCATATAGTTAAGGTGTTGAAAGATGGATATTGCGAACCCGGCCAGATTCTGGCATTGACTTTTACGAAAAATGCCGCCGAAAACATGCGGCAGAGAATAAAAAGGTTATTTGGGGATTACGGAAGTTATTCTGAAATTGATATATATACATTTAATTCATTTGGCAACGAAATTATCTATGAAAACAGTTTTGAAATGGGACTGGGAAAGGATTTCAGACTGATAACAGACAGCCAATCATGGCAGATTCTCTACAGAGTATTAAGAGAGGCAAAATTTGAAAATTTAAAGATAGGTAAAAATCCAGGAATATTTCTGCAGGATGTTCTTGAATTTATACAAAATGTAAAAAACAATCTTATCACACGTGAGGATTTTGAAGAATATATAAGAAACTACGTAAAGTTGCTGGAACCTTATAAGAGCAGGGCGCTTAAGAATGAGGAGATAATATTAACGGACCTGGCATCAGAGTTATTCAGTATATATTTAGAATATGAAAAAATTAAATCGGACGAGAATAAGATAGATTATGCGGACCAGGTATTTATCCCTTATTCCCTGTTTTCCAGACGGAAAATAATAAGAGAAAAATACAGATTAAAATATAAATACATTTTTATAGATGAATTTCAGGATACAAATGTAGCTCAGGCAAGATTTATTACAATGCTGTATAAAAGAAACCATAACAGAATAATGATAGTGGGTGATGATGATCAGGCTATATATTCATTCAGGGGAGCCTGCGTAGAAAATATACTTGAATTTGATAGATGGGATTGTTTTGGAAAGGATAATGTCAAAGACTTCTATCTATCGGTAAATTTCAGATCGGGACAGGAAATAATAAATGCAGCAGATGCAGTAATATCAAAAAATAAGAAAAGATTTAGAAAAGCATTTGAATGCTATGATGATAGCAAAAGCTCGGAAGTTTTTTTTGATATTAGCGATACAATTGAAGACGAGGCGGAATCTATTGCTGGATATATACGTAGCATAATGAATAAAACTGAGATAAAACCTGGTAAGATTGCAATTCTTGGACGGCGTAAAAGATTTGATAAGATAATGAAAGCACTGAAGAATGAAAATATCAGGTATGAATTAATAGGAAGTAAAGACCTTTATTACGAACCAGAAATACTTTTCATTACTTCCTGGCTTAAGGTAATAGGCGATGTGTACGATGAGCTATCAATTGTATATATTTTGAAATCTGATAAATATCGTATAGGTGACAGGGATATTTTTTACATTAAGAATAATAAACCCGGAAATAATAGAGTAGAAAGACTGATAGATGGTATAAGCAACTGCCAAAATAATAATTTTTTGAGTGATGAAGCAAAAAGAAGGCTTGCATCCTTTATGAAAAGTCTTCTATTTTATATAAAACAGTCTGGAATTTTGGATCTTAAAGAGCTTATAAGCCTTATATTTGAAGATTCTGGACTTGCTATGGAACTAAAGTCAGGATTTGGCAAGCATTATCAGAAAAAGTTAAAGAATGTTGAAAATCTTATAAAAATAGCTTCAGATTTTACCTCTCAATATCGATTAGAAGGATACAGAAGTTTCATTACATATCTGGAGGATATCGCCAGGACCGATTATGATAACCCGGATAAAATGGAAATATCCGATTATAATTCCGTAAAGATTATGAGCATACATGCAGCCAAAGGGCTAGAATTCGATGCTGTAATAATCCCAATGCTGTGGGAGAGTGATTACCTGGGGAGAAATGCAGGAAATTCAGGTTTTGCAATACCTTCCCAGTTAAGAAAGGATAATTCTATATGGGCAAAAAAGAAAGATTTTAAAAGCGCCAGAGAATTTAATAAAGCATTGAGAGAATTAAGAATTGAAGAAGAAAGAAGGATATTTTATGTTGCATGCAGCAGGGCCAGAAGAATACTTCTGTTTTCATACAGCCGTTTTAAAAATAAGATTGATATGATAGATGAGAAAAAGAGTCCAAAAGAATTGGTTCCCTTTTTTAAGGATCTTCTGGTTGAAAACATTCGTACAATCAAACCGCTGGGAAATGATGCAGAAAAATATATTTATAATATTAATGGTAAAAACCATATCAATAAAGATATATGCCAGGGAACTCTATCAAAGAATGAAAGTATTAAAAAGACATCAAATTCTATAAATTTAAAAAAATATGACTGGAAATACTTTGAAGAGAAATTAGGATTGCTGTCAGATATGATTGATGAGAATAGATTTACATATTTTAATGATAATCTCAATAAATTATATGGCACCACCATAGAAGACGGTATAATAAAAGAGGCAAAAAGATATTTTCATAATATTAAATTAGATACTGTTTTAAAATCTAATGGCCAGAATATAAAATCAGGTAAAAAAATTTTTCCCCTGAGTCCTGTTCTGGATTATCTGGAATGTCCTGCAATGTACAAGTGGAAATATGTATATTGCATACCCCGGAAACCCGACCGAAAAATGGAAATAGGGGAGAGGGTACATAAATATATTGAAAATATAGTTTTTATATGTTCACAAAATAATTCTTTTAAAATTAAAAATTTTTTAGATGGATGCCCTTATGATGCAAAGCCCTATATCAGGTCATTTATAGAAAGCAGGTTTGCTGATTTTCATTCTTATCCGCCGGAAGAGATTATGCTGGAGAAATTATTCTATCTAAAGACAGGTAATTATTTCATAACAGGTAAAATAGACAGGGTGGATATAAGAAAAGAAATAATTGAAATAATTGATTATAAATTATCAGATGGAACAGTAAAAGAAATACCTTTGAGGTATAAAAGACAGATACTGTCATATATTTCTGCATTTTCAAAGATTATGGATATACCGGTTGATAAAATAAAGGGCACAATCTTTTATCTTGGAAACGGGAGGTCTGTGTCAATGTGGGGTAATAGTGAAGAAATTGAAAGAAACGATAAAATTCTTTTAACAAATGTTAAAAAGATAATTGATGGAAAGTTCGCATCGGTTAAAAAGGCCGCCTGCAATAAAAATTGTGATTACCTTGATTTATGTATAAGATGATAACCGATGATAAATTATGTTAGATGTCAGACTTCAGTACACCATGAAGAATATTCTTCAATATTATTCGTGACTAACTTGAAATAATTGTCCTGAAGTTTCTTTGTAACAGGTCCCATTGTCCCATCTCCTATGATTCTCTTATCGACTGAGCCTATAGGTGATATCTGGGCTCCGGTACCGCAGAAGAAAAGTTCATCTGCAATATAAAGTTCTGTTCTGTCTATTTGTCTTTCGATGATTTCTATGTTGTTAAAATTTTTTGCAAGTTCTATTACGGTATTTCTTGTTATACCTTCAAGTATGTCATCTGTAACTGCAGGGGTAACTAGCTTATTATTGCGGACCATAAATATATTCTCAGCGCTACCTTCACACACGTGTCTTCCATCGGTTGAAAGTACCAGTGCCTCGTCATATCCATTTAAAATAGCCTCTGTTTTTTGGAGGGCTGCATTTACATATGAACCTGATATTTTTGCTCTTGGAGGAATAGAATTATCAGATATACGGTCCCAGGATGAAATACAAACACTTATGGCTCTATCAGTTTCTAGATATAACCCCAGCGGTATTGAATAGATAAAAATATCCTGATCATTTCCAATAAGTTTTGGACCTATTCCCAGCCCGCTATTATATGCAAACGGCCTTATATAAGCATCCTCTGAATAATTCTCTTTTTTCATAAGGTCCAGGGTAATATCGCATAATTGTTCTGCTGAATATTCTATGTCTATCATTAATATTTTTGCATTTCGGATAAATCTTTTAAAATGATCCTTCATTCTGAATATATAATTTTTCTTTGTGTCATTGTTCCAATAACTTCTTATACCTTCAAAAACTCCGGTTCCATACTGAAGGGCATTTGTCCTTATGTCGACCTTTGCCATTTCTATCGGGATTATATGTTTATTAAAAAAAGCATACCCTGGGTGGCTCATTTTATCCTTCCTGGAAGATTTTAATAATATTTTTAATGATTTTAAAATTTTTTTTACAAAAAGAAAACCCCTGGTTATCTTTTACCATTGCTTACGCTTTAGGCTACTCAACATCCCGGGGTCTCTACTCTGAATCTTTTCTCAGGTCTTTTTGAAATATTGACTTACTATTTACCTTCTTTCGTTGGTCAGTTTCAGTCAAATTCTAAAGTTACCTTCTTATTCAGAGCTTTTTAAATATATCAAAAAATTTTTTTGAAGTCAATACAATATTGATTTATTGTGTTGTTATTCAGTGATATTGTCATGATTTTCTTATGGATGATTTCTTTATGAATTGTTTATGTTGTAAACCTATTATAATCCCTCCTCCAATAAGTATATCATCATCATAGAAAACGGCAGATTGTCCCGGTGTCAGAGATTCGACAGGTTCTTTAAAGTTTATTATTGCAGTATTGCATTCTTTAATTAATATTTTTGCCGGTACCGGCTTGCCATTGTATCTTATTTTCACATCTGCAGTAAACTCTTTTGATGGAGGTTTTCCCGATATAAAATTAACACTTTTAATTACGGTGCTTTCTGATGCGAGGTCTTTTTTTTCAGATACAATTATTGTATTTTTTTCTGGAATGATTTTTTTTACATAGAGGGGTTCTGAATGGCTTATTCCAAGTCCTTTACGCTGTCCTACAGTATAATAAGGAAATCCCCGGTGTTGTCCCAGATATCTTCCATGTATATCAATGATTCTGCCTTTCTTTATTTTTTCTTTACAGTTGTTTAATAATTCATGGTAGCTTTTACCCTTTATAAAACAGATGTCCTGACTTTCTTCTTCAGGTACAGCAAAGCTGTAAGATTCTTTTAATTTTTTTTTAATATCTTCTTTAGTAAAAAAGCCGAGGGGAGTCTTTATATGTGAGATCTGTGACTGGTTAAGTTTCCAGAGGAAATAACTCTGCTCCTTTAGCTGGTCAATACCCTTTCTTATTAAAAAAGAGTTATCTTTATAATTTTTTTCTATGATACAATAGTGTCCTGTAGCCATATATTTTGCACCTAATTTTCTGCATATCTGCAGCAAGTGGCCAAATTTTATATATTTATTGCAATCTATACATGGATTTGGGGTCATTCCTTCAATATACGACCTGCAGAAAGGTTCTATTATCTTTTCTTTGAATATATCCCTGAGATCTATGATAAGATGTGGAATATCAAGTAACCTGCATGCAATTGCTGCGGACTCAATATCCGAAGAAATCCATGATGTTATCCTTTCTTCTAGAGAAAGCATATGATCAGGGATTATTTTCATTGTAACCCCCATCAAGCTGTAACCCCTGTCTTTCAATATCTTTGCTGCTATTAAACTATCTATCCCTCCACTCATGGCAACAGCTGCTGTCCTTTCTTGTTCCGGTACTTTTTTTTCTTTTATGAGCAGGGGGATGTACGAAGAAAGCATCTGGCGGAAAGCTCCAAGTGCGACATCGGCAGGACCGACTTTATCAATTAAAATATCAGGAAAATTTTTCTTAATTTCTGCTTTAGAGATTTTTGCTGCATTAAAAAAAGTCCTGTTCTTTGCGATTCTGGCTATGAATTCTGAGGCCGATATAAGAAGGCTGCCGCCAAAAGCACTGAAGCTAATCTCTTTTATTATCCCGTCTTTAATAAGGCAGTAGTATATTACTTTTTCTTTTGAAAAAAGACTGCTGTCTTTTCCTGTGCAATTATAATTTGATAATATATTTGTGTTTTCTGGATCCAGGAAGCTCATTTTATACGGAAAGTACAATTATAAGAATAATTTTATACCTGGATAATTATATGATATTAATAAAAATAAATGTAGGATAAATGAAAATAGAAAAGATATTCAGGGTTTTAAGAATATTATTCAGGTTAAGGTTGTGGGCAGTGATAGAAGTGATAGAATCTTTTTGAAAGTATCAAATATATGAATATAATAAAAATTAGTAACAGTATAATTGTTTTAAGGTATTATCTATGTTATTATAATCAATTATTGTTTTTACAGGGATTTAGAAATGGAAATAATGAGAGACACAAGAGAGCTATTTTTTAAGATTGAAAAAGGTTTTATTTTTAATAAATTTGCCGTTTTCTGCTTATTAGTGGTGGTCCTTATTATTTCTCTATGTGTCCTACCGGTGGGTATTATATCCTAGGTACAGGATATTTCTTATTCCCCAATCTTTATTTAATCCTGTATTTTTCAAATTTAAAGGTTTTTGGGTTTTGCATATATTTTTTTAAAATTAAAAAAGAATAGGAGTAAAATTGAGAAGCGACAAAATGAAAAAAGGAGTTTCAAGACTCCCTCACAGGTCTATATTTAAATCACTGGGTTTTACTGACATAGAAATAGAAAGGCCTATTATAGGGGTGGTTAATTCTTATAACGAACTTATACCCGGACATATGCACCTTAATAATATTGCAAAAGCTGTCAAGGCTGGAATAATGATAGCAGGTGGAACGCCGCAGGAATTTAACACAATAGGTGTCTGTGACGGGGTAGCAATGAACCATACAGGCATGAAATACTCACTTGTTACCAGAGAGATAATAGCTGACAGCGTAGAAGCAGTATCAATCGCACATCCTTTTGACGGACTGGTCCTTATACCATGCTGCGATAAGATAGTACCGGGTATGATAATGGGTGCACTCAGGCTTAATATTCCTGCAATCGTGATGAGCGGAGGTCCAATGATGGCCGGAAGATTTGGGGATGAGGACATAGACTACAGCACCACCTATGAAGCTATAGCCAGATATGGGAAGGGTGAATTGAAAGATGACGACATATATGAGATAGAAGAAGAGGCATGCCCGACTTGCGGCAGTTGTGCAGGGATGTTTACTGCTAATTCCATGAACTGTTTGTCCGAAGCAATAGGGCTGGCTTTACCGGGTAACGGTACAATTCCTGCTGTATTCTCGAAAAGATTGAGGCTTGCGAAGGAAGCGGGGTTTAGAATAATGGATCTGGTAAGAAAAAATATCAGGCCCAGAGATATTGTAAATAGTGATTCTATAAGAAATGCAATTGCAGTGGATATGGCACTTGGATGTTCTACTAATACAATACTGCATCTTACTGCGATTGCAAGCGAGGCAAAAGTACCATTTACTTTAAAGCTTGTAAATGAAGTAAGTAACAGTACACCCAATCTCTGCAGGCTTAGCCCTGCCGGGAAACATCATGTCCAGGATCTCTATGCGGCAGGAGGTATAGGAGCGGTTATGAATGAGCTTTACAGGAACGGGCATATAAACGGCACATCCCTTACTGTGACCGGGAAGAAAGTAGCAGAAAACATATCTAATATTGAAATAAAAGACAATAATATAATAAGGACTGTTAAGAACCCTTACCAGAAGGATGGCGGACTGGCAATATTGTTTGGTAATCTCGCACCGGATGGCTGTGTTGTAAAAAGGTCGGCTGTTGATCCATCGATGTATTACCATAAAGGAAAAGCAAGAGTCTTTGAGGCCGAAGAGGATTCACTTAATGCAATTATGAAAGGCATGATAAAACCCGGAGACGTAATAGTCATCAGATATGAAGGTCCAAGGGGAGGCCCGGGAATGCGTGAGATGCTTGCACCCACATCAGCTATTGCGGGATCAGGTCTTGATAAACAGGTAGCACTTATTACAGATGGCAGATTTTCCGGTGCAACCAGAGGAGCCTCGATAGGGCATGTTTCCCCTGAAGCACAGGCAGGCGGGCCGATAGCAATAGTAGAAGAGGGCGATTTTATAGAAATCGATATTCAAAAATATTCTATAAATCTTCTTGTTTCCGAAACGGAGATAAAAGACAGATTGAGTAAATGGAAACCGCCAGAATTAAAAATAAAGGAAGGTTATATGGGAAGATATGCAAGACTTGTTCAATCTGCTGCTGAGGGTGCAATCTTAAAATAATTAAAAATTTTATATATGAAATTGAATAAGAAGAAGATAGTGCTATAATTATGAAAGCACTGTTATAAAGTTGTTACAATATTGGGAGTTGATATGGGTAAGATAACAGGTTCAGAAATGTTAATAAGGTGTTTAAAGAAAGAAGGGGTTGAAGTTATATTCGGCATACCTGGTGGAGTGATGATACCTGTATATGACGCTTTATTCGAAAGTGATATAAGGCATATACTGGTCAGACACGAGCAGTGCGCCGCACATGCTGCAGACGGATATGCCAGGGCTACTGGAAGGACTGGCGTATGTATGGCCACATCAGGTCCAGGTGCCACAAATCTTGTAACGGGTATAGCAAATGCATATATGGATTCTATCCCTATTGTAGCCATAACAGGTCAGGTAGCAAGTTCAATGATCGGAACTGATGCATTTCAGGAAGCAGATACAACAGGGATAACAGCACCGATAACCAAACATAATTATCTGGTAAAGAGCCCCGAAGAGCTGCCTTTTATCGTTAAAGAAGCCTTTTATATAGCTTCAACCGGAAGGCCGGGTCCGGTATTGATCGATATTCCTGTAGATATATCCACTGCAATGGTAGATGAAAAAAAGATTGATGAAGCTATTAAGCTACCCGGATACAAACCGACAATCAAGGGCAACAAAAAACAGATAAAAGAAGCAGCATTCAGAATATACAACAGTAAAAGGCCTGTTGTGTTCGCCGGTGGGGGAGTTGTTTCTTCGAATGCAAGCATGGAGCTTAGAAAGCTCGTAAAAACAATAGAAGCACCAGTTATAACATCTCTTCTTGGAAAAGGCTGCTATCCAGAAACTGATATCCTTTCATTGGGCATGGCGGGTATGCATGGGGCCAAATATGCAAATATAACATTCACCGACACGGACCTTATTATAGCCATAGGAGTCAGGTTTGATGACAGGGTTACTGGAAAATTGTCAGAATTTGCAAAAAACGCAGGTGTTATACATATTGATATAGACCCGGCAGAGATAGGTAAGAATGTTGCAGTTAACGTTCCGGTTGTAGGAGATGCAAAAAACGTGATGGAAGAGCTGGAGAAGGCTTACAGGGAGATTGAGAAAAAAAAGGGTAAAAATGAAAGGAATGACTGGCTGAAAAGAATAGAAATGCTAAAAAAGCAGTATCCCCTCAAATATGACAGGGATTCTGATGCGGTTAAACCAGGATATGTTATTGAAAAAATATATGAGCTTACCAGAGGTGATGCAATCATATGTACCGAAGTGGGCCAGAATCAGATGTGGACCTCCCAGTACTATAAATTTAAAGAACCCCGTAGACTAATAACTTCCGGAGGACTGGGCACAATGGGTTTTGGTTTCCCTGCTGCGATAGGGGCGAAGATCGGGGTGCCTGATAAAACAGTAATAGATATAGCCGGTGATGGGAGTATCCAGATGGTATCTCAGGAGATGGCCACTGCTACTTCAAATAATATACCTGTAAAGATAATGATCCTTAACAATGGCTACCTTGGAATGGTAAGACAGTGGCAGGAATTATTCTGGAAAAAGAGATATTCGCATACAGGTATATACAGCGGTGTTGATTTTGTTAAACTTGTTGAAGCATATGGCGGGGCAGGTATAAGGGTTACAAAAAAAGATGAAGTAGAAGATGCTATAAGAGAAGCCCTTAAGATCGATAAACTGGTCCTGGTAGATTTCTTGATAGAAAGGGAGGAAAACGTGTTTCCAATGGTTGCTCCTGGTTCTACCATAGATAAAATGATAGAAGAGAGTAGGTAGGTTCACTATGAAACATATAATATCGGTTCTCGTGGAAAATAAATCAGGGGTACTTGCCAAGGTTGCAGGACTATTCAGCAGAAGGGGTTTCAATATTGAAAGCCTTGCAGTAGGTCCAACAGAGGACACAGCAATATCCAGGATAACACTGGTTGCTGATGCTGAGGAACACAGCATAGAACAGATAACAAAACAATTATATAAACTGATAAATGTAATAAAAATTCAGGAGCTTGACCCTATAAATATTGTGGAAAGGGAGCTTCTTCTTATTAAAGTAAGTGCTGATTCAAGGACGAGGCCAGAGATACTTGAGATTGTCAGTATATTCAGGGCTAATATTGTAGATGTTGGTAAGAAAACTCTTATGATAGAAATAACCGGTAACAACAGCAAAGTAAGGGCCCTGGAGGATCTTTTAAAGCCCTTTGGAATACTTGAACTTGTAAGGACCGGTAAAATCGCCTGCACGAGGGGTTCTAAGACGTAAATATTTGTAAACTTTAATTTTATAGAAGGAAGGATGGATGTTAAAAAAATATATATTGACTCCTGGACCTACAGCAATTTCAGAGGATGTGCTTATAGAACATGGAAGACCTCTTATTCACCACAGGTCTCCAGAATTCGGTAATATATTTTCAGAGGTCCTTGAAAAATTAAAGAAACTTTACAGGACGAACAATGATGTATTTGTGTTGACTTCCTCGGGTACGGGAGCGATGGAAGCAGCAGTGACAAATTCTTTTAAAAAAGGAGACAGGGTCCTGGTAGCAAGTAGTGGAAAATTTGGGGAAAGATTCAAGGAGGTCAGTGAGGAATTTGGCCTGGAAGTAATTCATCTTGACTATACGTGGGGCAGTGCAGTAAATCCCGGAGATATACGAGAAAGACTTGAGTCAGATAATAAAATAATGGCTGTGATGGTAACACATAGTGAGACCTCTACAGGTGTGATCAATAATATAGAATCTATTGGAGATATAGTTAAGGATTATCCTGCTATTCTAATAGTGGATGCTATAACTGGTCTGGTAACGACAGACCTTGAAACAGACAGATGGCATCTTGACATGGTAATAGGCGGGTCACAGAAAGGTATAAGCGCTCCTACGGGTGTTGCGTTTATAAGCGTGAGCGACAAGGCATGGAAATTAATAGAACAGTCCGATCTTCCAAGATATTATTTTGACCTCAAAGCAGCCAGGAAAGCAATGCAAAAAAATCCTCCCCAGACTCCCTGGACGCCGGGAATCTCAATAATAATGGCTATTAATAAAGCCCTTGATATTCTATTTGAAGAAGGTATGGAAAAGGCTTTTGAGAGACACAGGGCTATGGCGAATGCATGTTGGGTAGGAGCTGAAGCTCTGGGTCTTGAGCTTCTAGTGGCAGACGAGGACAGCAGAGGTTTTTCGACTACTGCCATAAAAGTCCCGGAAAACATAGACGGCAAGGAACTTGTAAAAATGATGAGAGTCAAATATGGTGTTACTATAACAGGCGGACAGGGAAAGCTTGCCGGTAAAATAATTAGAATAGGCCATCTCGGATATGTGGGCATGTTTGATATAATTATAGCTTTTTCAGCTCTTGAAATGGCACTTTCAGATCTTGGTTTCAAATTTAAAACGGGTGCAGCATTAAGTGCTGTACAGGAAGTGTTTATGCACAATAATTATTTTAATATTTAAATAGAGATTATCATGAAAAGAATAAAAAAGAAGGTATTGATAACAGATGGACTTGCTGTAGAGGCTTTAGATAAATTAGGGGAGCATTTTACGGTTGATGAAAAAAAGGGTATTTCAAGGGATGAATTGAAAAGAATAATACCACAATATCATGCTCTTATAATAAGAAGTTCGACCAGGGTTGATTCGTCAATAATTGAAGAAGCAGATAAAATGGAAATAATAGGAAGAGCTGGTATCGGAGTTGATAATATCGATCTGGAAGCTGCTACAAAAAAGGGGATAATAGTGGTAAATGCACCCGCAAGTAATTCTGTTACCGTAGCGGAGCATACAATAGCTCTTATGCTTGCACTTGCCAGGAAAATTCCCAGGGCTAATTTTTCCCTTAAGCAGGGAAAATGGGAGAAATCAAAACTAAAGGGAGTGGAGATAGAGGGTAAAACCCTGGGAATTGTGGGATTTGGCCAGATTGGAGGGCTTGTAGCTAAAAAGGTTATCGGACTGGGCATGAATGTGATAGCATATGATCCATTTGTTACAGAGGACCGCTTCAGGCATCTTGGAATAAAAAAGGCTGGAAAGCTCGAGGACCTATATAGTGAATCAGATTTTATTTCAATACATCTGCCCAAAAACAGGGATACTATTGGAATGTTTGATAAAAAAGAATTATACAAGATGAAAAAGGGAACAGCTATACTAAACGTTGCCAGAGGGGGCATATTAGTGGAAAAAGATCTGGCAGAATCTATTAAAGAGGGGCATATAGGCGGTGCTGCACTTGATGTTTATGATAGTGAACCCTGTACAGATTCACCGGTATTTGAACTGGAAGATGTGGTATGCACACCACATCTCGGTGCTTCTACGACAGAAGCCCAGAGCCGTGCAGGTATTATAATAGCTGAGCAGGTAATAGAGGTACTGGGTGGAGGAACACCAAAATTTCCTGTAAATGCACCGTCAGTAAGACCCGAGCAGATGGAAGCCCTTTCTCCTTTTTTTGAACTTGTTGAAGATATGGGCAGCCTTTTTATAAACCTATTTGAAGGTGATCTAAACAGGATAAATATTGGTTATCATGGAAAGGTATCAGAATATGATGTAAGGGTTCTAACGTCTATGATACTGGTAAAGATAATGGGAAAGCATACAGCTGAAAACGTAAATGTTATAAATGCAGACCTTATTGCAAAAGAGGCAGGGCTGAAAATAAAAGTTGAGAAAAACAGTGAATCCAGTGATTATGTCAACCTTATTACCATAAAGGGTACAGGACCCGACAGTGATTTTTCAGTATCCGGTACAATAACAGGCAAGAAGAATATTCCAAGGTTTATATCAATAGATAAATTTGAGATAGACATGGCTCCTTCAGAGCATATGGCATTTATAAGGTATAAGGATATACCTGGACAGATAGGAAAGATAGGCACCGCATTTGGGAAACTTAATGTTAATATTGCTGCTATGCACGTGGGCCGCAAGAAAATGAGCGGAAATGCAGTTATGGGCCTCAATCTTGATAGTGAAGTAACTGATACAATGGTTGAAGAGTTTAAGAAATCCTCTGGATTCAGCAGCATAAAGATTGTTAATCTATACAGGAAATGAAAATATTATTATGGAAGATAAGATTTATATTTTTGATACGACCTTAAGGGATGGAGAGCAGGCTCCGGGAATACATTTAAATGTAAGGGAAAAGGTCGAGATCGCAGAACAACTGTCCAGGTTAAACGTGGACATAATTGAAGCAGGTTTTCCGGTATCTTCAGCAAGTGATTTTGAATCTGTTAAGGAGATATCAATAAAGATAAAGGACAGGAGGATTGCTGCACTTTGCAGGGCTAATGACGGTGATATAGAGATAGCGGGAGAAGCACTGAAAAAAGCGGTAAATCCAGTGATTCATACTTTTATATCTTCTTCGGACATCCATCTAAAGTATCAGTTCAAAATGACAAGGCAGCATGCTCTTGAAATGGCAGGCAGGGCTGTAAAAAAAAGCAGGCAGTATACTGATGCAGTGGAGTTTTCAGCGATGGATGCTACAAGAAGTGATAGGGATTTTCTATGCAGGATGTTTGAGGAAGCAATTAAAAAAGGTGCAAGTATTATAAATATTCCGGATACAGTAGGGTATGCTCTTCCGGAAGAATTTTCAAATTTGATCGATTATGTTCTGACTAATGTGGATGGTATAGAAGATGTCATAGTAAGCGTTCACTGTCATAATGATCTCGGACTTGCTGTTGCAAATTCTTTAATGGCGCTAGCCCATGGCGCAAGACAGGTAGAGTGCGCCGTAAATGGGATAGGTGAGAGGGCAGGGAATGCTTCTCTTGAGGAACTAGCTATGATAATAAATACACGTGGGCAAGAAATGGGGATAAAGACAGATATCAGAACTGAAGAAATAATAAGAACCAGCAATCTTGTAAAATCTCTTACAGGATATTTAATAGCACCAAATAAAGCTATTGTCGGCAAAAATGCATTTGCACATGAGTCAGGTATCCATCAGGACGGGATGCTGAAAGAAAGGTCTACATACGAAATAATAAAACCACAGGATATTGGTCTGGGGGATTCCAGACTTGTACTGGGTAAACATTCAGGAAGGCATGCATTTTTTGAAAAGGTAAGTGAGATGGGGCTAAAGCTAAAAGATGAAGACCTTGAGAGTGCCTTTGAGAGATTTAAAAATCTTGCTGAGAAAAAAGGGGCTATAAATGATGATGATCTAAGAGCAATAGTAACAGATAAGATCAGGGAAGCAGGAGAACACTATTTTCTTAAAAATTATGAGGTTCATAGCGGTTCCAGCATTAAGGCTAAATCGACTGTTTGTATTGTAGTTGATAAAAAAGAAAAAGAAGCATCAGCAGATGGTGACGGCCCCATAGATGCATCTTTTAAAGCAATTGATAAAATAACAGGCATAGATACGGTATTGGTTGATTATAATATTGAAGCTGTGTCTGCGGGTAAGGATGCTATCGGACAGGTTAAGATAATAGTAAGTGCAGAAGAAAATGAAGTAATGGGAAGTGGAATCTCAACTGACATAGTGGAAGCCAGTATCAATGCATATATAGATGCAGCAAACAGACTTAGATCGATAATAAAGAATAGTGAGCAAAGGGGAAATGTAAATTGAATAATATAAAAAAGCCGCAGACAATTGCGCAGAAGATACTTGCTGCACATGCTGGAAGGGAGCATGTAAGTGAAGGAGAGATAATAGAAGCTTCATTAGATATAACCCTGGGCAATGATATAACTATGCCCCTTGCTATTGAAGAATTTAAAAAGATGGGTGCCAGGAAAGTTTTTGATATAAATAGGGTTGTCATGGTACCTGATCATTTTACACCCAACAAGGATATTAAATCCGCCGAGCAGTGCAAAATAATGAGGAACTTTGCAAAGGAACAAAATATAGTCAATTATTTCGAAGTAGGCCAGATGGGAATAGAGCACGCACTGCTGCCCGAGAAAGGGATAGTACTCCCGGGGCAACTTGTTGTGGGAGCAGATTCGCATACCTGCACCTATGGTGCACTGGGTGCCGCATCTACTGGTATAGGAAGTACTGATCTGGCAGTTGCAATGGCTACAGGAAAGTTATGGTTTATGGTTCCCGGTACAATAAAATTTATTTTTACAGGAGTTCCGGGAAAATGGGTAACAGGAAAGGATATAATATTGTATATAATCGGTATGATAGGGGTTGACGGAGCACTCTATAAATCTATGGAATTTTCCGGCCCTGCAGTAAACCTGCTTTCGATGGATTCTAGGTTTACTATTTCCAATATGGCTATTGAAGCAGGCGGAAAATTTGGAATATTCGAAGTTGATGATAAAACAATCGAATATGTAAGGTCAAGGAGTAAAAAGGAATACACTATATATAAAAGTGACGAAGATGCAGAATATGAAAATATTATTTATATAGACTGTTCGGAAATAGAGCTCCAGGTTGCTTTTCCCCACCTTCCTTCAAATACCAGAAGTGCATCTGACTCTGAGGATATTAAAATAGATCAGGTAGTAATTGGTTCATGTACTAACGGGAGAATGGAAGATCTCAGAATGGCTGCAGAGATATTAAAGGGCAGGAAAGTTGCCAGGGGTATAAGAACAATAATAATACCCGCAACACAGAAGATCTATCTCGATGCTCTAAGAGAGGGTCTTATAGAGATCTTTATTGAATCTGGCTGCGTGGTGAGTACGCCTACATGCGGTCCGTGTCTGGGGGGACATATGGGGGTTCTTGCTGAAGGAGAAAGGGCAGTATCGACTACTAACAGAAACTTTGTTGGAAGAATGGGGCATCCAAAAAGCGAAGTTTATCTAAGCGGGCCCGCGGTAGCTGCAGCCTCTGCAATAACTGGAACGATAACAACACCGGAGGAGATATTATTATGATAATAAAAGACAGGGTTATAAAATATGGTGACAATGTCGATACTGATGTTATTATCCCTGCAAGATATCTTAATACCACATCAGAAAAAGAACTTGCACTACATTGCTTTGAGGATCTTGACGAAAAATTCAGGGATAAAGTGAAAACCAGAAAAATAATAGTGGGGGGAGAAAATTTTGGCTGTGGATCTTCAAGAGAGCATGCCCCGCTATCTATCAAAGCAAGTGGAGTAAAGGCTGTAATAGCCAGATCGTTTGCAAGAATATTTTACAGGAATGCTATAAATATCGGACTACCGGTTATGATAAGCAGTGAAGTGATTGATATTGATGATAATGATGAGCTGGAAATAGATCTGGACAAAGGTAAAATCAGAGATATGACAAATGGTAAGGTTTTTAGTATACCCCCGCTGCCTGATTTTATACAAAAGATTATAGCGAGCGGAGGATATGTCAATTTTATCAAGCGCAAGCTTTTTAATGAAAGATGATTTTTTAATTAAAAATGAAAAAAAGCAATATAAATAACAAAATATATATTTACGACACTACTTTAAGGGACGGAACGCAGAGAGCAGATATTTCTTTTTCTGTTAAAGATAAGCTGGAGCTTATAGATCATTTTGATAGGATGGGCATAGATTATATAGAAGTAGGCTTTCCCGCATCTAATCCGAAGGAAGCCCAGCTTTTCAGACAGCTCAGATCTCTGGAAGTAAAGTATTCGAAGATAATTGCATTCGGGATGACCAGGTATAAGGACAATACTGTTGAAAAGGACAAAAATCTGGAAATACTTATAAATTCGGGTACCCACGGTGTATGTGTTGTAGGAAAATCTTCGATAAGTCATGTAAAGAAAGTCATAGAGACCACACCGGAAAACAATCTGGCAATGATATCAGAAACTGTAAAGTATTTAAAAAGGTATTTTGATGAAGTTCATTTTGATGCGGAGCATTTTTTTGACGGCTTTAAAGAAGACCCTTCTTATGCAATGAAGACACTTGAAGTCGCAGAAGATGCAGGTTCAGATTTTATTGTTGTTTGTGACACAAACGGCGGGGCGCTTCCCGGGGAAGCGGGATATGTTATAGGGGAAGTAACTTCGAAAATGCATGTACCGGTAGGGGCACATTTTCATAACGACAGCGGATGTGCCGATGCGAATACAATAATCGCTGTAGAAAAAGGTGCGGTTATGGTCCAGGGTACAATTAACGGTTACGGTGAAAGGTGCGGTAATGCAGACCTTTGTACTATAATACCAAACCTTGAGTTGAAATTAGGAAAAAAATGCCTTAAGGAAGGTAATCTAAAACACCTGACGAGTCTCTCACGTTATGTAAGCGAGACTGCCAATCAGATAGCGTACAGCCACCAGCCTTTTGTGGGTCGTAATGCTTTTGCTCACAAGGGTGGTATGCATGCCAGCGGAGTGAGTAAGTGGCCGTCAGCTTTTGAACACATAAAACCCGAAAAAGTCGGAAATACCAGAAAGATACTTATATCAGAACTTTCGGGCAGAAAATCTATACTACTCAAGGCCAGGGAACTTGGCATCGATCTCGAGAATGATCCAGAAACTATAGCAAAAATCCTTAACGCTGTGCAGGACCTGGAGCAAAAGGGCTATCAGTTTGAAGCGGCAGACGGCAGTTTTGAACTACTTGTAAATGAGATGGGAGGCCGGAAGAAAGAATTTTTTACACTTGAGAGTTTCAGGGTTTTAAATGAAAAGACCAAAGATGGGAAAATGCTTTCAGAAGCTACAGTAAAAGTTCATATAGGAGATAACAGGATTATAGAGACGGCAGAAGGTAATGGCCCTGTGAATGCACTTGACGGAGCCCTGAGAAATGCAATAAAAAGCTGTTATCCCGACCTGTCAAATATAGAGCTGACAGATTTTAAGGTCCGTGTCCTTAATGAGAAAAAAGGAACAGCAGCAGTTGTAAGGGTGCTTATAGAATCCACTGACGGCAAAAAGACATGGGGTACCATAGGTGTTTCTAAAAATATAATCGAAGCAAGCTGGCAGGCCCTGGAAGACTCAATAATATACGGTCTGATGTATCTTGAAAAAAACAAGAA
>CAYROY010000108.1:0-4552 GCA_964426155.1 uncultured Actinomycetota bacterium
ATCATCGGTTTCTGAACGTGTACTTCCGCAACCAGTCGCTAATACAGTGAAAGTAAATAGAAAGCAAACTATTATTGCTAAAATCATTAGCTTTTTTAGGATTTTTAATTTTGACATTTCTTATTCCTTTCTTTTTTATGATAAATAAAAATTTTAATAGCTAAAATATATTTTTTTCATTATATTTAAAAACGAAGAAAAAGATGATTATGTTTAGTTTAAAAAATTATTATTGGGATAGAGATATCTTTTAATCCAGAAAGTAGGGTATCTTAAGATGAAGTGGTATAAGGTATTTCTAGCTATAATATGGGAACTGCCGCAGACGGTGCTTGCAGCCTTAGTTATTATTTTATTCAAAAGAAGAATCACAAAAAGGATTTCTTATAAATTATCAAGTATTTTTTATATGAAGGGATTCCCGGGAGGTATATCACTTGGGAGGTTTATAATTTTAAATGAAAAGTACATAGATAAAAAATTCCCAGGCAGGCATGAATATGGACATTCAATTCAATCGCTGTATTTAGGCTGGCTGTATCTTCTGGTGGTGGGTATTCCATCGCTTATCAGGTCAATTGTATGGAGACTGTTCAAACTGGATAGTTACAGGTACTATGCAGGATATCCTGAGAAATGGGCGAATAAACTGGGGTTCGGAAAAGAGTATATAATAAAAAAGAATAATTAAAATAATATATACCAGTTTTTAAAGACACAGTAATCGAAAAAATAGGATTATTTATATAAGATATTCAATATAGGATAAATCTATTTTAAGAGTGCCAGGCTTAAAATCATAACAACCAGACCAGCAATAAAACTCAATATAGGAATATGGGTAAAACCGTATGATTTTGAAATGGGTAGAAGTTCATCGATTGATATAAATACCATAAGTCCCGCTATTGATGAAAGGATAAAGCCGAGAATGGTAGAATTTAGGAATGGAAGAAATATGAAAGCAGTCAATATAGCGCCTATAGGTTCCACTACTCCTGATAGAAATGACCATAGAAAAGCCTTACTTTTACTGCCTGTGGCTTTGTAGATAGGAGCGGATACTGCAATACCTTCTGGAATATTGTGTATTGCTATAGCAATCGCTATAGCAATACCGAGTTTGATATCTACCAGGGAGCTGTAAAAAGTAGCCATTCCTTCAGGAAAGTTATGGATGGCAATACCTAGGGCTACGAAAAGTCCTGTCCTCAGCAATTTTCTATCAGTTATGTCATCAATCCTTTCTTTCTGTCCGATATATTCATGAGGGATAAAGTAATCTATTATGAAAATGAGAATAAATCCTGCAATAAATGCTATACTTGCTTTTAAAAAGCCTATTTCTTCAAAACCTTTAGGGAGCAATTCAAAGAAAGATACACCCAGCATTACCCCTGCAGCAAATCCCAGGACGAAACTCATAAATCTAATATTTCCCCTTTTGAATGCAAGTCCCAGAATACTGCCTATGGTGGTAGACAGTCCTGCTATAGAAGTAATTAATAAGGCTTTTAATATTGCAGGTGACATATTTTACTGGCTGCTATATATAATGTTAAAAAATTTATCAATAATTTTACAATATGTGCCGATCTAATGAAATGATTTTTGAAATAAAAAAATTATTAAGTATGTTCTTAGATATTAAATCTACCTTGATGCTGAACAGTAAATGTCATGAAGAAAATGGAAAAATCACTTAAAGCCCATTTTGAATTATATTATATATCTTTTTGAGATCGATATTCTTCCTGAATAGGTCTGCAAGTTTGTTATACTGTTCATCCTTAAACCTGTAAAAATCATTGTTATCTGATCGGGCATTGCTTCCTTCAATTCCGAAGTTATACCTTACTCTATCAAGTATAAAATCTCTGAAAACATGATTATCAAAAACGCCGTGAACATATGTCCCGATGATTGATATTTTGGTGACCTTATCAAGATAGAAGTAACCATCTTTGTAGGTGCCGCCTGTTTCTGATGATACTTCCAGAAGCGGCTCTGATATATCATGTGCAGGCAGTTTATCTTCAGGGTATCTACTTATCTTTTTTGTTATTTTTGAGGTACCCATATGTATCTCATAACCTTTTTGTAAGAATTTATCGTTATTTCTAATAATCCTGCCAAGATTTCCACCGACTCTTCTTAGCAGTTCCCGGTTTATTCGGAAAGATACCTGTTTTGTGTATTTATTCTTTTTAAAAACTGTTTCCATCTCGATCAAGGAAATACCCTTAATGATATCTGTACCGGTGTTTTCCGTCCTGTAGGGATCTATGATCTTTTCCCCGAGCATCTGATAGCCACCGCATATTCCGATTATTATTGAGCCATCAAAATAATATTTCTTTATAACATTTTCAAGACCTGATTTTCTTAAATAAAGCAGATCGCTTATGGTGCTTTTACTGCCGGGTATTATAATTATATGCGGATTTATTTCCTCAAGTTCTTCTTTTCTGGTTATATAAAAGAGAACTGCGTCTTTCTGCTGTTGTAGAGAATTAAAATCAGTAAAATTTGAAATGTGAGGAAGGTATATTACACATATCTTTATTTTTTTATCAATACTTTTACTGATACGATTTATGGTTTTCGGCATTTGCTTTTCGAAGTTAACGCTGTCTTCTTCATCTATGAAGATATCTCTGTAATAGGGGATGACACCGGTTACGGGTATACTAAGTTTTTTTTCGATCCAATCTATACCGGGATCTAGCAAGGACCTGTCTCCCCTGAACTTATTTATAAGCAAACATCTGAAAAATTTCTGGTACCCTTGCGGCAATATTTTTATTGTGCCGTAAAAACTTGCAAAAACACCACCTTTATCTATATCTCCGACCAGCATCACGGGGCAATTTGCAAGTTCTGCTATTTTCATATTTACAATATCATTTTCAAGAAGGTTTATCTCAGCAGGGCTTCCGGCGCCTTCGATAACTATTATGTCAAATTTTCTTTTTATGCTATATAAAATATCGGAGATCTTATTTAAATATTTCTTTTTTTCCGAATCATATTCCACTGCAGTCATGTTTTTAACAGCCTTACCCATAAATATTATCTGGGCATTAATGTCAGCAACAGGTTTTATGAGTATGGGGTTCATATAAACTTCAGGCTTCAGACCGGAAGCTTCAGCCTGCATAACCTGTGCTCTGCCCATCTCTCCACCAGACTCGGTAACATACGAGTTAAGAGCCATATTCTGGGATTTAAAGGGGCAGACCCTGTATCCGTCCTGTAAAAATATTCTGCAGAGAGCTGCCACCACGATACTTTTGCCGACATGGCTTCCAGTTCCCTGCACCATTATAATTTTTGCTTCTTTCTTCTTTACCGTCTGCATTTTATTTCTTTCTTTATCAATAATGGTATCCTATATTAGATTATAGTGAAGTTGTTAAATATTGTTATAAAGAAATGATAATGTATTCTATATTTTCTGTACAAATATTTTTAACTTCTGATTTAAATTACAATTTCTTATTTGTCTTGTTCGGGAAAATTTGGAAAAAATTTATTCAGTTTTAAATATAAGTATAAGCCGGGGAAGAAAAATAGACTATTTCTTCCCCGGTTAGATATTATATTGGTTATGCCGGACCCGGCCTGGCATATTTTTAATCTATTGAAATGCCATTTATAGCTTCTGTAAATTCGACAAGCGCGTCAGCTGCAGTAAAACTCATGTTATTAATATATTCTCCGGTTACTGCAAATACCATACCTTCTTTTACGGCAGTAAGTTCCTGTACCATTTCATGAGAAGTGAAATCCTCAACAGATTTAAATAGATAAAAAGGATTCTCACTTACAGGTATTATTATTATATCCGGGTCTGATTCCAGGAGTTTTTCTACCGAATATTCACCCCAGTTTTCAATCCCCTGTTTGGCGGGCAGGTTAACCCCACCTGCATCAGTGATCAATTGGTCAATAAAGGTATTTGAACCCGGGACCCAGTCACCATATTCACTGGCAATCGATGTGCAGTAGATAACCTCTGGTTTTTCATCATCACTTTTTGCCGTTTGTTCTACAGCATTTTTTACTTTTTCCTGTTTTTCTTCCATTTCTGATACAAGTCTACTGGCAATTTCAACTGACTCGAACATTAAACCATATTCGGTGATGTAATCCTTAATATATTCAAGTACTGATACGTTTCCTATGGAATATATCTTTATACCTGCTGTCTCGATCTGCTCGATTACTGCTGGTTCCCATAAGGTCCCGCTTATCAAAGTTACAAGCAGTTCCGGGGATAAATCCAGAAGACCTTCAAGATCCACTCCGCCCGAAGCTAAAACCTGCGGGGAATCTGAAAGCTCAGGTACATCATCGGGGATCCAGTATGCAACTCCTTTTACCTTGTCGAGTTTTCCAAATTCTTTAAGACACAAAGCAATGTTGGTCTCTCCCACTATTACTGACTCAACCGGTCCGTCAAAGACAAGCTTTCTGTTTTCACAGCCTTCCTGCTGGCCCCAGTCGTCTTCTATTGTTACAGGATATTCTACTAAAAATGTTTCTTCTT
>CAYROY010000109.1:0-6591 GCA_964426155.1 uncultured Actinomycetota bacterium
TCGATAGTACATCCCAGGGAGGTCATAAACCCTGCAATTAGATACTCGGCAGCATCTATTATATTCCTACATAATCATCCCAGCGGAGATCCCGAACCTTCCCTTGATGATATAGAGATAACGCGCAGGTTATGCAAATCCTGCGATATAGTCGGCATAAATGTCCTTGACCATATCATTATCGGTTATGGAGAATATTTCAGCTTTAAGCAAAAACAGCTGATATGATTTTATATAGATTTTTATTGATCAATTAATAATAGTAAGGCTATAATTTCCTGTCTACGATTTAACTCTGTATTTTCGTCCCGTTTCCATGAATGCCTTTATATTTTCATAGGGAGTTTCCTGGGGAAGATCACAGCCTGTGCTTAAAATAAAATTTGGGAAAGTCTCCATCTCATCCAGGAGTTCCCCTACTTCCTCTTCGACCTGCTGTGGTTTTCCATGAAGAATTGTAGAAGAGGGATTTATATTACCCATAACTGCAACCTGACCTTTGACTTTCAGTGCTACATCCTTAAGAGAGACCCCCATCTCTCTGGAATCAAGGCTGACTCCGTCAACACCCGATAGGACCATTTTATCCACCAGATGCATTGTATTGCCACAGGTATGATAAATTGTGATTACACCCGTAAATCTAAAACTGTCGTTTATATGCTTTACATATCTTGCCGAGTACTTTTCAAACTGTGAAGGTCCCAGCATCACTGCCGTGGGCTCTAAAATACAGATCACCTCTGCTCCTGCAGATATTAGCATCCCTGTATATTTTTCAATTACCTCAGTTGTAAAATTACATAGCTGGGTCAGGACTTTTTCATCCATAATGGTAGCCATAGCTGCATCATCTGCACCCATAATAAGACCTGCAAGTGAATACGGTCCGGTAACATATGCCCCTTTAAGGATACTCTCCGGCAGCCCTATCCTCATCAATTTGACCGTATCGACATAGCAATTTACCCTGCTGTCAAAGGAGATATTTATCTCTTCCAGTTCTTTTAATTCATCTATGGAAAATTTATCCTTGCGCACAGTAGCAGAATCTTCTCTTGGAAATAGCGTATACCTGCCAAGTGCATTGGCTTCAACCGATAGATCCATCAAAGGAAAGATAATATCAGGGGTAAACTCATCTACAACCTTTTTAAGCACCTTGTAATGTTCGCCATAATTTTGCTGGGCTATCTTTATATTGCTGCCGATCATGTTAACCCCGGGGAAACCTACCAGAGGTGCCACGATCCTTTGCTTTTCTTTATATCTTTCTTCTGTTAATCTAAGCAGTTTATTACCCATTTATATTTTCTTTCCCGTTAAAATCACATATCAACTGGACTTATTCTTATAAATTAAAATATTGGCAGTAATAAGAAATCCTTATAATAATCAATCCCAAAAGGCTATTTTCTATTCCACTTTTTTCCTTTTGGCTTTTCTGTGAAGCCTCTTGCATGATAGTCTGGTATCTATATGTTCCTGATACTCATCCCTGAAATATCTTATAGTACTGAGTACCGGGTTAGGTGCAGTCTTTCCTAGCCCGCATAGCGAAGTCTCCTTTATCATCTCGGCCAGCTCTACCAGTTTTTCTATATCGCCTTCTTCTCCTGTACCTTCAGTTATTCTTGTGAGTATCTCGAGCATCCTCCTGGTCCCTACCCTGCAGGGCGTGCACTGTCCGCATGATTCATCCTGTATAAAGTCCATGAAATATCTTGCCAGATCTACCATACACTGATCTTCATCAAGCACTATCATCCCACCGGAACCCATTATAGCTCCTGCCTTTTTGACCTCTTCATAGTCAACCGGAAGGTCAAGCAATTGCTCGGGAAGGCAGCCTCCCGATGGCCCCCCAAGTTGAACCGCTTTGAACTTTTTGTCCCCCTTTATTCCTCCGCCTATCTTATATATGATATCCCTGACTGGTATACCCATGGGGACCTCTACAAGACCTACATTGTTTACAGCGCCTGTAAGTGCAAATATCTTTGTGCCTTTACTGTCTTTCGTTCCAATCTCATTGAACCATTCCGCACCGTTTAAAATTATCTGGGGCACATTTGAAAAAGTCTCGACATTATTGATGAGGGTAGGTTTTCCAAAAAGTCCTTCATTGGCAGGAAAAGGCGGCTTGGGCCTTGGCATGCCCCTCTTGCCTTCTATGGATTTTAGAAGAGCAGTTTCCTCACCGCATACAAATGCTCCGGCTCCCTGATATATCTCAATATCGAAATCATGCCTGCTTCCGAGAATATTTTTACCGACAAACCCATATTCCATGGATTGTTTCAGGGCATTCGAAAGGGTTTTTATGGCAAGAGGATATTCCGCACGGACATATATATATCCCTTATTTGCACCTATCGCCAGCCCGGCTATTATCATGCCTTCCAGTACAGAATGGGGGTCAGATTCAAGAAGGTTTCTATCCATAAAAGCCCCGGGGTCACCTTCGTCTCCGTTACAGACTACGTATTTTATTCCATCGTCAGAACTGGCCCTGCGGCAGAATTCCCATTTTCTACCCGTGGGGAAACCGGCTCCGCCTCTTCCCCTCAGGCCTGAATCTGAGATTATACCGATAATACCTTCTGGATCATCCATTTCTATTGATTTTAAAAGACCCCTGTATCCGTCAAATGAAATATAGTCATCTATCTTAAAAGGGTCTATCCTTCCCCTGTTATGGAGGACTCTTGAAACCTGAAAATCATAAAATTCTGCAAGCTTTGAATCTTTTACTATAGGATTTAGTTCATATAGTATCTTACCGTTATCAATGTGGCCAGAAAATATACTGGCTACATCCTCCTGTTTGAGACTGTGATATGTTGTCTTTTCTCCTTTATAGTCTTCAATGGTCATCATGGGTTCCAGAGCACAAAATCCCACACAGCCTGAAGTAGAAAATATTACATTGCCATTTTCCCTCTTATTTATTTCCTGCAGGACACTTCTTTGTATCTCATCCGCTCCTGACGCAATCCCGCAGGTTCCCAGATGTACCGTAACCATATAGCATCCCTTTTTACCGTAGGGCCGGTTACCCTCTATATTCTTTGCTTTAATATCATCTAATTCTTTTATTGAAAAAACTTTATAGCCCATATTCTCTTTCATTTGTAGCTGTAAATAAGTTCTATGGCTTTATCAGGATCTACTTTCTGATATACCTTATCATTTATGACCATGATAGGCGCAAGACCGCACGCTCCCAGGCACCTGTTTATTTGCAGGGAATATACCCTGTCAGGGGTAGTTTCACCTGGTTTGATCTTTAACTCACTGCTAATTTTTTCGACAATTTTGCCGGCCCCCTTTACAAAACATGCAGTACCCATACAGACCCTTATATTGTTTTTTCCGCGCGGGATCATGGTAAAAAATGAGTAGAAAGTCACAACGCCATATACATCTTTTTCGGGTACCGATATACCCAGGGCAACTTTTTTCTGTGCCTCCACAGGCAAAAATCCTATTGTATCCTGTATCTTTTGAAGTACAGGAATAAGCAAGCTCTTTTTGTTTCTATATTGCGAGATAATATCATCTACTTTCTGATTCTCCTCTTCGGTAAGCTTATATTTCGGCAGTTCCAGGTTATTATCCTTCCTATTTTATGTTATTACGAGATAAATTTTCATTTGATTATAGCAAATAATAATTAATAATTGTAAAATTTTTTACATATTAAACTTTGCTTAAAAAAGTTAAATGGACTTTAACAGAAAATATTTTTATTTGAAAAAGCACGGTAAATAGTTTTTACCTTTTATGGTAAACTGTAAAAAATTACTTCGCAGGAAACTAATTGATAGAAAACTAATACTTTAGGGGGATAAAATGTCAGATAAAAAAACCACCAGACAGATAACATTCGATACCGGCCACATTCCGGTTCTTCAGGTGGAAGGTAAGACACTTCCTGAAACCTGGGAGAAATCATTGATCACGCTCTGGGAAAATGGAGTTTCTATAAAAACACAATATGACAGGCCCAATGATCCCCCCAGCCGTGATGCCACTATGATAATGGTAATCCATGAACCGTTTTCAGAGCCCAGGATTCACCGCGCATTACCGACCGGGCTTGATGAACTGGAAATATACAGACAGGAAGTAGTGCTCGGCATCCATGATCACTGGATAGGAAAACATGGATGGTCATACAGCTATCATGAAAGGCTTTTTAACTACCCTTCAAAAATAGGTCCCGTAAACCAGATAGATGCTGTTATACAAAATCTTGTAAACTGTTTTTATACAAGAAGAGCCCAGGCTATTACATGGTCCCCGGATATCGATTCAATGCATCATGAGCCTCCATGTCTTCAGAGGACATGGTTCAGAATACTTGAGGACCCTGAAGAAGGACTAATCCTTAACATGAACAGCCACTGGAGATCCAGAGATGCTTATAAAGCAGCATTCATGAATATTTTTGCTCTTACTGATCTCCAGAGGGAAATAGCCGAAAAGATATCATCCAAAATCGGGGAAACGGTAAAACCGGGGCGCTATGTTGACATAACAGACGGCTACCACATATATGGTTCATACTTTGATGATTTCAAAGGTTTTTTGAATACTTTGAAAACAAAGTCCTTTGAGCAGAGGACCTACTCTACTTCTTTTGCAGAGACATTCTTTGAAGAGGCAAGGGAGAAAATCAGGTCAGAGAAAAAATAGCAATAAATAATAAGTGAAACCTAAAGGATAGTACTTAATGGGCAGATATATTTTCGATTTATTTATCTCAGGTTTTTATTTTCCAGGTATATCATTAAATAACCTGGCCGCAGGCATCGGTCTTGGCCTGATTTTCGGTGCTGTGTGGTATGCCGCATATTTTACTCCTGTCCTCGGTAAGGCATATTCATGGGCCGTTATGTCCGTAAGTGCCTTTCTTACCTGGGCAGCTGTATGTTTTATTCAGGTACCCCTCCAGTCACTAACCACAAATGTTATGAACATTTTCTGGAGCCAGGATATACTTATGAACTGGATACTTCTGGCCATAATACCACAGATACTTTATTCAGGACTTGTGCAGGAAGGAGCAAAACTTGTACCGGTAATATTTATGTGGCGTAAAATAAAACCGCCAGCAAATCCAAAAACAGGTCTTATCCTTGGTGCCGTTGCCGGACTGGGTTTCGGTATCTTTGAAGCAGTGTGGATACACAACAGCCTTTTTGCTTCCGGCTGGAATATTGCAAGCTCTATCTCCACTACAGGCATTATTTATGGGCTGCTCCCATTCTGGGAAAGGTTTTTTACAGTTGCATTCCACGCAGCATCAAGTGCTATAGCAGGATGGGGGCTTTTCAGGGGCCGCGGATGGCAGTTCTACCTTATATCCTCGGTTGCGCATGCAGTACTAAATTACAGTATGGTGCTCTACACTGCCGGATATATTAATCAGCTTTATATATCTGTATATGTAGCTATAATATCAATTGTGATTACAGCAATGGCCCTCTGGCTAAGGTATAGAAAAGATCATAATAATTAAAATTTTTATTTGAAAGGCGGAAAACAATAATGGATCCAAGAATAGAGAAACTCGCAAGAACACTGGTCAGCTATTCCTGCAATGTTAAAAAAGATGAGAAGGTGCTTATACAGTTCTACGGGGTCACTGCTATACCTCTTGTAAAATTACTCATAAGGGAAATATATGCAAAGGAGGCGGTCCCCTTTGTCTGCCAGAAGGACGATACCCTGCAGAGAGAGATAATAGCTGGCTGCAGAAATGACCAGCTGGAACTTATGTTAAAGCATGATATGGTTCAGATGAAAGATATGGATGCTTATATCGGAATAAGGGCACATGATAACATAAATGAACTGGGGGACCTCACATCCGAAAAAATGAATTCATATATGAGGGATTACAGCAGTATAGTTTCTGACGAAAGGGTTAAAAATACTAAATGGGTAGTACTCAGATGGCCGAACAACTCAATGGCCCAGCTTGCAGGTACGAGCCTTGAGGCCTTTGAAAATTTTTATTTTGATGTATGCACCCTTGATTATTCCAAGATGTCAAAAGCAATGGACAGCATAATAGAGCTTATGGACAGGACCGATAAGGTTTATATTAAGGGTCCGGGGACAGATCTTAAGTTTTCAATAAAAGATATACCCACAATAAAAGCCGCTGGAGAGAGCAATATTCCTGACGGTGAAGTCTTCACTGCTCCTGTAAGGGATTCGGTCGAAGGGGAGCTCTCTTTTAACACGCCGGCTGTCTATCAGGGCACCACATACGAGAACATACATTTCAGTTTTAAAAAGGGCAAGATAGTTAAAGCTTCTGCAAACCTCACTGAAAAGATAAATCAGGTACTCGACACAGATGAAGGTTCAAGATATCTCGGCGAATTTGCCATAGGACTTAATCCTTACATCACTGAAGCTATAAATGATCCGCTTTTTGATGAAAAGATAATGGGAAGCTTACATCTTACTCCCGGAAAATGCTATGATGAGGCATCCAATAATAATAATTCTGCAATACACTGGGATCTCGTTCTGATACAGACTCCCGAACAGGGCGGCGGAGAGATATACTTT
>CAYROY010000110.1:0-3910 GCA_964426155.1 uncultured Actinomycetota bacterium
ACTAATATAACGAAAGCTTCTCAGCTACTAAAATTATGATGATTATATTATTTTTATTGAAAATTTAGAATATTTTATTTAATTTATAGCCTGAAAAAATATTCTTCCTGTGACACATTTGTCTTAAATGGCTGCCCCGGATTGCGAAATTTCGAACTAATTTATTGAAGTATTGAATTAAACTGAACTGGATTTAAACCAGTCTTTTTCTCTGAAAGATCGCCTTCAATATATTGATGAATAATTCCTGATATCAAGGTTTGGTAAGGAATTCCTTTTTCCATAGCTTTCTTCTGAATTCCTATATAATCATGTTCGTATAAACGAATGGTTATACGGCGGTTTTTCCGGAAAGTATTTTCTGCTATTTTTTTAACTTCCTCTAAATCCTTTTTTGTAGGATTCCTGGTTTTTATTTTCCCTTTTTCATATAGATCCAGAATATTTTTTTCTTCTTTATCTAATCTCATTTTATTTCTCCAATTTTTTCTTATAATCCTTTGTTGCTTTTCTACCTGGAATTATTGTCTTTAGAAAAACTTTTTTTTCTTCTTTTATGCAGGGAACTAAATATATATAATCATCAACTCTTACAAAATATATTTTTTGTCCCGGATATCTTTTCTGATCCGGATAATCTGCTGTTTTCCAGAGGTTCCCCTGTGATAAATGAAATATAATTATCTCAAAAGATATTCCTCTTTTTTCTTTTAGCCACTCATTCTTTTCTGGGTTCCAATCAAAAAAAATGTTTGTACATTTAATGTATGTACATAGTCAAGATTAAACTTTAGGGAGCAGGTTGCCCTGAAATTTGGGTGAGAACCCCTTCTGTTTGGCTGGCCACTGCACGCAATGTTAGAACCGCAATAATGAATTATGGTGAGGATATTTTTATACCCTGAATTATCCTTTCACAGAAATTACATCTAATTGTTGCATCCAACCCAGAGCATCCATTTCTGCCCGAGTTTCTACAATCTTACCATCTGTAATTTTAAATATTATGACTCCAGTTACTTTTTCTTTCAAATTCATATATGCCAGGGGGTCAAACTCTGCTACCTGGCCTCCATATTTTGACTCATATGTTACCAGTGGCCTTTCCGGTCCAATTTATCTTCTTTCTCCAGGTTGTCAGGTTTGTAAATTCTATCATTTTTACCCGGTGAATTTTTTTATATAGCAATAATATTGGAAAGATATGTACTGCTCTAAACGCCGAACTCGCCTTCCCAGAGCGTCTCTAAAAACAATTTCCATGGTATTATTTTTATTCCATCTACTTCCCTGGGATATAATTCCTGACAGATCACTATAAGATTTCTGACCCTACCATCCTCTCTGAGTGCTTTTAGGCTTCTAAGGTCTATATCATAGACCTGTCTGCCGGACTTTATTTCAAGGGCAGCATCCTTCTCACCCAGAATAAAATCAACTTCAAAGCCCCCGCTGGTCCTCCAGTAGTTTATCTTAAGTTCCGGGTTTTTATAATATTTATATACCCTTAATTCCATCAGCATCAGATGTTCAAAGGATTTACCGAATTCAGGTGTTCCCTGTTTTGGCTGTCTTCCTGAGAGATAATTAGAGAGGCCAACATCGAATAAATAAAACTTTTCGGCCAATATCATACGTCTTGTTTTTGAACTTTTCCAGGATGGTATTTTAAAACCGAGCATTGTGGTTTCAAGAATATCAAAATATGACCTCACCACCTTGCTGCTTACTCCGGATTCCCTGGCAATATTATTATAATTAAGCAGTTCTCCTGAAGTGAGGGCTGCGGCTCTTAAAAATTCACTGAACCCGGGTATATTCTGTATTTGAGCTTCCTGGGCTATTTCTTCCTTAAGATAATCGGCTACATAAGATCTTATTAGACCGGCTGGTCTGTCTGATAAAAAATGGGGAGGAAGCATTCCTGAGATCATTGCTTTTTGCAGGTCGATGTCTCCGACTTCCATATAGGAAAAAGGCAAAAGATGATATCTCAATGCCCTTCCGGCCAATAGATTTGCATGCCCCCTGCGCAGTTTCCTGGCACTGGATCCGGTAAGCAGAAAAATCTTATTCTTATTTTCGATCATCCAGTGGACCTCATCCAGGAGCATGGGTGCTTTCTGGACTTCATCAATTACTATTATTTTTTTTGAGTCCTGGAATCTTTCTCTAAGCAGTGAGGGTCTTGTGGCATATTCTGCAAAAACATCTGTTTTTAAAAGATCAATCAATATTATATCCTCTGGATTGAAATTATTCTTTATCCAGTAACTTTTTCCTGTCTGCCTCGCACCCCACAGAAAAGAGGAATGGGTTTTGTCTATATTTAATAGTCTTTTGATATATTTACTCATATGGTAATTTTATCTAGATAAAATTACTTTGTAAAGGTAAATATTTCAATATTCAGGTTACTATACTGAAGCTCGAAAATACTTAAAGCATCATTATATTGTTTCATGCTTTCGCCTGAAAGCCTGGACCATAATAATTATCCTGCGGGCCGGTACATTATCCCCTGTGATAGATATTATTATGTCAATATCATGAGTAGACCGGGTATTACCATGGAAGCTTGAAACCAGGGAGCCGGTTAACATATATGGAATTTTTTCTTTATACAGGGATATTTCTTCTTTTTCTATCCTAAAATAAGGCACAATCCTGCAGTAATAATTCCTGATTTAAATGCGGTAAGATTGGATCATCTTATAGCAATTCAATTCAGATTGTTTATAATAAATAATATTCATGTTTACAGGGGCTTAACCCCGAATAGTTGCTTTGGATATTATATATAATAGGAAACGAATATATTTATCTGGATGCAGTTTCTTTGACAGTTGCCGTATTGTAATATAAATAAAAAATGGAGAGAGGTCTATAGATATAATTGAATCCCCGAATAAAAAGTGCTCTGATACTGGGCATTGTATCAACAGCTTTCATGGTGCCGGTGCTTGTGCTGACCATGTATATTTTTGATTCAGTAAACTGGATAATGCTTTTGACCACTGCAGCTATTTATCTGGTGATTATATTTCTCGTATTCTTTTGTTACGGCAGCAAGAGCAGGAAATAGGTAAGCAGATGGATTATACAGAGTTTCTGGACATTAAGAGGCTGGATCCAGCTGTGGAATATGACAGCCGGAGCATATACAGAAAAAGTATTTCTTTAAAAGACAAATACTTCTACAGGTTAAGATATAAGTATACAGACATTTTCATAACAAGTGATGCGGATATATTAAATGATCTGGAGGAACCTGTTATCTCGTTCTATAGCTGTTTAGAAGGAATAATCTTACATGATAGGACATTTTTGAAAAGCCTTGAGCCTATAAAGGAAAAGGAAAATTACCCTGGTTATATAAAAAAGATGTGCCGTGCTGCATGCAGGTTCGGTGTGGGTCCAATGGCGGCTGTCGCTGGCGCTGTATGCGACAGAATAGCAGAAAAAATTTCCGGGAATTGCGGGTTATTGATGATAGAAAATGGGGGGGATGTCTTTATAAAAAGTGAAAAATCTGTAAGGATAGGTCTATTTATTTCAAACAGTTTCTTCTCAGACAGACTTAATATAGTTATAGATGCAAAACAGACACCATGCGGGGTATGCTCGTCTTCTGGTACCATGGGACATTCTCTAAGCCTGGGTAAAAGCGATCTTGTAACTGTCATGGCAGAATCGGCAGCTATGGCTGATGCAGCCGCCACAGCAGTGGCGAACTCTATTATGGAAAATTCAGATGTAGAAAAGTCAATAAATATATATAAGAAATATAAAGAGGTGAAAGGCATTATAATAATCAAAGATAACAGCATCGGTTTATGGGGAGAACTCCAGATTATTAAGTCAGGGGGTAATCCGAATCTATAATTTTTTATCTTTTTCTTCTGGTGGT
>CAYROY010000111.1:0-2853 GCA_964426155.1 uncultured Actinomycetota bacterium
TACAAGGAACATATCCATCATGCCTATCCTTTCAGAACCTACAAGTATATTATTTCGGTAAGCCCTGAAAAAATTGCTTACAAGCATTATAAGCAGCGCAATGATAAGGGTGGGCATGTACATTCCCAGAAAAGCACTCTTAAGATCTGATATTTCTATCTGGTCCAGAAGATAATAAACCAGAAATATTCCAAAAGAGACCACAACCACTATATTGATGACCCTAAATATTATCTGTTTCTTTGTTGTTTTCTTCCTTTTATTTTTTTCTGCATCCACTTTCGATTTTATCTCCCCCGTGCACGCCTGTTTCTTACATAATTAGAAAAATACCTGGCAGTGCTTGAAGGTCCGCTGTGAAAAAGATGGTAGAAAAACCTTCCTACCGGATAATACATGCCCTTTATGTCTCTGCTTTCGGGGGCTCTGGCTGCATCATCCCTTTCCTTCAGGGCGCTTGAGACCGGATCTTTGCAGAACTCGATTACCGGTGTTAAAACCCTGTCCCAGGTATACTTTTCCGATACTTTCTTAATATTTTCAGCACACTGTCTGTAATAATCACTATCTTGCGCAAGTTTTATAATAGATTCCGCCAGCTGCTTTTCATCCCCTTCCTCTACAGTGATTCCCAGGCCTTCCCTTTCTATAAGGTCGCTCAGGCTGTCCCCTTTTGTAGATATTATGGGAAGTCCTGCCCACAGGTAGTCGAGTATCCTGGTCCTGAAGGAAAACCTTGTCTCTACATGCATCGGATGGGTTATGATCCCTATATCAGATTCCAGCAGGTAATCCTGTCTTTCTTCATAATCAACCCAGCCGAAATTAAAGAATATGTTTTTACCGTACAATTCCAGCTTTTTAGAGAGCTCCACAGTCCTGGCAGACATATCGGCCTGCCTTACTTCCGGATCAGGATGCCTTATGCCCATGAAGAAAAGCTTTATATCATCCCTTACCTCTGCTACCAGCGCCATCGCTCTTACCAGTGTTATGGGATCAAACCAGTTATATATACCTCCTCCCCAGAGGATGACGGTGTCGTTTTTGCCTATCCCGCTGACCTTGCCCTTTAAGACATTTTTAGTATGGACAGGTTTGCTGCCTGGAAGCCCGAACGGCACCACATCTATCATCTTTCTGAGTGCCGGGTCCTGCCTGTATGAATAGGGATTGACCCTGCCGAGAGCAGCCAGCATTCCCAGCCAGAAGTCCCTCTGCCTCTCGGAGGCACAGATGAAAAAATCCCCGTAATAGAACTGCTCGTTAAAAATATTGTGCACAGATTCGAAAGTCTCCAGCTGCTTCTTAATAGGCTCCCCTTCGTATTCTGCAAGGGTTGCCAGGTTATAAGGATCATATATGTCAATGATGATATATTTGCCGGAATCCTTTATGCTCCGGTATTTTGCGAAGGTCATCCCCCCGCATAATATGATGTCGCTTCCTTTTATAATCTCTCTAAGCTGCCCGTCGTCTTCGAAATTTACAAGATCAAACCCCTGTCCGGTAATCTCTGTCCTGTTGGGGACCGCAAGCTTTACATCCATATATTCGGAAAGCACTTTCGCAAAGTTAAATACCCTTATCGCCGGACCTGCCATTTCCTTCGACAGTACCTCGCTGGATATTATGAGGATCTTCCTCTCTATCTGCTTTTCAAATATCCTGTATATGCCTAGCTCCCTTAAAATATCTATCTGCCTTTTCTGATAATCAGTATCGGGGGAAACTGCGAGGAACTGGCCCCCAAAATAGGAAAATACAGCCTTATCATCCCTCTTTCTTCTCTGCTGTATCCACTTCCTCTTCTCAACAAGGCTTCCAAGATTATCATAAAAGCTTCTGGCTGCAGCCATTGAGCTCAGGGGACCCGGCAATATTTTAAAATCCTGCGCAGATCTTCCCTTACCATTCGGTTGGGCCAGGTCGTAATACTTCTTATAATCAAAATCCGAATCTACAAATACCCTGTTAAGTATTGATGCAAGCGTCCCGGAAAGGGCCTTCGCAAGGTTCTCATCATCATAATTTTTAAATACTGAATATAACGAATTCCTTTCTTTTAAAAATCTCAGCCTGTCCTCGCTGAATATCTTCGAGGTACCATGATGGTGGTGGTATACAATAGAAGCCGGTGCAAAAACGACCTTATACCCCAGGACCCAGAGCCTCCACCCGAGGTCCACATCCTCGTAGTATGCAAAAAAATCCCCGTCGAAACCGCCGCATTCAAGAAACACGCTCCTGTTTATCATCATAGCGCCGCCGTTTACAAAAGGAAGGTAACTGTACATATCGTGCCTGTCATCCTGAAGCTTCTTACCGTAATCTACCTGAAAACCCTTGCCCTCAAAATTTATCATTCCTCCAACAAAATCAAGCGATTTTCCGTCGTAGGAGAGTACTTTTGAGCCCGAAGCAATTATTTCCCTGCTTTTATATATAGGCTTTAGCAGTTCTATGAGCCACTGGCTATCCACTCTCGTATCATTGTTAAGGAATGCCATATATTCGCCGGAGGCCTGCCGTGCAGCCTGGTTGTTTGCCTCTGCAAACCCCTTATTTTTACCGTTTTGTATGACCTTTACATGCGGAAAAGCCTTCTTTACAAATTCACCGGAACCATCGGTGGAACCGTTGTCTACCATGATTATTTCTATCATTTCCGCAGGATAATCCAGTTCCCCCAGGCTTTTAAGACAGTTTTCTATATAATCCCTGCCGTTTAGATTTACTATGGAGATAGATACAAGCGGGTGATCCAGAATTTCTGCCATACTTTTTACTCCCAAAAATGCCGGTTTGTAAAGTTAGACTAAATTATAACAAACAATTTTTTTTAAACAATAT